>CAINDO010000546.1 GCA_903847385.1 uncultured Myxococcales bacterium
CGATTGAGCCCGCAGGGCGGGGGCCGGCATCAGCCGGCGAAGCGATTGAGCACGCAGGGCGGGGGCCGGCATCAGCCGGCGAAGCGATTGAGCCCGCAGGGCGGGGGCCGGCATCAGCCGGCGAAGCGATTGAGCACGCAGGGCGCGAGCCGGCATCAGCCGGCGAAGCGATTGAGCACGCAGGGCGCGAGCCGGCATCAGCCGGCGAAGCGATTGAGCCCGCAGGGCGGGGGCCGGCATCAGCCGGCGAAGCGATTGAGCCCGCAGGGCGGGGGCCGACCGGCGCAGCCGGCGGGGGGGCGGAGCCATGAGCGGCGTCGCGCGGGCCGAGTTCGCCGTCACGGGCGTGGGCCTGTGCCGGCCGGCGGTCGAGGGCCCCGTGGACCCGCGGCCGCTGCTCAAGTCGCCCAAGACGCGCAAGTTCATGGGCCTGCAGGACGAGCTGGCGGTCGTGGCGGCGGGGCGCGCGCTGGCGGACGCCGGCCTCGGCGGCGTGGACCTGGGGCCCCGCGCCGGTGTGTTCTTCGTGGTCGGGCACATCCCCTTCGAGCAGGGGGACGTGGACGCGCTGCTCGACGCGTCCCTGGGCGCGGACGGCGCGCTGGACATGCAGCGGTTCTCGACCGCGGGCATGGACGCCGTGAGCCCGCTGCTCACGTTCCGCTGTTTGCCCAACATGCCCGCCTATCACGTGTCGGCGAACTTCGACGTGCAGGGACCCTACTTCGTGGGCTATCCGGGCGTGGAACAGAGCTACACGGCCCTCTCCGAAGCCCTCGCGGCCCTGTCCGAAGGCGAGATCGACGTCGCGCTGGTCGGCGGCGTGGCCCATCAGCGCAACTTCCTGGTCGAGGCGCACTTCGCGCGGCTCACACCGCCCACGGGGCCCGAGGCGCTCTTCGACGCGGCGGCGGTGCTCGTGATCGAGCGCGTCGAGCGCGCGACCGCACGGGGGGCGCGAATGCGGGCCCTCGGCGTGTCGATGGCGTGCGAGTACGCGCCCGTGTCGCCCTTCGCGACGGGGGCGGCTTCGAGCCCGCGGGACACCGCCGCCGAACACGCCGCCGCCCTCCCGCTCGCCGTCGCCGAGGCCCTGATCGCCGCCCCCGGCGCGGCCTTCGAGCATCGGTGCCGCACGGCGGACGGGTTCGACGGACGGAGCGTGTGGGGCGCGGGCGGGGGGGCGGAGCCATGACACCCCTGATGCGCGCGCCCAACCGCGTCGTGATCACCGGCCTCGGCTGCGTCACGCCCATCGGGCTCGACGTCGCGTCGTTCGGCGCCGCGCTGTTCGCCGGTGTCTCCGGCGCGGGGCCGATCACGCTGTTCGACCCGGCGCGGCTGCGCACGCGCGTCGCGGCCGAGGTGAAGCTGGCGATGGCGGACCTGCCCTGTCGCGATCGCAAGCTCGCCTTCGCCGAGCGCGCCGCCGCCGAGGCCATGGCGGACGCGGGGCTGCCCGCCGGCGGGGCGGACGCGGCGTTGTCGCTGGGCATCGGCCTGGAGCTGTTCTCGCTCGACGACATGCGCGCCCGGCGCGAGCCCGGTTTCGTGCTCCCGACCGCGCCGGCGGCGCGAATGACGACCCTGCAGACGCCCTCGGATCTGTGCGCGGCGCATCTGTCGGCGCGCTACGATCTGCGCGGCGCGCCGGCGCTGCATCTGTCGGCCTGCGCCGCGGGCACGGACGCGCTCGGGGCGGCGTTCCGGCGCATCCGGCGGGGGGACGCGCGGCTCATCCTGGCCGGCGGCGCGGACTCGATGATCAACCCGCTCGGCGTGGGCGGTTTCAGCAAGATCCAGGCGATGACCGTGCAGAACGAGCGGCCGGCGGCGGCCTCGCGGCCCTTCGACGAGGCGCGGGACGGTTTCCTGCTCGGCGAGGGCGCGGGCATGCTCGTGCTGGAGTCGCTGGAGAGCGCGCGGGCCCGCGGCGCGCGGATTCACGCCGAGATCCGGGGCTACGGCCGGTCGCTGGACGCGCACGGCATCAGCGAGCCCCACCCGGAGGGCCGCGGCGCGCTGGCGGCCATGCGCAACGCCCTGGCGGACGCGGGCCTGCGCCCCGAGGACGTGGACGCCGTGAACGCCCACGGCACCGCCACGCCCAAGAACGACCGCATCGAGGCCGCCGCCGTGCGCGCGCTGCTCGGCGACCGCTGGCCGAGCGTGCCGGTGAACGCCACGAAGTCGCTCATCGGCCACCTGATCGCCGCCGCCGGGCCCGTGGAGAGCATCGGCGTGATCCTGGGCCTGCAGCGGGGCGCGCTGCACCCCACGCTGAACCTGGACGCGCTCGACCCGGCCTGCGCGCTCGATCACGTGACGGGGAGCGCGCGCGCGGCCGCCCACCGCACCGTGCTCAAGAGCAGCTTCGGCTTCGGCGGCCACAACGCGTCGCTCGTCTTCACCCGCTTCGAGGAGATGTCGCCATGACCCCCATCACACGCGAGGCCGCCCTCGAGCGCATCTGCGCCGCTCTTTCCGACCGGCTCGCCGTGCCGCTGGCCGACATCACCGCCGAGAGCCTGCTCATCGACGAGCTCGGCGCCGACTCGCTCGACTTCGTGGACCTGATGTTCGTCTTCGAGAAGGAGTTCGGGGTGAAGATCCTCGAGGACGAGCTGGCGTCGCTGGCCAAGATGGAGGGCGCCATCCCGCCGGAGGTCGTCGAGAAGGTGCGCGGCTGGGTGCCCGACCTGGTGATCGGCCCGGACACGCCCCTGACGGCCGCCACGCTGTTCCGGCGGCTGACCGTGGAGTCGCTGTGGCGGATGATCGAGGAGCGGCTGCCGGCCCCTACTGCGTGACCTTGCGGCGCGCGGCCTGAACGACCTCCGGGCGGCCGTTGCCCTTGGCGAAGTTCCGGATCTCGCGCTCGGGCAGCAGCTCCAGCACGCGCAGGGCGATGCTGGTGGGCGTGCGGGGATTGCGGACCAGGCTCAGGCGCACGTTGGCGTCGTTGCCCCACTCGCGGTGCTCCGAGACGAATTTCAGGGCGTCCGGAGAGATCGTGGGGCTCTTGATGGCGTACTGGACCTCGTCCAGGCCGATGCGCGGGTTCTTGAGCACGTACAGGTGCACGGTCTTGTTGGGGTCGCGCAGCAGGGCGAAGCGCTCCTCGCGGTCGGCCACCAGGGCCAGCGCGACTTTTTCGGGCACGGTCAGGCGGCGCAGGCGATCGGCGAGATTGCCCTGGCCGGCGGGGGCGGGCGGGGTGGCCGGGCCCGCCCGCAGGCGCTCCGCGAGCTGGGTCAGCGCGGGCGGCTCGGCGTCGAAGACGAGCGCCAGGCCGTGCCCGGGCGCGATGGTGGCCACCCGGGCGTCGACCACGATGGGCGGCTGACCCCGGACCTCGACGGCGACCTGCACGGGGGCCAGGGCCGTGTGCGCGCCGGGCGGCGGCTCGGCGCCGGGCAACCAGAGGCCGCCGCGGGCGATCTCGGCCTCGTAGGCGGCGAGAAAGTCGGCGGGCGCGGCGAAGGTGCGCCGAAGTTGCGGAGAATTCGAAGAAGTCGCGGGCGGCATGGGCGCCTGCGTAGCAGAAGCGCAGGGCCGGGGGCCAGAGGCGCCGCGCGCCCGATCAGGGCTCGTCGGAGTTCAGGGCGTTGCGCAGCACGGCGACGGCGCCGAGACCGAATCCGAGTCCGACGGGCAGGAGCAGGTACACGAAGCTCATGGGGTCACCTCCAGGGCCGATCCATGAGCAGGAAGCGTGCCAGTCGGCCGGGGGCGCCGGCGCGCGGGTTTCGGCGGTGACCGGTGGGGAACCGGTCACGGCGGGGCGTCTGGATGTGGCGGAACGGTAACGTCCGGGGCGTCTCGGTGGGCGGCCCGGATGCGTTCGAGCTCGGCGACGGCGTTCGACAGGTCGGTCTGCGCGAGCACCACGGCCCACTCCGCCGCTCTGGCCGCCCTGCGCAGGCGCCGGACCGCCGGGGTCGAGACCATGTCGTTCATCAGCGACTCTTCGAGCTGCTCGCCCTCGGAGTGGCCCGGCTGCGGGGGCGGCAGGCCCTTGCGGAGGGCGTCGCGCTTGCGGACGCGGGCGATCTCGGCCTGCAGGCGCGCTGCGGCCGAGGCCAGCGTGCGCTCGAGTTTGGCGAGCCTGGCCTGGGCCTTCGCGACCGCCGCGAGCGCTGCGGTCTCCGCGGGATCGACCTCGGCCGTCGCCGGTTCCGGCGGCGGTGTCTCGGCCCGGGCGACCTGGACGCCACCGAGGCACAGCAGCGCGGCCAGGAGCAGGCACGCGCGCGCGCCCATCAGAACGGCTCCACGAACGTCACGCGCTCGGGCGGCTCCAGGGCGCGGCGCACACCGCCCTCCTCGAGCTGCCAACGGTCGGCGACGGACCAGGTGAGCGCGGCGGGGGCGTCGTGGGGGTCGGCCAGCTCGAAGCGCACACCGAGCGGCCCGGCGTCGCCGTCGAAGTCGGCCTCGAAGGTCAGCGAGAGCACCATGAAGTCGCGCGGTGGGGCGCCCGGCGCCGCCAGGCGAAAGGTCTCGTAGAGCCGCGGCAGCTTCATGCCGGTGGCCCGCACGCGAGCCGGCGGGCCGTGCTCCTCTTCGTCCACCTCGAACACCGCGCAGTCCTTGGTCCAGAAGGTGTGGAACCAGCGCGCGTCGCCCGGCTGCATTGCGCAGAGCACGTACCGGTAGATCATGAAGCCCTGGCCGAGCTGGAACAGGAACCGGAAGGTCGCGTCCGGATCCGGGTTCTGGCCGTCGTCCATGCCGAAGAGGTCGACATCGTAGGCCTCGGCGTCGACGGTCAGGGCGCCCTTGGTGAAGGTCTCGCGGTAGGCCATGGCCTCACGCGCCCGCGGGCGGCGGCGTCTCCTCGGGCTCGAGGCCGAAGAACTGCGCGACGTCGATGGGCTCGTGGTCGAAGGGCGGGACGCGCGCCTCGCGGTCGGGGCCGGTCGTGTAGACCAACACGTAGCCCTCGCTCCCGAGGCGCAGGGCAGTCAATGTCTGGTGCTCGAGGTTGACGAACCACAAGTGCTCGACGCCGGCGGCGGCGTAGGCGGCGCGTTTGACACCCAGGTCGCGGTTCGCGGTCGAGGGCGAGAGGATCTCGCAGACCCAGTCCGGACGGGCACGCACGGGCCGGCCCGAGGGCCGCTCCGGGTGGCGGTCGCGTCGCCAGCCCGCCACGTCCGGGATGTAGAGTTCGTGGTCGAAGAGCTCGACGAGCACCTCGGAGGCGAACCACCAGCCGGGGCGGCCGTCCCCGCCGCGGCGGAAGCGGCGGTTGGTCTCGGAGATGATCAACCCCTGGCAGTCCCCGTGCTCGTAGGTCGCCAACTCCTTCTCGACGACCTCGCCGGCGACGATCTCCAGGCGGGCGTCGTCCGGGTTTGCGGCCAGATCGGCGAACGTGGCGGGGAGCGTCAGCGTGTACGCGGCGTTCATCCCGCCAGCGTAGCACAGGGGCGCGCGGGGCGCCGCGCGTGGCGCGAGCGTCAGCCCGCCGCGGCCTCGGCCGGATCCGGGTCGAAGGACTCGCCGTGCTGGCTGCGGTCGAGGCCGATGGCCTCCTGCTCGCTCGTGACGCGCAGTGGAATGAGGAACCCGACCAGCTTGTAGAGCAGCCAGCTGCCGCCGAAGGTGTAGCCGGCGACGATGACCATGGCGAGCAGGTGCACACCGAGGGTCTCGAACTTGCCGTGCACGGCGCCGACGTCGTTGGCGAAGACGGCGGTGAGCAGCATGCCCACCGTGCCGCCGAGGCCGTGGCAGGGGAAGACGTCCAGGGTGTCGTCGATGCCGGTGCGGGCCTTGAAGGCCACGGCGACGTTGCTGACGACAGAGGCGACGAGGCCGATGACGATGCTGTGGCCCACGGACACGAATCCGGCCGCCGGCGTGATGGCGACGAGCCCGACGACCGCGCCGATGCACGCCCCCAGCGCCGAGGGCTTCTGGCCGCGCATGCCGTCGCAGACGATCCAGGCCAGCATCGCGGCCGCCGACGCGGTGTTCGTGGTGAGGAACGCCTGGGCGGCGACGCCCGTGGCCGACAGCGCCGAGCCGGCGTTGAAGCCGAACCAGCCGAACCAGAGCATGCCCGTGCCCAGGAGCACGTAAGGGATGTGGGTGGGCCCCACGTGGACGCCCTCGCGGTGGCTCTTGCGGGGCCCGAGCACGATGGCGCCGGCCAGGGCGGCGAAGCCCGCGCTCATGTGCACCACCGCGCCGCCGGCGAAGTCCAGCACGCCCCACTTGCGCAGGAAACCGTCCGGGTGCCAGGTCCAGTGGGCCAGGGGGGCGTAGATCAGCAGGGCGAAGAGCACCATGAAGAGCACGTAGGCCGAGAAGCGCACGCGCTCGGCGAATGAGCCCGTGATCAAAGCCGGCGTGATGATGGCGAACTTGAGCTGGAAGATCGCGAAGAGCACCAGCGGGATGGTCGGCGAGAGGGTGGCGTGCGTCTGCACGCCGACGTCCCGCAGCATGTAGAAGGTGCGCGGGTCGCCGATGAAGCCGCCGAGGCTGTCGCCGAACGCCAGGCTGAAGCCGACGACGACCCAAAGCAGCGAGATCACGCCCATGGCGATGAAACTCTGCAGCATGGTCGAGAGCACGCTGCGCCGGCTGACCATGCCGCCATAGAAGAACGACAGCCCCGGCGTCATCAGCAGCACGAGGCAGGCGGCGGTGAGCATCCAGGCGACGTCGCCGGGGTTGATGGGGCCGGCGTCCGGGTTGGGGGGGCCGCTCTCGGGGGCGGTGAGGCCCAGCAGGCCGACCATCAGGAGGGCCCACGCGCCCCAGCGGCGGAGTCGATGCTCGGCTTCGATGATGGGCATTTGCCGTGTCCTTTGTATTTATTTTGTTGATGTGAAGATTAGTCGCGATGGTTTTTATATCAATTGCTTAGTTTGATGCAATAAATCATCGGCGCCTTGTCAGGTCTCCGGCGGCCCATCATGATCCTCCCGCATGCAGCCCCAGGAGATCCGCGAGCGGGAGTTGACGACGGAGCGCCTGCGGGACGCCCGCTGGCTCACCCGCGCGCGCTTTGGCGCCGTGCTGGCCATGACGCTCCTCGTGGGCACGCTGGGCTGGATCGTGGGCCTGGAGGACTGGCGCTCGGGCATGCCCCTGCTTCTGGCCTACTGCGCCGGCAGCGGGCTCCTGGTCGGCCTGGCGCGGCGCCACGACCGCGCGGCGACGCTCTCGGGGTTCGCGCTGGCGGTCCTGGACGTGCCGGTGATCACGCTCGTGCAGCGCGCGCAGATGGACACCTCGACGGTGCCCGCGGTGGTGGCGACCTTCGGGGCGGTTCTATTCGCGATCCTGCTGGGGTTCGCGACGCTGTCGCTGCAGCGGCGGGTGCTGGCGGCGGTCACGGTCGCCTCGATCGCGGCGACGTGGTGGCTGCAGAGCGAGGCGGGCCTGCCGCCGACCTCGCGCCTCATCGCCTCTTTGGCGCTGGTCGTGCTGGCGGCCACCGCGAGCCACCTGCTGTCTCGGGTGCGCGCCCTGCTCGACCACGTGGCGCGGGCCGAGGTGCGCCGCGAGAAGCTCGGCCGCTACTTCTCGCCGGCCGTGGCCGCGCGGCTGCAGGAGGACGCCCTGGCCGGCGACACCGAGGGCACCGGCACGCCCGAGGTGCTCGACGTGACGGTGCTCTTCAGCGACATCCGCGACTTCACGTCCCTGTCGGAGACGATGAGCGCGCCCGAGGTGGTGGCGATGCTCAACGCCTACCACGCCCGGATGGTGGACGTGATCTTCCAGAACGGCGGCACGCTGGACAAGTTCATCGGCGACGGGATCATGGCCTGGTTCGGGGCGCCGCTGCGCGATCCGGAGCACCCGCGGCACGCCGTGGAGTGCGCCCTGGAGATGGAGCGGGTGCTCGCCGAGCACAACACCGAGCGGGCCACGCGGGGTCTGCCGGCGCTGCGCATCGGGGTGGGCGTGCACTCCGGCGCCGCGGTCGTGGGCAACATCGGGGCGCCCGAGCGGCGCCTGGAGTACACGGCCATCGGCGACACGGTGAACACGGCTTCGCGCATCGAAGGGCTGACCAAGACGCATGGGCGCACGGTGCTGGTGACCGAGGCCACCCGGGCGCGGCTCGGCGACGCGTACCTCTGGGATGCCGCCGAGCCGGTCACGGTGAAGGGCAAGAGCGAGCCCATCGCCACGTTCACGCCCCGCCGCCACGCCGTGTGAACCTGCGGGTTTGCCCGGATGGCCGGCGTCGGGTATGAACACGGCCGGAGGACCCATGCCGCGTCTGCGCCTGATTCGAGTGTCGCCGCTGTTCGCGCTGCTGCTGGCCGGGTGTCCGAAGGACCACCAGGACGACGCGGCGCAGCCCGAGCTGGGGGGCACGCCCGAGGCCGCCGTGAAGGCCTGCCACGACTTCGTGTCCCACGCCGCCGCGATGATGCAGCGCACCTGCGACCAGAACGCGACGCTGGACGAGCTCGAGGCGGACCTGGAGAGCCAGTTCGAGTCGAGCTACGGCGACGGCGGCTGCGAGAGCGCCGACGGCCTCCGCGACGAGGCGAGCTTCTACGCGGACTGCCTGCCCGGGCTGGACGCCATGGAGGTCTGCCTCGCCGACCGGGAGGCCGCGCTGCCCGAGGCCTGCGGCGATCAGCTCCAGTTCATCGCCGAGTGATCACTCGCCCAGGGTGAACCGGAAGCAGGCGCCGGCGCCGCGGTGCGACTCGGCCCAGACGCGGCCGCCGTGCCGCTCGACGACCCGCGCCACCGTCGCGAGGCCCACGCCGTTGCCCTCGAAGGTGCGGTCGTGCAGGCGCTGGAACGGGCGGAAGAGTTTGTCGGCGAAGGTCATGTCGAAGCCGACGCCGTTGTCGCACACGAAGTAGGTCCCGTCGGCGTCGCGGCCGAACTCGACGCGGGGCGCGGGCGAGTTGCGGGTGAACTTGCAGGCGTTGTCGCAGAGGTTCTGGAGCAGGGCGCGGATGAGGTCCGCGTCCGCCCGGGCGGGCAGGGTCTCGGGGATGACCCACTCGATGCGCTCGGCCCCCGGGGCGCCGGCGAGCATGTCCACGACCTCGCGGGCCACGGCGGCGAGGTCGATGGGCCGCACGTACATCTGGGCGCGGCCGACCCGCGAGAGGGCGAGCAGGTGCTCCGTCAGCTCGTTGAGCCGCTCGGCGTTCTGCGCGATGCGGTGCAGCAGGCGGGCGGCGTCGGCGTCCAGCGTCTCGTGGTGGTCGCTGAGCAGGAGCTGGCTGAACCCCTGGATGGTCCGCAGGGGCGTGCGCAGGTCGTGGGAGACCGTATATGCGAAGGACTCCAGCTCGCGGTTCACGGCCTGGACCTCTTGCATGCTGCGCTGCAGCGAGAGCTCGGCGTTGCGGCGGTCGGTGATGTCCTCGCCCGAGGACAGCGTGCCCGTGGCGCGGCCCATGTCGTCGCGCAGGAGCACGTTGTGCCAGGCGATCAGTCGCTCCTCGCCGTCCGCGCGCCGCACGGGGTTCTCGTAGCGCTCCAGGCCCTCGACCTGCCCGTTCAGGATCTGGTGGAACCCGACGCGCACGATCTCGGACTGCTCGGCGGGCAGGAAGCGCCCGAACCAGTCGCTGCCGACGATGTCGTCGACGGGGCAGCCGAGGATCTCGGCGGCGCGGGCGTTGGCCAACTGCACGTGGCCGTTGGCGTCCAGGCCGATGAACATCACGCCGGCGACGTCCAGGTAACTCTGGGCGCGGTCGCGCTCGGCGCGCAGGGCCTGCTCGATGAGCTGCCGCTCGGCGATCTCGGCCTCGAGGTCGAAGTAGCGCCGCACGAGCTGCACGAGCTCGTGGCCCGTGATGCGCTGCACCACGCCGAACACGCCGACGGGGGTGCCGCCGGGGTCCAGGTCGATCTCGCCGTCGCAGTGGACGTGGAGCACCGCGGCGTCCGGCCGGACGAGGCGCATGTCGAAGGCGAAGGCGCTGGCGGTGGCGAAGTCCGACTGCATGCGCTCGATCACGGCGGCGCGGTCGTCCGGGTGGACGAGCGGCATGGCCTCGCGCAGCGTGGGGCAGGCGCCCTCGGGGCCGACGCCGATCAGGGCGCAGAACTCCGGCGAGAACTCGAAGCGGGCGGCGGCGTGGTCCCAGCGCCAGGTGGCGAGGTGGGCGAGGCGCACGGCGCGTTCGAGCTGGCGTTCGCGCTCGCGCAGGCGGCCCTCGGTGAACTCCAGCGCGCGGGCGTCCGTCAGGCCGATGGCGCGCCAGGCGGCACCGGCGGCGGTGAAGGTGGACTGCGTGACCTGAACGGCGAAGGCGGCGCCGCCGGGGCGCTGGGCGTAGCGACGCGCGGCGCCCGTGTCGGGCACGCCCTCGGGCAGAAGCAGGCCGAAGTGTTTGCCGAGCAGGGCCTCGAGCGTCGTGTCGAAGAGCCCGAGCGCCGCCTCGTTGACCGCGGCGATGGCCCCGGACGCATCGACGAGGAGCGTCGGGCCGGGGGCGGCCCGGACCAGCAGATCCAGTTCGGCAGGCAGGGGGACGCGGTCCAAGGACACTCCACTGCGCGCCCGGGCACGCGGACGCACGCCGCCAGTGTCCTCGGTTTTCTCCGCCGGGAAAAGGCCTCGCTGTCGGCCCGGCGCGTCTCAGCCGCCCGAGAGACGCAGGAGGACCTCGGTGTCGCCGGGCAGCGTGAAGGGCACGTCGTTGCACACGGTCGGGCCGACCTCACCCGGGCGCGTGCCCGTGGCGTCGCCGGGGCCGGTGAAGGTCGCCGAGAGCGACCAGCACAGGGTGGCCTTCCAGGCGCCGGCGGGGGCCGGGCCGCGCGTCTCGCAGGCGCCGTCGGCGGACAGGCGGCTGACCTCGCCGTCCCAAAGCAGCGCGTGCGTGCCGAAGGAGAGGCCGCCGGTGATGTCCCGCACGCGGGGCTCCGACGCACCGCACACACCCTCGCCGGGCGCGTCGCAGCGGGGCACGTCGCAGCGCTCGTTCAGGAAGTACCCCACGCCCTCGTGCTCCAGGCGGACCCACGCGGGCTGGCCGAGCGCGTCGGACACCTGGACGAAGATGGACTCGGGCACGTCGTTGGAGACCTCGATGGCCACGCGGATGCCGTCACCCACCGGGGGCACCGCGGCGTCGAACGTCGGCGGGAAGCCGAGGTCGGCGGCGGCGTCCGGGAGCGGCTGCGCGGCCGCGTCGTCGGCGGCGTCGGTGCCGGGGGAGCCGCCGGCGTCCGGCTCGGGCGGCGGTGAGGCATCCGGATCAGGCGCGGGCGCGGCGTCGACCTCGGCGTCGGGCTCGCCGGGTTGCGCGTCGCGCCGCTGGCCGCCGTCGGGCAGGCCATGGTGGGTCGTCGCGTCCGGATCGGCCTGGCAGCCGGCGGCCGAGAGCAGGAGTGCCGCGCCCACGAGGGCGACGGGCACGAGGCTCGAAAAACTGTACGGACGGGACCCGGAACGACGAATTTTCATGGCTAAAACTCCGGAAATGCGGTGATTCGAGGGCGCCCGAGGGATCACAGCAAGACACGCGCCACGCCGCGCGGTCGGGAGTTCACAGTCGCCATGTCGGACCTCCTCGCCTGGAGCACGGATCTGCACTTGAACTTCGTGGACGAGGAGGCCGGTCGCACCTTCGCCCGGGCCGTGAACACGGCGCGCCCGCGGGCCTTCGTGATCACCGGCGACACGGCCGAATCGCGCAGCCTGGCGGCCTGCCTGGGCTGGCTGGCCGAGGAGATCGACGCGCCCGTGTACTTCGTGCTCGGCAACCACGACTTCTACCGGGACGCCATCCCGCCGGTGCGGGCCCTGGCGGCGGGGCTCTCGGCGACGCACCCGGGGCTCGTGTACGCGTCGGCGCAGCCGGCGGTGGCGTTGGCGCCCGGGGTGGGGCTCGTGGGGGTGGACGGCTGGGGCGACGCGCGCCTGGGGGACGCCCTGCGCAGCGAGGTGCGCCTGAACGACTTCCGGCTGATCGCCGAGCTGCAGGGGCTCGACCACTGGGGGCTGATCGCGCGCCTGAAGGCCCTGGGCGACGCCGAGGCGGCGAGCCTCGCGCCCCGCCTGGAGGCCGCGCTCGCGGAGTTCACCTCGGTCCTGGTCCTCACGCACGTGCCGCCCTTCGCCGAGGCGTGCTGGCACGAGGGCGCGCCCTCGGCCCCGGACTGGATGCCGTTCTTCACCTGCAAGGCCGTGGGGGACGTGCTGCTCGCGGCCGCGGCGCGCCACCCCGACCGCCGGATCCGGGTCCTGTGCGGGCACACGCACAGCCCGGGCGAGGTCCGGCTGCGGGACAACCTGGAGGTCTGGACGGGCGGCGCGCGCTACGGCCACCCCGCGTTCCAGCTGCTGCCCGTCGAGTTCTGACCCGGGCGCCCGGGCCGCTCACACGGCGAGGCCGATGGCCCGGCGCAAGAGGTGGTGGTTCTCGGACAGCGCGTACTTGACCAGATCCTGCAGGCGCGAGCGCCCGCGGATGGCCCAGGTCAGGTCGCCCCCGGCGGGCACTTCGAGCGCGCCGCCGCTGCGGGCCAGGTGCTCCACGCACGGGCGCAGCTCGCCGCAGGCCAGGAACCCGAAGCGGTCGGCGGTGCGCATCACCCCGATGAGCGCCGACTCGCCGGTGTACAGGGCGGGCAGGGTGCCCTGGCGGCGCCGCTCCAGCTCGGGCCGCAGCTGGTCCGCCACGCGCTTGGGCACGGCGTCCAGCAGTTCGCGCTCGCGCTCGCGCTCGCTGCCGTCCGCGCTGGGCGTGAAGAGCCCCTCGAGCACGCGCAGCAACTCCACGGCCCGCTCGGTGTCGATGTCGTGCACCCGGGCGAGGCCGTACCGCGAGAGCGCCACGGCCCGCGTGACGGCGAAGCGCCGGTGCAGGGGGCCGAGCTCCGCGCCGCCCGTGCCCTCGCCGAGGAGCACCGTGGGGCGCTCGCCGGGGATCAGCGCCACGGCCTCGGCGATGTCCGGCGTCTGCAGCAGGTCGAAGGTCTTGTAGCCGCACAGCGACTGGATGAGCTTGAGCTCGGCGGCCGAGACCAGCTTGTCCGCCTTGCGCACGCGGCCGGGCAGCACGCGCGCGCCGAACTGCCGCGCCAGGGCGGGGTCGAGCGGGCCGATCACCGACACGATGGGGCTCTCGAAGGCCGGGTGGTGCAGGTGCTCGGTGAGCAGGGCGTCCGGCACGGGGCGCACGCCGCGCTCCAGGGCTTTGCGCGCGCGGTCCCGCAGGGCGACGAACCGCGTCTCCTCTTCGGGGGTGAGCGCCTTGAGCAGCTCCAGCGTGGAGAGCACCGGGTACAGGCGCTCTTCGTCCCCGTGGCGCTGCACGAGCTCGCCCAGGGCGCGCAGGGCCTCGATGTCGCAGATGTCCCGGTCGAGGATGCGCGTCAGCTGCTCCGTCGCCTCGGCGGGGTTGGCCTGCCCCTGGGAGAGGCGCACCAGGGCGAAGCGGGCGTCCCGCGTGGTGGGGCCCTCGCGCGCCGTCAGCGACGTGAGCACGGCCTTGGCGCCGACGCGATCGCCCCGGTCCTGGCGGATGCGCGCGATGTAGGCAAGCAGCAGGCCCGCGGCGCGCACCGGGGTCTCGGGCAGGGTCAGGATCTCCGGGTGCTCGGCCAGGTGGCGATCCACGGCGGCCCGGTCGCCCTGGCTCTCCCAGAGCCGCAGCAGCGCCAGGCTGGCGGCGGCGCAGCGCGGATCCAGCTCGAGCGCGGCCCGGTAGTGCGCGAGCGCGGCCTCCGAGGCCTGCAGCCCGACCTGGTGGATGCGGCCCATGTAGAAGCGGTACTCGGCGCGGGCGCTGGCCGGGGCGCGGGTGTCGTCGGCCACGGCGAGCAGGAGCGCCATGGACTCCCGCGCGTCCGCATAACGACCCTGCAGGTACTGGCACTGCGCCATGCGGAACAGGGCCGGCGGGTGGCTGTCGTCCAGCGCCAGCACGCGGCGGTAACACTCCAGCGCGCGGCCGGGATCCACCGCGAAGTCGCACCAGATGTCGCCCTCCCACAGCAGGGCTTCGATCTGAGGGTCGGCCGCGTGGGCGTCCGGGCCGCCCGTGGGGCCGCGATCCGTGAACACGCGCAGGGCGCGCGTGGCCTCGGCCCAGCGGCGGTTGGCCAGGTACAGCTCGACCAGGGGCCGCAGCAGCGCCAGGTCCAGGGGGCACAGGCGGGCGGCCTCGGCGAAACACTGCTCGGCGGCCTCGAAGGCGAACTCGTCCGCCAGCACGCGGCCGCGCAGGCAGACGACGCGGGCCTGGCGCACGGTGTCCCCGGCCTTCACGGCGGCGGCCTCGACGGCGCTCAGCCGGCCCATCAGCTCGTCCCGCGCGGCCTCGTTGCGGGCGTGGGCGTGGGCCTCGACCAGGAGCGAGAGGGCGTCCAGGTGGTCGGGGTTGAGCTCCAGCGTGATCTTGAGGCACTCCGTGGCCTCGATGGTGCGGCCGAGGCGCAGGGCGACCAGGCCGCGGCGGGCGAAGACCTCGGCCCGCTGCGTGCGGGGCCACTTGTCCAGGTTCTGGTTGCTGAGCACCTGGAAGTACGGCGCGGCCTCTTCCCAGGCCTCGCGGCGCACGGCGTCGTCCGCCAGGGCGCGCAGGGCGGGCAGGCAGGCCGGGTAGATGCCCACGGCGCGGCGGTACTGGCCCAGGGCCTCGTCCGGGTCGTTCAGGTGCGTCTCGTGGATCTCGCCGATGCGCGCGAGCACGCTGGCCCGCTCGCGCGGCTCTTCCCACAGGTCCACCTCGCGGGCGAGGTACTGGATGACGGTGACCCACTGTCCCGCGGCGGCCGCCAGCTCACGCAGGCCGTGCAGGGCGGGGAAACAGCGCGGATCGTGCTCCAGCGCGCGCTTGTAGTTGCGCGTGGCGGCCTCGGCCTGACCGAGCTGCGTCTCCTGCAGCGAGCCCATGCGGAACAGGATGTAGGCCTGCTGCCGGCGGTCGGTGCACAGCCCGTACTCGCGCTCGCTCATCTCCACGAGCTCGGGCCAGCGCTTCTGGGCCTCGAGCAGGCGGCAGAGCGCGCGCACCGTGGGCAGGTCCTCGGGCTCGGCCTCGAGCACGGCGCGCCAGGCGTCCGTGGCGCCGGGCAGGTCGCGCAGGCCCGTCTCCAGCGTCTGCGCGAGGCGGCGCAGGACCGGCGCCGGGTTGTCCGGGTGGTGCTCCAGGCGGGCGCGCAGCAGGTCCGCCAGGGCCGACCAGCGCTCGGCCTGCGGGTACAGGCGCTCCAGCGTCGCCGTGACCTCGGGGGCCGTGGGCAGGACCTCGAGGCGGGTGCAGGCCTCGTCGACCCGACCCGCCTGCTCGAGCAGCCCGGCCAGCTTCAACGTGGTGGCCATGCGCTCGCGGCCCGTGGTGCGCGCCAGATCCAGGAACGCCGAGTAGAGCTCGATCTGCAGCGAGGGCGAGGGCGTGCGGGCCAGGATGCCCTCGATCACGCGGTACAGGCTCAGATCCGAGGGCTGCAGGCGCCAGGCGCGCAGGAACGCCGCGGCGGCGTCCAACGGCTGGTCCAGGCGCTTGTAGTACAGGTGACCCAGGCGCACGGCCAGGTCGCGGATCTCGTCCGTGCGGGCCGGCGCGGCCGCGGCGAGCTGCGTGGCCACGATGCGGGCCAGGAGCGGCCAGTCCTTCTGGCCGACGGCGAGCTGCTCCAGCGTGTCCAGGAACTCCGGGTCGCGCTCGCCGGCCTCCAGGGCGTCCAGGTACAGGCGCCGGACGCGGTCGGGCTCGGCGCCCTGGCGCTCCAGCAGCCGCGCCAGATGCAGCTTGACCGAGGGCCGGCCCGAGAGCTCCAGCGCGCCCTCGGCCAGCATGCGCAGGGCGATCTCCGTCTCGCCGCGGGCGGCCCGGCACACGGCCAGGTCGGCCTGGGCCTCGGGGAGCACGCGGGCGGCGGCCTCCAGGTGGACCAGCGCCTCGTCGGGCCGGTTGAGGCGGTGCAGCAGCAGGCGGCCGAGCTCCGCGCCGCGGGCCGGCGTGGGCGAGACGGTCTGCAGGGCCGAGAGGACCTCCTGCCGCGCCTCGAACGCGCCGGCGGCCCCCAGCGCGCCGGAGAGCACCTCGCCGGTGTCCACGGGGAGCCGGCCCTCGGCCAGCAGCTCGCGGAACTGGGCCATGGCGCCCACGGGGTCCGCCAGGGGGCCCAGGTGCAGGTGCAGGGCCTCCAGGCGCAGGGCGGCGCGGCGCTCGGCGTCCCCGGTCCGCTCGGCCTGCCGCGCGCGCAGCTCGGCCAGGGCGGCGTGGTCGGCGATCTTGGGATAGAGCGCGGCCAGGCGGTCCTCGGCCGGGCGATCGCCGGCCCGCCAGGCCAGCACCGTCCGCCAGGCGCGCACCTCGTGGGCGATCTGGGACAGCCGCTCGTAGTGCTCGGCCAGCGTCGCGGCCGCGGTGGCCTTCGCGTCGGCGTCCGCCGCCAGCACCAGCGCCGCCACCGCGCGCGCGGCGCCGGGATCGCCGAAGTCCGGCCAGGGATCCTCCGGCGCGCTCACCCCGGGCGGGTTGGGGGACTCCGGGCGGCCCTTCTTGAGCTTGCGGGCGATCACCGCCCGGCCGGGATCGGCCTCCGCCGGGCGCGCGCTCTCCTCGCCCAGCTGCCAGGCGGAGGGGTCCAGCGGCCCGGTGGCCGGCGCGTCCACGCTGGCGTCCACGCTGGCGTCGCCCTCGGCGTCGGCGTCGGGGCGGAGGGCCTGGGCGGCGATGGTCGCCTCGAAGCTGCTCCCCCGCGACACATCGGCGGCCACGGTGGGGGCGGGAGTGCTCCGGGGCGGCAGCTTGGGCAGCGGGGGCAGGGAGCCGGCCGCGGGGGCCGCCGTGGCCCGCAGCGCCGCCGAGGGCTGGGGCAG
>CAINDO010000547.1 GCA_903847385.1 uncultured Myxococcales bacterium
CGAGGATGGAGACGGGGTCCAACTGCTCATCACGGCCATTCATGCGGTCCTCCGCTCGGCCGGGGCAAATTTGGGCGCGAGCCCGAGCGTTAGATTACGTCAGCGCGATCCTGTCAATGACGAATGGGTGCAATTGCCCTGCCCTCGGAAGCCGTACGCCTTGACGTCGCCATCGACCCGAAGAATGTAAGCGAGCTTCGGGAACGGAAAGTCATCAAGGGGCGTCTCTGCAGCGGCCCTCTTCAGCGCCTTGAAGTGTGGAAGGACTGCCGCGGCAGAATCGCGTCCGCCGAACTGCGCAGAAATGTCGATTGATGCGGTCTTGCTCACTGCTTCCTCGGTCCGGCCCAGGATCGGTTTCAACCAGTTGACGTCCGAGCCCCGGGGCCTCGCGCCGAGGACCCCTTGAACCCAAGCCGCGCCGCCCGTGTGGCGGCCTCCATGGCCTCGAGCGCCGAGCCCCCGTCGAAGGCGGTCCAGTCCGCGTCCACGCCCTCGCGAAGGTAAAGCTCGATCTGCTCGGTGGAGTTCAGCGTCATGGGGGGTACCGAACCCGATCCGGCGACCTCGCGTCAAGCGTGCCGACGGTCGTCACCGACCCGAAACGCACCCCCAAAAAGTATCCCGTCCAGTATCACGCGGACTGTGGTTCTGGACGCGGATTCCGCTCCCGGACGCGTTTGGCCGACGAGGCGCAGCGCGGCCTGCAGAGCCATTTTCGCGACTTTTCGAGGTCCAAAGGCACAGACTGAAAATCCCCGTGTCGCTGGTTCGATTCCGGCCCTGGGCACTCGAAAAGCTCAAAGATCCCGCGAGGTTACGCTTCGCGGGATTTTTTGTTTCTGGGCTTTGAAGCGCCGCGGCCCCGAAAGCCGCTGCAGCCTCACTCCGCCGGCACGATCTCCACGCGGCCGAGGCCCAGGGCGGTGTCGCTGCCGAGGTGCACGATCTCGGCGAGGCGGATGGCCCAGGCGAGGTCGCGCAGGGCGGCGCCGCGCAGCTCGACGTAGCCGACGACGCCGCCGATCGAGGCCGAGGCGGCGTGGCTCGAATCGAAGCGGTCCGGGTTCTCGACGGGCTCGAGGCCCTTCTCGCGGGTCTCGAGGGTGGCGGCGGCGTCGAGGAGCTCGCGCACGGCGAGGCCGTGGCCCTGGCCGGTGTAGGACTGGGACAGGTGCTCGAGGCGCAGCAGCGCGGCGCGGATGAGGGTCCGGGCGGTGGGATGAAGCTCGAGCTTCTTGCCGAACTCCAGGCGCAGCGGGGTGACGAGGCGCAGCCGCAGGCGGTCGGCGGCGGGCGGCGGGTCGGCGTCGCCGAGCGCGAACACGATGGGCTGGCCGGGGGCGGCACGCCCGGGCGTCCAGATGTCGGCTCCGCTGGGGTCGGTGACGGCCTCGAGCTCGAAGGGCATCCGCCCACACTCCCAGGCCACGAGGCGCTCGACGAGGGCGTCGGCCTCGACGCGCTCGGTGGGCCGCACGGGCACGGCGAGCCGCCGCACGGCGTCGATGGCGATGCGCTCCCGCGCTTCGAACTCGGGCTCCCCCTCGAAGCTCGATGGGCCGATGCCCGAGCGGCACATGCGCGCCACGGCGCCGATGACCGCGGGCACGTTGCGCAACGCGGGACCGAAGAGCCGCAGGCCGAAGGTGAGCGTCCGCCCGTGCGGGATCTCGGTGTACCCGGCCGCGGCCACGGGCGGCGCCAGGAGCACGAAGTTTCGCATCCCGTCCGCGGCGCCCGGCCCCGCCGGCGGCTCGAAGAGGGCGGCATACGGGCAGAGCCCCACGTGCGAGCACGCCAGGGTGTTGGTCATGTCGCCGGCGCCGCACTGCATGGGGCAGGCGGTGTGGCGCAGGGACTCGCCGAGGCCGGCCCGCAGGGCGGGGCCCAGGAATCGCGGCAGCCGCCCTTGGGCGCGGGGTCGCAGGTGAAAGGTCAGCTCGGTCAGGGGCAGGGTTGCGAGATGCTCGGGCAGGTTCAAGGGGGTCCTCATTTCCGTGCGCGCTGCGTATCGTTTCCGGGGTGTCGAAGCAAGGCGCGCGATGGGCCGCGTCACGTCTCGTCGAGGGACGCTCGTATCCGCCCGGCCTGCACCCGCAAGGCGTCGAGCGCCTCTGCCGGCATCTGGCCGAGCTGGTGGTAGACGACGCCGAGGCGGTGGTTGCCCTGCAGGCGCTCTCGGTGGCGGTCGAAGAAGTCCCAGTAGAGTGCGTTGAACGGGCACGCGCGCTCGCCGACGCGCACCTTGGGGTCGTAGGCGCAGCCGGTGCAGTGGTCGCCCATGCGCGCCAGGTAGGCGGCGCTGCTCACGTAGGGTTTGGTCGCGAGCAGCCCGCCGTCGGCGAACTGGCTCATGCCCAGCGTGTTGGGCGCCTCGACCCACTCGAAGGCGTCGATGTAGATGCCCAGATACCAGCGATGGACCGCCTCGGGGTCGAGGCCCGCGAGCAGGGCGAAGTTGCCGATGACCATGAGCCGCTGGATGTGATGCGCATAGGCATCGGACAGCGACTGTCGGATGGCGGCACCGACACAGGCCATGTGTGTGTCGCCGGTCCAGAACCACGGCGGCAGCGGGCGGTCGTGCCCCAGGTGGTTGACCTGGGTGTATCCGGGCATCTGCGCCCAATACACCCCGCGCACGTACTCGCGCCAGCCGAGGATCTGGCGAATGAAACCTTCGACGGCGTGGAGCGGCGCCCGGCCCTCGCGCCAGGCCGCTTCGGCGCGATCGATGACCTCGCGCGGGCGGAGCATCTTGACGTTGAGCGCGAAGGACAGCAGCGAGTGGAACAGATGGCCGCTGCGGCTCGACAGCGCATCCTGGAAGCTCCCGAAGTGGGGCAAGCCGTGTTCGACGAAGTGTTCGAGCTGCTGCAGGGCCTCGGCGCGATTCAGGAGCCACCGGAAGGCGTCTGCGCAGGGGTCGCCCATGGTCTCCACGCCCGCGCCCACGATCCGCTGCCACAGCGCGGTGTGGTCGTGGGACGCCCGTGTGTCGTCGGGGACCGGGGGCCCGCCCGCCCAGGGCTTGCGGTTCTCGACGTCGAAGTTCCACCGGCCCCCCTCGGGCTGGCCGTCCGGTGTCATCAAGACTCGATGACGACGCCGTTGCTGTCGGTAGAAGGTCTCCATCAGCCACTGCTTCTTGCCGGCGAACAGACGCCGAGTGTCGTCGCGCCCGGTGAGGAAGTGTTCCGTGTCCACACAGCGCACGGGCACGGGGCAGCGGGCGGCGAAGGCGCGCAGGGCCTCGTCGACCCGCCACTCGTCCGGCGCCTGGTACTCGACCGCGGCGGCGTCGTAGTGAACGACGAGCGCGTCCAGGTTGGCGGTGATCCCCTGCCGATTGCTCGGGTGGTCGATGCCGACGTACCGGACGCCGTGTCCGCGCCCTCCGAGCCAATGCGCGAAGTCGCGCATGGCCGCGAAGATCCCCAGGACCTTCTGGGCGTGGTGGCGCACGTAATCCGTCTCGCTGCGGGCCTCGAGGAACACATACACGACGTCCGGCCGGACGTGTTCGTACCAGCTGTGCTGCGGGTCGAGCTGATCGCCGAGCACCAGGCGCAGCGTGGGTCGGGTCGGCGCGGTCACGGCCCGCCCGCCGCGCTTGCCACGGTGGCCCCGGGGGCGCGCATCGGGGGGCCGGCCACGAAGCCACCGACGTCCGTCGCCGCGTCGGGGTCGGGGCTCGGTTCGTCTCGACCTGCCCCCCTCCGCCGGACGCACCCCGGGCAGGCGCGCCCGGACACCACCGCCCGCTGGACGCCGCCACCGACGAGAATCCGCGTGCCGCGGGGCACGCGCTGCAGGACCTCGACCCGCACGGCGTTGAAAATCAACCTGTCCATGGCCGCATCCTACGCGCCGCCGCGGGGACCGGGAATGACCTCCCGCAAACGAGTGAAACGCCCGAGTGTGCCCGGGCGACGCCTCTGCTAGGGTGCGCCGCAACGTCCGTCCGGAGTCCTCCCATGCTCGACCCCAAGTCCTCCCCTCCCCTCAGCGTCGGTCGGTACATGAAGGCCCCCGTCGTCACGGTCGCGGCCGACGCGCCCCTCGACGAAGCCCGCCGCGTCTTCGAGACCCACGGCATCTCCAGCGTGGTGGTCATGGGCCCCGGGGACGAGCTGGTGGGTGTGGTGTCGCGCACGGACTTGCTGCGGCTGGCCGACACCCACGACTCCGACCCGGTCCTGGTGGACCTGGAAGACGCCCGGGTCATGGACGTGATGACCCGCAGCCTGGTCTCGACCTCGCCGGAGACCGCCGCGCACAAGGCCGCGGCGCAGATGGTCGCCCAGCACATCCACCGGTTGTACGTGCTCTCCGAGGGCCGCGTGGTCGGCGTTTTCGGCACCCGGGACGCGATGCAGGCCCTGGTGGACGCGCGGGTCACCGGTCCCCTGGACGCCTACATGAGCGCGCCCGTGCTCGCGATTCAGTACGACGAGACGGTGGGCGCCGCCATCGAGCGCTTCCGCGAGTCGCACGTGAGCGGCCTGGTGGTCCAGGAGGGCGAGTGGCCCGTGGGCCTGTTCACGCAGCGCGAGGCGCTCGAAGCCCGCGTGGTCTCGCCCGCGACGCCGGTCGAGCAGGTCATGTCCCCCGCGCTGTTGTGTCTGCAGCACGACACGCCGATTCACCGCGCGGCCGCCCTGGCCCTGGCGACGCGCGCCCGGCGGGTCCTGGCGCTGCAGGGTCGCCACGTGGTCGGTCTGTCCACGGGCCTGGACTTCTGTCGCGCCCTGCGGGACGCCGCGCCGGACGCCGAGGCCTGACGACCGCGCCCGGCGGGCTCAGCCGCCGTCGCGCCCCAAGAGCCGCCCGCGATTGCCCGCGTTGCCGTGCACACCCTTGTGGATGGTGAGGCTCTTGCCTTGCGCGTGGCCGCTGTGGAACGCGTTGGCGTCGTGGCCACCGCCGCCGTGGGTCGACGCCCGCAGGTGCGGGTAGTGGTCGCGCTTGAACGCCTCGAGGCCGGGGTCCTTGGCGCGCACCAGCGCGGTCTCCTCGGGTGTGAGCACGGGCGTGCGGAGCTTCTCGCCGAACCCCTGAAACAGACCCTGCATGAAGTCCGACCGCGCGCGCGCCGCCGCCCCCGTTGCCTTGCGGTGCCGCTGCCACAGGCTCTCGGACCGATGGCGCAGGAAGTGATACACATACTCGGCGAGCTCGACGTTCTCGCGACGGCCCATCACATCGAGCCCCTTGTGCTCGGTGAGCGCCTCGGCGTCGTAGGTCCGCACGAAGACGGCGGTCACGAAGAAGTGTTCCATCAGGATGCCGCCGATCAGCGCGTCGGCGAGATCGGCGCGCTTGCGCTTGAACGAGATGACACAGTTCACATACTCCCGCGCGGCCTGCCGCCGGATGTGTTCCAGATTGTGTCGAGCGTAGAGCTCGCGCACGCGCTGCATCGCCAGCGCCGCCTCGTGTTCGTTGGCCGACTCCGCCAGCGCCAGGAGCTTCTCGGCGCGGCGCAGCAGGCGGTACTCCTCCGTGTCCGGCGGTTCCGCCGGCGCGGTGCCATCGGGCGGGGTCTGCGGGAGCTCCCCGCTGGCCGAGGCGGCCCAGGGTGCCACGCGCAGGCGCCGGCAGGCCTCCTGGAACCCCGGCCCGTGGCGCTCGACGCGGCGCATCACGTCCGTCACGTACTGATGCGCCATCTCGTGTTTCAGGATCTCGACCACGATCGTCCACGGATACCGACGGATGAGATGGCGGCTGATCGTCAGGACCCGCGTGCCGGGGTTCCAGCTCCCCCACTGGCTGCGGGCGTCGCCGAGCAGGATGAATACGTTGGGCATCGGCAGGTCGTACCGCTGGCGGATCGCGCGGTGTTCGGCCTGCAACTGGAGCGTCCACGCGCGGCGCGTGCCGGCGTCGAGCTCGTCTTCGTTGGGCTCAGGTTCCATGGGCGCACGCTACCCCGGGGCCCGGTCGGGTGCACCGGGAATCGTCAGCCGCGCGGGCGGCGGCGGCGCAGGCCGAGTCCCGCGAGGGCCCCGAGCGCCAGGACGAGCGGCGCGGACACGGGCGCCCGGGGGGTGAGCGCACAGCCTCCGCTGGTCCCGTTGCTCTGCTCGCGCCAGGTCAGGGCGGCGTCCGCGCCAGCGTCGGCCGTGGCGCTCAGCGCGGCGTCCGTATTGGCGCG
>CAINDO010000548.1 GCA_903847385.1 uncultured Myxococcales bacterium
CCGCCGGCCGAGCCGCCACCGCCGCCGCCGCAGGCGACGAGCGCCACGGCGGAGAGTCCCGAGAGTCCGATCAGTTTCAGCAAACGCATGGCGTCACTCGCGCGAAGGGAGGGCATGCAGACGCGTGTACCAGAGACCGCGCGTGCATGTCATCGCGCGCATTGCTCCCGGCCGCGGCGGGGCCTAGAATCGGCGCGCCCGCACGCCACGCGCTGGAGGCCCCATGCCCGATTCACGGCAGACCGAGAGAGAGCACCAGTCCCAGTCCTCCAACGGTGCCGCCGCCGACGCCTCCATGGGCTTCCGCGTGCCCGATGGCGGGGCCGCCGCGCGGGGTCAATCCGCGGAGTTCCTCGGCGCGCAGCAGGGCGCAGCCGGCGAGGAGGCCAAGGCGGCGGCGAAGGCCGCGGACGAGCAGCGCGAGGCGGCCGCCAAGGCCGACTGGGAGAGCGTGCTCGGCAAGGCCATCGGCGACAAACTCTTCGGCCTGGTGAAGGAGCACGTCGACCCGGCGCAGCTCCCCAAATACGCCGAGCAGGGCACGCAGGCCCTGGCCAAGGAGATCGGCAAACTCGGCGACAAGGCCTTCAAGGACGACAAGTCGCAGGCCGAGGCCCTCAACGGCATCATGACCGCCCTGGCGCCGGAGCTGAAACGCCTGGCGGACAAGTGGCTCGAGGGCCCCGCCGGTCAGAAGATCTTCAAGGCCATCTCCGACTGGAGCGAGGAGCACCCGCGCACGGTCACGGCGATCCTGGGCACCGCGGTCATCGGCGCCGCGGTCGCGGCCTACCTCAGCAACATGGACCCGCCCAAGCTCGAGAAGATGTTCAAGCTCGGGCGCGGCTTCCGCGCGGGCGGCTCCATCGACATCGGGCCCATCCAGAAGCTGGCCATCCAGGCGGTCTCGGCCACGGTCGAGTACCAGGCCGAGGGCCTGTCGGCCTCGCTCACGGGCAAGGTGACCAAGGGCGCGGACGGCAAGACGACCACGTCGGTCGAAGGCCAGGCCAAGGGCCAGATCGGCCAGACCACGGTCGATGGCAAGGCCAGCTACAGCACGACCGACGGGCAGTCGACGACGAGCCTCGAGGCCGGCGTCGAGGGCCAGATGGGCGCGGACACCAAGGGCAACGCCCGCGGCACGTTCGTGATGAACCCGGATGGCACGTCCACGTTGAAGGTCGACACGGGCCTGACCACCAAACTCGACGGGCGGGACGCCTCGCTCGGCGGCGGCGTGACGCAGACGCGGGACGGTCAGGGCGGCGGCACGACGGACGTCAACGGCCGCTTCAAGCTCGGGGACGACAAGCAGAACATCGCCGCCGACGGCACGTGGAACCCGGACACGCGGGCGTTCAACCTGACGCTGAGCCGCACGGACCTGGACGGCCGCCTGCGGCAGTCGACCTCGTCGGGCCGCGACGCGCAGGGCCAGGGGACGAGCAGCACGTCGGTGGACTACGACGTGGACGACAAGCAGAGCATGGGCGTCACGCACAGCGAGGGCGCCCAGGGCTCGACCGACTCGATGCGGTACAAGAACTCGTCGGTCAACGGCAGCAACTTCGGCGTCAACGCCAACGCCAGCACGGGCGCGCAAAAGAGCTACGGCCTGGGCGTGACCTTCTCCGAGGGCGACTTCAAGGCCGCGCTCGACTACGAGATGAAAGAGGGCATCAACCGCCTGGGCGCCTCGGCCTCGTACAGCAACAGCGAGGGCTGGAAGGCCGGGATGGACCTCAAGGCCAACCTGGACGCGGGGCGCTTCGACCACTTCGGCTTCAATCTCGGCTACCGCGATCCCAAGCAGTTCCGCGGCTTCATGCTCAAGTACGACGCCGAGTGGGACGCTCAGCACCCCGGTTACAAACACGCCGTCGACTTCACCGCCGAGGACGTCCTCGGCAAGATCGAGACACGCTTCAGCGCCAAGGCCGGCTGGGACTCCCAGGGCAAGAGCAACGTGGACGTCGGCCTTCAGGGCGCCAAGCCGCTCAACACCGACTGGCGCGCCATCGGCGGCGTCGGCTACCGCGGTGGGGACAAAGAGGGCCGCTTCCAGGGCGGCATGTACGTCCAGGCCGGCGTGCAGTACAAGAACGTGCCCATCGTGCTGACCTTCGACCCCGGCGAGAAGAAGGTCATGCTCGGGGTGACGATCCCCTTCGGGCGCTGACCCGGCGGCGCAAACCGCCGAGCAGGAGCAGCAGCAGGCCCCAGGCCGCCCGGTCGCCGGCCCCACCGGAGGCTCGGCAGTCACAGCTGACGACCGGGGGCGGCGTCGCGTCGACCTCGAGCGTGAGCATGTCCGGCACCGGGATCAGGTACGCGTCGCTCTCGGGCTCCGGCGGCGCCTCCATGTCGGGCACCGTCGTCACGGCGAAGGCGTCGAGCGCGGTGCTCGCGTCCCCCGTGGGAGCGCCGGCGTCGGCGGTCTCTTCGGCGTCGGTCCCGGCGTCGGCCGGCGCGACCGCCGCGTCGGGCGTCGGGGGCGGCACGGCGGCGTCCGGGGCGGGCGGGTACGCGGCGTCGGCCTTCACGGGCGCGCAGTCCTCGTCGACGACGCCGTCACAGTCGTCGTCGCGGTCGTCGCAGGTCGTGTCGTCGGGCGCGGGCGCGCCCGGTGAACACGTGTCGACGAACGCGCCTGCGACACAGCGCACCTCACCTGTGGCGGCGCAGGCCCCCACACCGCAGCGGGAGGGCGCCCGGGGGGCGTCCTCGTCGTCCTCGCCGTCGCAGTCGTCGTCGAGGGCATCGCAGGTGTGGTCGTCCGCCGCGGGGGCGCCGGGGCGGCAGTTGTCGACGGAGCGGCCGGCGACGCAGTCCCGCGTGCCCATGGCGCCGCAGGCGCCCTCGCCGCAGAGGATCGTCCCGGGGACGAAGTCGTCGTCGGCGGTGCCGTCGCAGTCCTGGTCGCGGCCGTCGCAGTCGTCGTCCGCGGCGGCGGGCGCGAGCGGTCGACAGCGCTCGACGAGCCGCCCGAGCTCGCACACGCGCTGACCCTCGGCGGCGCACAGGCCCTCGCCGCAGGTCGCGGCGACGGGGGCGACGTCGTCGTCCACCCGGCCGTCGCAGTCGTCGTCGACCCGGTCGCAGGTCGCGTCGCGCGGGGCCGCCGGTCCCGCGACGCAGGTGTCCACCTGCCGGCCGGCGGCGCAGCGCGTCTCGCCGCGGGCCTCGCACGCGCCGACGCCGCAGCGGCTCGGGGTGGGCGCGAAGTCCTCGTCGATCTGTCCGTCGCAGTCGTCGTCCAGCCCGTTGCAGAGGGCATCGCTGGCGGCGGGGGCCCCCGGCTGGCAGGCCTCGGTGCGAACGCCGGCGACGCAGCGCTCCCGGCCGACCGCGCGGCAGGCACCCACGCCACAGTGGGTGGCGGCGCCCACGAAGTCGTCGTCGGCGCGACCGTCGCAGTCGTCGTCGACGCCATCGCACGTCGTGTCGACGGGGCTCGCGGGGGCCGGGGCGCGGCAGGACTCGACCACACGCCCGGCGACACAGCGCGTCTCGCCGAGGGTTGTGCAGGCCCCGACACCGCAGGTCACCTCGGCGCCGACGAAGTCCTCGTCGGCCTCGCCATCGCAGTCGTCGTCGATGCCGTCGCAGGTCGCGTCGTCCGCGGACCTCGGCGCTCGGGGCACGCAGGTGTCGACCGCGGCGCCCGCGTCGCAGCGCAGACTCCCCGCGGCCGCACAGGCGCCGACGCCGCAGCGCGTCGGGGTGGGGGACACGTCGTCGTCGACCGCGCCGTCGCAGTCGTCGTCGAGCCCGTCGCAGCGCGCGTCGGCGGGCGCCGGCGCGCCGGGCACGCAGGCCGGCTCGAGCCGGGCGGCGACGCAGCGTGTCCGGCCGGCGCGCACACATACACCGACACCACACTCGATGGCCTCACCGACAAAACCGTCGTCCACGCGGCCGTTGCAGTCGTCGTCGACGCCATCGCAGGTCGTGTCGGTGGCGGCGCTCGGCCGGTCGCAGGTGTCGACCACGACGCCTGCGACGCAACGCCGCACGCCTTCGGCCGCGCAGGCCCCGGGCGCGCAGGCGACGGGCGCGGGGGCGAAGTCCTCGTCGGTGTCGCCGTCGCAGTCGTCGTCCGCGCCGTCGCAGGACGCATCGTCCGCCGCCGGAGCCCCAGCCGCACAGTCGTCCACGATCGCGCCGTGGTCGCACACCCGCAGCCCCGCGCGAGCGCAGGCGCCGACGCCGCAGGTCGACGCCGCGGGCACGAACGCCTCGTCGGTCTCGCCGTCGCAGTCGTCGTCGAACCCATCGCAGTCGGCGTCGTCGCCGCCCGGAGCGCCGGCGGTGCAGTCGGCGACGACCTGGCCGCCGACGCAGACTTCGCGCCCCTCGGCCCGGCAGGCGCCCTCACCGCAGGAGAGTGGCGCGCCCAGGAACGCGTCGTCGGCCTGCCCGTCGCAGTCGTCGTCCGCGCCATCGCAGTCGCTGTCGTCGCCGGTGGGCGCCGCTGGACGGCAATTGTCCACGGGGGCGCCGCCCGCGCAGGTCCGCTGACCGGTCGCCGCGCAGGCGCCCTGGCCACAGGTGATGTCGATGGCGACGAAGTCCTCGTCGGTCTCGCCGTCGCAGTCGTCGTCGACGCCGTCGCAGGTGGTGTCGTCCGCGGCCCCGCCCCCCGGGGCGCAGGCGGAGACGATCTCGCCGCCGACACACTGCTCCCGGGCCTCGGCGGCGCAGGCGCCGGCCCCGCAGCCGACCACGGCGCCCACGAACGCGTCGTCCGCGACGCCGTCGCAGTCGTCGTCCACGGCGTCACAGGTCGTGTCGTCGCCGAGGGGCGCGCCGGGGGCGCAGTCGTCCGCGAGCCGTCCACCGACGCAGGCGCTGTGGCCGGTCGCGCCGCAGGGGCCGACGCCACAGGTCGTCGGGGCGGGCACGAAGTCCTCGTCCGTGGCGCCGTCGCAGTCGTTGTCGCGGCCGTCGCAGGTCGCATCCGCGGCCGCCGGACGGCCGGGCGTGCACAGGTTCGACTCGGCGCCGTTGCGGCACACCATCAGGCCGCGCGCCGCGCAGTCGCCCACACCGCAGGCGGTGAAGGCGCCGCGGTAGTCCTCGTCGGTCTGGCCGTCGCAGTCGTCGTCGAGGCCATTGCACGAGCGGTCGCGGGGCACCGATGGCGGGGTGGCCCGGCAGTCTTCGACGCGGCGTCCGGCGACACACGTCGACTGGCCGGTCGCGGCGCAAACGCCGGCGCCGCAGCGGGTCACGGTCGGGACGAAGTCCTCGTCGGTCGCGCCGTCGCAGTCGTCGTCCACGGCGTCGCAGGTGGGGTCGCTCGGGGCGGCCGCGCCCGGGGCGCAGGTGTCGACCACGCGGCCCTCGCGGCAGGCTTCGACCCCCGTGTCGGCGCACGCGCCCACACCGCAGGCGGTCGGCGCCGCGAGGAAGTCCTCGTCGGTCTGGCCGTTGCAGTCGTCGTCGACGGCGTCGCACGTCGCGTCGCGCGCGGCCGGCGGGTCGGGCACGCAGGTGGACGCGGTCGCGCCGCCGACGCAGACGAGCTGTCCCACGCTCGCGCACGCCCCCACACCGCAGGTCTCGGGCGTCGGGGCGAAGTCCTCGTCGACCCGGCCATCGCAGTCATCGTCGACACCGTCACAGGTCGCGTCGTCCGCGGCGGGCTCGCCCGGCCGGCACACACCGACGCGGGCGCCGGCCTCGCACCGCACCACGACCTCACGGGCGCATGCGCCCTGGCCGCAGGTCGTCCGCTCGGGCACGAAGCCGTCGTCGGCCGCACCGTCGCAGTCGTCGTCGAGCCCGTTGCAGTCCGCGTCGGCGCCGGTCGGGGGGCCCGGCATGCAGGGGTCGACCGTCGCGCCGTCTGCACAGAGCGTCTCCGCCGTTCGTTCACACACGCCGAGTCCGCAGCGCGACTCGCCCGGGCGCACGTCGTCGTCCACCGCCCCGTCGCAGTCCTCGTCCTGGCCGTCACAGCGCGTGTCCGTGATGTCGGCGGCCGGCAGGGGCGAGCACGCCTCGACGCGGCGGCCGTCCACGCAGGCGATCTCGCCCGCCGCGCGACACAGGCCCTCGCCGCAGGTGGTCGGGACCGGCACGAACCCGTCGTCGGCGACGCCATCGCAGTCGTCGTCGAGGCCATCGCACGCGGTGTCGTCCCCCGAGGGGGCGCCCGGGCGGCAGTCGTCGGTCACCCGGCCCGCCGCGCATGTGCGCTGTCCGGCGGCGGCGCAGACGCCCCGGCCGCAGGTCGTCGCCTGGGCGGCGAAGTCCTCGTCCAGGGCGCCGTCACAGTCGTCGTCGATGGCGTCGCAGGTCGCGTCGTCCGGGTGCGCCGCCGCGGCCCGGCAGGTGTCCACCACCGCGCCCGCGACGCACCGTGTCGTCCCGACGGCCGTGCAGGCGCCCGCGCCGCACTCGGTCGCCGTCGCGCGGAAATCCTCGTCGGTCGAGCCATCGCAGTCGTCGTCGAGCCCGTCGCACGTGGTGTCGTCGGCGGCCCCGACGCCGGGCCGGCAGGTGTCGATCAGGGCGCCGGCCGTGCACACGACCTCGCCCTCGGCCGCGCAGGCGCCCGCCCCGCAGCGAACGGGGGTGGGCGTCGCCTCCTCGTCCACGGCGCCGTTGCAGTCGTCGTCGACGCCGTTGCAGGTCGCATCGTCCACCGCCGGCGCCCCGGGCGCGCAGGAGTCCTGCACCCGGCCGGCGACGCAGGCGGTCATGCCCAGCGCGGCGCACGCGCCCACGCCGCAGCGCGTCACGCGGCGCACGTAGTTGTCGTCCACGGCGCCGTCGCAGTCCTCGTCGCGGGCGTCGCAGGTGGCGTCCGAGGCCGCCGGGGTCACGGCGCCCTGGCAGGCGCCCCACGCGCCGGCGCCGCAGAGTTGTGTCCCCGCGTGGCAGAGCCCGACGCCCCGCGTGTTGGCCGGCCCGGGGTAACACGCCTGCTCGAGCGCCTCGTCCACCTCGCCGTCGCAGTCGTTGTCCAGCGCATCGCAGACCTCGGGGCTCGGCGTGCAGCCGTCCGGTATCGTCGGATCCGTGCCGAGGAGCAGGACCTCCTGACCGTCGGGCTGCCCGTCGCCGTCCGTGTCGGCCCGTGCCGGGTCCGTGCCGAGCGTGGGCTCGACCGCGTCGGGGATGGCGTCGGCGTCCGTGTCGGCGAGGCGGTACAGGCAGGTCGGGGCCGTCGCCGGCCCGAAGATCGAGGCGGCGCGGGCGTCGCCGTAGACGAGCACGGGCTGCCCGAAGGGGTCGACCGCGCCGCGGATCGGGCCGTAGTCGTGGCGGGCGCTGGCGCTCGTCGCCTGCTCGAGCACATCGCCGACGAAACCGCCGGCGGACTCGGACATCCACCAGAGCGCATCGTAGGCGCCGAAGAGCGCGCTGCGCTGGCGGTCCCGGGCGAACAGCGCGCGTCCCGAAGCCGTCGAGAGCACGGCCTGCCCACCCCCCAACGTGTCCACGCTCAGTCGGTGCGTGACGAACGGGACCTCGAGGCCACCGCGGCTGTCGTACAGCCCGACGTCGGAGCCGGAGTCGAGCTGCGCGTCGAGCCCGCCGTGCAGCACGACCAGCGTGCCGTCCTCGGCCAGCGTCAGCGTCGGTCGCACGCCGGCTGCGACGCCTCCCGGGTTGCCGACGAGCGTCTGGAAGCCGGCCGGCGTCTCCCACGTCACACGCAGCTGTCCCAGGCCGTCGTGATGCGCGACGAGCAGGTGACCGGTGGCGTCGCTCAGGGCCGCCAGATCGCGACCCACCGTGCGGCCGGGCACCCGGTCGAGCGTGATCGGCGCCCACGCGCCTGGAGCGATCTCGCCGGCCACGAGCGTGTCCGCGTCGCGATGGATCACCCGCAGGCGGGTCGCATCGGCCACGAGCGCGCAGTCGCGCCCCGCGTCCGCGCCGGTGACGAGCGTGCGCACGTGCCAACCCGCGGCGTCGTGCGTGGCCACCCCCAGCCCCGGGATGCGCGCGCTGTGGAAACAGATGGCCGGCTCGTCGTGCCAGAGCGCGAGGCCCGTGCGGGTCACCTCGTCCACGGCCAGGCGGCTGATGCCGGCGGCGACGACCGTGTCCACGGCGCGCCCGTCCGGGGCGATTCGCGTGTGGAGCAGGTCGCCGGAGACGCGGTCGACCCGGCTCAGGTGCACCGTGCCCGCGGCGTCCACCACGGCGTCCAGGGCCTGCGAACGCGAATCTCCCGGCAGGCACGTGCGCTCCAGCGCTTGGGCGGAGACGAGGCTCGGCCAGAGCCCGAGGGCCAGGGTGACGAAGGCGATGAAACGGCTGGCGCGCATGGGAACTCCCTCATGCGTACCACGGCCGCCGCGCGCGAGCGCTGGAGCGCCGGGTGCTCGACTACTCGCGGCGCGTGGCCACGCAGCCCCAGTCCAGACCGAGGTCCAGCGAGGCGTCGACCCGGAAACCGTCGCGGGCGAGGGCGCGCTCCAGGGCGGGCAGGTTCTCGCGCTTCAGCACGCTCAAGAGCAGCCGGCCTCCCGGTCGGAGCACACGCGCCCACTCGGTCAGCGCGGCCACGTCCGGTTCGAAGTCGATCAGCGACGTGACGGAGACCAGCGTGCCGACGGCGGCGTCCCCGAAGGGCAGCCGGTCGAGCCTCGCCTGGACGCAGCCCGGCCGCGGCGGTGCGGTCAACATCGCCCGGGACACGTCCAGCTCGATGCACTGCCAGCCGGTGACCCGGGCGAAGAGGCCGGTCCCGGCGCCCACGTCCAGTCGGGGCTCCGGTGGCTCGCCGTCCAGCGCGGCGGCGAGCCCCTGGATCTTGGGCACCTGCTGCGGCTCGAAGACCTCGTCGTACTTCGCCGCGAAGACGTCGTACGACCGCTGGAAGATCCGGTAGTCCACGCGTGTCAGGGCGTCCGCGAGCGCGCGGCGGCCTCGGCGAGGCGCTTGTAGAGCGCGGCGGTGGGCTGGGGCGCGCGGGCGAAGTGCGCGGCGGCCTCGGTGAACTGCCCCGCGGCATACCGCAGCGCGCCCGCGTTCAGCTCGGCGGGGTAGTCGGGCACGTGCGCCAGCGCCAGGGCCGCGGCCACGCGTCGGTCCGGGTTGCCGTCCATCTGCCACTCGGCCTTCCAGCGGTTCAGCCAGGCCAGCTCCTGCGCCGTGAGCAGTTCCTCGACGGCGTAGCTGCCGCGGATCGCCCGGGTCCAATGGTCCAGGTACACGGCGAGCAGCATGGGCTCCCGCTCCGGGAGCAGCGTCAGCGCGTCCCGCGTGTGCTCCGCCAGCCCGGCGCGCGGGGCGAAGTCCACGAAGAGGCCGCCGAGCGCGATGTATCGGGCGACCTCGGGGGCGTCGGCCTTGGTGGCGAGGCAGCGCGTCGCCTCGAGCCGCACGGCGGCGCACGTGCTCAACATCGCGCCGAACGCGCTGACGAACTCGACGGCGACGCGGCGCCCCAGGTCGACGAAGAGCTCCGGCGTCGTCTCCTGGAGCGCGGTCGTGGCGGCGGCCTCCCACTCCATCGCCCGCATCGCCACGCTCGTCTCGCCCACGCCGGCGTCGGCGGCGTCGGCGGCGCGCTGGGCCTCGACCTCGGCCCGGTGCAGGGCCTCCCAGGCCGCGCGGGCGGGCGCGTCCGAGGTCAGCGAGGGCCGCGGCGTGGCGTCCAGGGTCGACCGCCAGGTCGCGAGCTCCGCCGCCGGAATCGGCACGTGCATGAGCACGACGGGCTCTTCCCGGTGACCGTACCAGAACGACCCGGCGACGACGATCAGCGCAAGGCAGACCAATCCCAAGATGGGCAGGAGTCGACGCATGGAGCGCAGTGTATCCGCCGGCCCGGCCGGGATCAGAATTTCGCCTGGGCCAGCACGTTCAGGCCCAGGATCAGCGGGCTGTCGAACTTGCGGGCGCCCGAGTTGGGGTCGTTGACGATCTGGTTGTTGTCGTAGGTGAGCTGACCCTGCAGCACCACGTTGACCAGGTCCGACAGGTACTCGCGCAGGTAGACCTTGCCCGCGAAGATCGGGGCGACCTCTTCGCCCGGGGGGAGCGGGCCGGGGAAGACCTGCGTCTCGCCGAGCACGTTCTTCGTCTTGCGGAAGTAGGTGATGCTGCCCTTGAAGATCGAGCGGTCGTCCGTCTTGTAGTACGCCGGCTGCTGGACACCCGCGGAGAGCCCGGGCACGAAGCGCAGGTCCGGGAACGTGTAGTCCACGCCCACGGCGCCGAAGATCTCGGGCGAGGTCTCGACCGCGTCGCTCAGCGTCCCGTAGGGGTAGGCGCCCGGCGTGTCCTGAACGATGAACGCCAGGTTCCGCGCCACGACATCCAGGCTGAACGTCCACCGGCCGCTCTGCACGGCCGCGTTGAGGTCGCCGGCGAAGCCATGCTCGCGCCGGGCGTTGCCCAGGCGGACGTCGCCCTCGGTGGCCTCGAGGTTCTGGCTCGTCCAGGTGCCCTCGGTCGAGATCAGGTAGCCGAAGTGTTTCGGGCGCCAGTCGCGCGTCTTCAGGTCGCCGCCGACGTTGCGCAGCAGCTTGGTGTCCACGGGGACCTTGGGGTCCATGCCGTCGTGCCAGGTGACCTGGGCGCTCACGCCCGTCTGCCGCAGCCAGGTGCCCTGGATGTCGCCGCGCTCCGTCGGGATGGTGCCCTTGTCGAAGTAGCCGCTGCCGACCTCGAGCAGGAGCTTGGGCATCACGTGCACGCCCACACCGCCGAGGACACCGTAGATGGTCTCGCTCTCGTCCTTGTGGGGGTCCGTTTCGGTGAGCGTGAACCGCTGCGTGCGGGCCATCTTGGCGCCGCCGAACGCGTACCAGTCCTGCGCCTTGTAGCCGACCATCATGCCGGGCACGTAGTTGGCCAGAAGGAAGCTGCCGCGGCCGCCCCAGGTGAGCTCCCAGGAGTACCCCAGGCGCAGGCGGTCCGAGTCGGCGGGGAAGAAGACCAGGCTCAGCCGCGAGGCCTTGCTCTTCGGATCGGCGGGATCGGGGACCTCGGCGCCGTCGAAGTGCACGGCCAGGTAGCTGCCGTCGTCCTTCAGGCCGCCGTAAGTCTTGCGGTTGCCCGTGGCCAGGTACTGCTCGGTGTCCCGCGTCATGCGGTTGGCGTCCCACTGGAGCACCAGCGCCGCCTCGGGCACCACCCGCGCGAAGTAGCCGCTGAACTCCTTGTAGAGCACCAGCTCGCCGCGTGTCTCCTCGCCCGTGTTCCGCGTGTTGTAGTTCTCGAAGAACAGGTTGTTGCCGGTGCGTGGACGAAAGTCCATGCGGGGGCTCGACGGCGAGGTCTCGCCGGCGCCGGCGAGCACGTTGTCGTCGCCGGCGACGAACGTGATCGTCGTGTCCATGAAGTCGCCGGCCAGGGCCGGACCCGCGGGCAGCGCCGCGAGCAGGCCGAGCCAGGTGAGGCGCGGGGCGCGCATCAGAATTCCGCCCGGGCCATCACCGAGGCCCCGAAGGTGAGCGAGTCACCGAACTCCCGCAGCGTGTTCACCTGCAGGCGGTCCTGCACGAGCTCGGCGCGGTTGTTGTCCTGCAGCACCGTGAAGGCGCCGGTCAGCCCGAAGCCCTTGGCGAGGTCGAACTGCAGCGACAGGCGCCCGCCCAGCGTGGGCAGGATGTCCGCGCCGTCGGGCAGGATGGCCGGGTAGGTCAGGCCCATGTCGTCGAACATGTCGGCGCGGCGGTAGACCACGGTGCGCCGACCCGTGAGGACCGAGGGCGCGTGGATGCCGGCCTGCGGCACCAGGTTCGAGGCGCCGGCGGGCTGCTGGAACCCGAGCTCCAGGCCCGGCGTCAGGTGCCAGTCGGCCAGGCGATACTGGACCGACGCCGTGGCGGTCAGCTCGCCGTTGGTCTCCAGGTCGTCGGGCAGCGCCTGGAAGCGGTGCACGGCGCCCGGGCCGTTGAAGTGGATGAAGGCCAGGTCGCGGAAGATGCCGGTCAGCCCCAGCCGAAGCATGCCGATCTGCGCCTGCCCGTAAGCCGCCCCGGCCAGGCCGACCTCGGCCTTGGTGCCGCCCACGCTGTCCGGATCCTCGAGGAGCTGCTCGAGCCGAGTGGCCTCGATGGCCGCCCGCCACGCCAGCGTCTCGGGGGTCGCCGTCCACTCGGTGTAGGGCACGGAGGGGTCCGAGGTGTAGATGCGCAGGTCGTTGCCCGGCGTGAAGGGCAGGCCGTCGATGAAGGCCAGCCGCGCCGAGGCGCCCCAGGAGTTCACGGGCTCGCCGCGCACGCTGCCGTTGGGGTTGGTGCCCTTCTCGAAGTGACCGACGCCGACGTCGCCGCGGAAGCCGTCGGCCTCGTAGCCGACGCGGGCGCCGCCGAAGAAGCCGAAGAAGGCCTCGAGCTGGCCCCTTCGGGTATCTTCCTCGTCCGTGTTGTAGGGCAGGCGGCTCGTCTTCATGCCGCCGTACACCCCGAACAAGGGCTGGTCGTAGGCCACCTTGGCGCCCGGCACCGGCGACGTGCCCGGGAACACGCCGTCCCCGCCCCAGGTGATGTCCCAGAGGTAACCGAGCCGGAGGCGGTCCGACCGGAAGGGCATCAGCAGCACGTCGATCTTGCCTTCGCCGATCGTGTTCGTGACGCGGATGTACGAGCCGTCGTCCTGCAGCGCGCGCGGATCGCCGTTGAGCAGGCGCGAGTGGTTGAGCTCGAGCACGATGCCCGCCGCGGTGGTCAGGCCGGGGAAGTACCCGTCCACGGCCTTGTAGAGCACCAGCGACGTGCGGCTCTCACGGCCCGTCTCCGAGCTGTCGAGCTGGTCGTAGAACTGGTCGTACCCCACGCGCGAACCGATGTCCGTCGTGGGGCTCGAGGGCACCGTCGTGCCCGCGTCGTGCGAGAAATCGTCATCGCCGGCGATGAAGACGAGGCGGGTGTCCACGAAGTCACCGGCGTTCGCGCTGGCCGGGAGGGCGGGCAGGGCGGCGGCGGCCAGGGCAAGTCCGAGCGTGCGGTTCAAGGCGAGACTCCCGACACGAAATCTTCCGGAGAGCGGGGTTCGACCACCCAGATGGTCTGGATGCCGGCCCCCGGTTGGGTCTGGCGCAGATGGCCCACGATGCGGGCGACTTTCTCGCCGGCGTGTTTCTTCACGTCGTACCCGGACTTGCCGAGCGTATCGCGGGTGCTGATGTAGATCTTGGCGGCGCACTGGGCCGGGGGCAGGCCCGCGTCCGTATCGCCCGCGGCGGGCACGCCGGCGTCGGCGTCCCCCGGGGCGGCACCTGCGACGCAGTCGAGGCCGGCGGCGAACTGACCGTACTGTTCGAGCGAGAGCTCCGAAGTGCACAGCGGATCCTCGCCGCAGGCCTTGTCGCAGGCGTCCTCGCCGAGCGTGTCCGAGGCGCCGCGCTGGATGCTGCCGTCGCCGTTGAGGTCGCAGTCGGCGAAGCGGTCACCGATGGTCACGTTCTCGATGGCCACGAGCCCGTGCTCCCAGGCCTCCATGGCGAAGTTGTCGCGCTTGCAGTCGATCTTCTGCTCATTGCGCGGCACGTTGCGCGTGGCCTGGGAGGCCGCGGCGCAGTCCGTGGGGTCGTCGAGGCCGGCGATGGGCGTGTCGCCCGGGCCGCACACCCGATAGAAGTCGTCGGGCACGACGGCGGACATGCCGGTCACGTCGGCGGCGACGATCACGTGGGGTTCGGGCAGGGCCGCGACGCCCACACGCTCCGGCTGCGTGGGGTTGCAGGGCTTGATGGTCTGGCCCTCGACCACGTGCTGCGGGTCCTCGCGGCCGTTCTCGAAGCTCGGGAAGTTGAGCTGCGAGTTGGCGATGAACTCCGCGGCGTTGCCGGCGATGGTGCACAACCGGTCGCCGATGCGCACGCCGCCCGGGTTGGAGAACGTGAACAAGAACACGGAGTTGTAGCCGTCCGGCGGGCCGTCCAGGTCCGTGACGTACATGCCCGACTGGGTGGTGCCGGTCGTGATGAGCGTGCCGTTGCGGATCGTCACGTTCTGGCCGCCGAGGGGCGTGTCCGTCGTGCAGCGGGGGCTGTACTGCAGGTCGTGGATGCGCGGCTCGGCGAAGAACAGAGAGGGTGAGATGCCCGTCGCCAGCGTGGACTTGGCCGAGGCCGGGCCGCTCGCAATCTGGCAGTCGGGATCGGCGGCGTCCTTCAGTTTGTCGCCGTCGTCGTCCAGGCCGTTGTCGCACTCGGTCAGGACGTCCTCGCCGATGTCCTCGATCCAGATGTGCGTGTCGCCGTAGGCGAAGCGCACGTCCACCGTCAGGGGGCGGCTGGGATCCGTGGGGTTGACGGCCTGGCCGTCCTTGAACTGTACGCGGCGCTGGGTGGCGTCGATCTGACCGGGGCTGACGGACACGACGGCGATGCCGTTGTAGTCCTTCAGGCGCAGTCCGGCGGAGTCGACGGCCTCGATCTCCAGGGCGATGGTGGCGGGCACGGCGCTGGGGAAGGGCAGCGGCGCGTCGGTCTTTCCGACCTGGGTGCCGCTGGGGATCGTGACGCGGAAGGCACGCAGCGGCAGCCGATGCTCCACGTACGCCTGCTCGCCACAGCCGAGCGACAGGGCGCCGGCGAGCAGGGCCAGGGCCGCGCTCGCCCGATACTTCGGTGACGCGCGCATCAGTTCGACACCTCGTCGTCGTCGGCCAGGAGCGCGTCCTGGTCGCAGGGATCGGCAAAAGCCTGGGCCGCGCAGAGGTCGTTGGCGGCCTCGGGGGGCAGGCTGCACTTGGTCGTGGCGGAGTCCCACGTGCCCCCGAAGCGGCGGCAGGCCTCCTGCAGCGAGTCGTAGGCCTCGCCGTCGTTCGCGTCGGCGGGGCGGGGGAACGTGCACACGCGGGCCGTGGCGTCGTACTGGCCGCCGAGCTGACTGCAAGCCATCGTCAGCTCGTCCGGCGTGACGCCCTCGATGCTGCAGTGGCCGCCCTGGGTATCGGCCACGTAGCGCCCGCCGAAGGCCCGGCACGAGGTGCCGAAGTCGTCGAAGAGCACGGCCTCCATGCGGTCGTCGGACTTGCCGACCACACAAGAGAGGTCGCGGCACTCGGCGTCCGCCTGAAGGAACGCCTGCATCTTGCACTCGCAGAGGTCGCTCGGTGCGGGCAGCCCGAGGCGCGTGAGCGACGCCTTGGTCCACGACCAGGCCTGCGAGAGCGTGACCTTGAAGGTGCCGGCGGCCTCGACGACCTTGGGCACCAGGTAACACTCGTCGTGGACCTCGGTGCCGGCGGGCAGCGCCGCGGCCTGGGCGTTGATCAGTCGGCAGTAGGGCGCGAGCGCCTGGTAGACCAGGTAGGGCACGCCGCCGGCGGCGTCCATCGCGGGGGCCTCGGCCTTCTCGAACGCCGCGCACAGGATCCGCGGGTCCTGCTCGCCGCGGCCCTCGCAGAAGTTCGCGTGGTAGACCGACACGTCGTTGTAGCAGTTGGGCAGCGACTCGCAGTCGGCGGCGTCGATGTGGGCGAGCGAGCCCCGGTCGAGCTGCGTCTGTACGCGCTCGACGCACTCGGCGTCGCCCTCGCACTCCGTGATGCAGGCCTCCTGGCAGGTCGGATAGCTCTGGAAACGGTCGCTGACGGCCTCGCGAATGCTGATGTCGGTCGGCTCGCGGGCGTTGTTGAACTTCAGCACGCGGAAGCCGGAGCCGCCGCGCGAGATGTAGTCGTTGACCGCCACCTGGTAGATGCTGAGCGGGTCGATGGGCTGGCGGCTCTTCTTGTCGCAGTCCGTGAGCTCGCCCCCGGCGGCGAGGCAGGCGTCGTAGGTGACCTGGTCGCGCAGCGAGACCTCGCTGGCGAAGCTGCACTCCGGCGCGGTCTCGATGCAGTTGAGCTTCAGGTGGATGCGGTCGGAGAACTGCGCCTGGGGCTGGCAGCCGCGGCCGGAGCTGCGCCGCGCCACGAAGGACATGAGCTCGCAGATCTCGCTGCCGCTCAGGTACATCTTGGTCACGAAGTTGTCGAAGGGGAACACGTTGAACATCTGATCCTGGGTGATCGGACCCCGGATGATGTCCGTGCGGATGCCCAGCGTGTTCGTGAGCGCGAAGTCGGCCTGCACGCCGCGCCGGTCGGCCATGGACTCGGCGGCGATGTTGCCGAGCTCGGAGTTGGCCTTCTCGCGGCCGAAACGCGGGATCATCTTGGGCGCGTAAGCGATGAGGCGCGTCAGGTCGAACTGTCGGTTGAGCTCGAGGATGTAGGGCTCGAGGAACCGGATCGTGTCCGGATCCTCGGGGATCCCGGCGTCGATGGGGAAAAGGTTGTAGCGGTGGCTGGTGATCTCCCAGCCGAAGTACGGGTCGCCAGAGTCCTCGGCCACGATGTCGAGCCGCCCGAGGTACTTCATGAAGGCGCCGCTGTGCGTGAGCACCACGGGCCGGCCCGCTTTGTCGTAGCGCACCTGCGGCGGGTCGAGCACCACGTGCAGGTGGCCGCCGAACACGAAGTCCAGGCCGACGGTGGCCTCGATGACCTGATAGTCCTCGACCCGGCCCTCGTGGCCGTCGAGGCCCATGTGGCTGGTGATGCCGACCAGGTCGACGATCCCGGCGAGCTCGTCGATGTAGAACTGGGCCGTCTGGATCTCGTCCAGCGGGGTGAAGCCCAGGTTGTTGTTGCCCTCGCCCGAGCTGTTGAGCGAGCTCAGGTTGGCCATGCCGATGATGCCGATCTTCAGGCCGCCGGCGGTCATGATGGCGTAGGGCTTGGTGATGCGCGCCATGTCTTCGGCGCCCTTCACGTCCCGGTCCCACATGTAGTTCGCGGCCAGCACGGGGAACGTGGCCCACTTGGTGTACTGGCGGGCCAGGTTGTCCAGGCCCTTGTCGAACTCGTGGTTGCCGATCACGACGGCGTCCGCGCCGAGGCGGGACATGAACCGCGTCTCGGTCTCACCGCTGAAGGCGTTGAAGATGGGCGCGCCCTGGAAGCAGTCGCCGCTGTCCACCCAGAGCACGTTGGGGCTGCGCTCGCGCTCGCGTTTGATCAACGTGGCGATGCGGGCGGCGCCGCCGATCTGCACCAGGGGCGTCTTGGCCGCGAGGATCGGGGAGTCCGGCGCATAGTGCTCGATGAGCCGCTTGTCCGTCGCCGCGAGCTGCAGGTCGTAGGGCAGCAGGCGCGAGTGGAAGTCGGAGGTGTGCAGGAAGGTCACCTGCACCGGCTGGTCCGAGTTCGGGCGGGGCATGCCTTCCTTCGCCTGGAAACCTTCGCACCCGGAGAGGGCGGCGGCCAGGCACAGGGCGGCGAGGGGGGCGAGGCGGGGGGCTCGAAGGTCCATCACGGGCAGCACCTGCGTGGGCGAAAGCGCGCGGAGCATACGGATGGAGCCCCCGTTTGCAAGCGCAGAATGGCGCCACGCGCCGCGGGTCGCGCGGGGCATCGCCTCAGGGGGCGGCGGGTCCCCTCGGGAGCGACACGGTCACGCGCGTGCCGGCGTCCGGGGCCGACCGGACCCACATCCGCCCCCCGAAAATCCGCGTGACGGCGTAGGCCTTCGTCAGCCCGAAACCGCCACCGGTCTGCTCCCGCCGTGCCACGTTCGAGGCGCGGCGGCCAAACTCGACCATGTCGGCGATCTCGGCCTCCGGGATGCCCCGGCCCTGGTCCGTCACCTCGACGAGGATCGCCGCCGGCGTCTCGCGAAGGACGACCCGGATCTCGTCCGGCGGGGCGGTGTACTTGCGCGCGTTCGAGGCGAGATCCCGGACGACGTCCTGCAAAACCGAGGGCATGTTCAGGCCCACGCCGTCGGACGTCTGGAAGTCGAAGCTCATCACATAGGCGTCCGGCGAGGCGTCGCGGGCGTCGTACACCACGCGGTAGCGACCCAGACTGTTGCGGGCGATGGCATCGAACACATCGCGGAGATTGCCGGCCAGCCGCGAGGTCTCGAAATACTCCCAGCGCAGCGGGTCGTCGGCCCGCTCGATGAGCTCGATGGCGCGGACCTCGACGATGTTGAAGATGGACTCGACGTTGTCGAGCCGACGGCGCCACTCGGCCTTGCGCGCATCCGGGATGCGCGGCTCGCAGGCCTCGAGCGCCGCCACGACCTCGGCCCGAATCTCCCGCACGCGGGTGAGACGCAGAATGGTCTCGGAGCGATCGGCCAGGCCGTCGCGCAGCGTCTGCAGCGTGTGCGCGATGGGGGCCACGGACTGGAGATCACCGCTCGCGGCGCCGATCTGCGCGACCTGGTTCAACAACACGGTCAGCACGTTGTAGACCGAGTGCATGTCCAGCAGGCGGCTCTGCCGGTCGTCCAGGGCCAGGGGCCGCGTGATCTCGATCTCCGTCACGGGGTCGGGCCTCAGGTCGCCAACTGGTCCACCAGGAAGGCGCGCAGGCGCTCCCGGGCGTCACCGTTGAACGTCTCGAACACCAGCCGATGCTGGCCGCCACCGACGGCGCCGGCCATGCGGGCGCCGACGCGCAGCGGGGCGGTCTCGCCGGGGATGAGGAACTCGAGGTCGAGCGGCGTACCCTGCCGGAGCGGGGCGTCGAGCTGCACCAGGGCGCCGGCGTCGCCGACGTTGAGCGTGCGACATTGCGTCAGCGCAGTCCCGCCGAGGGACAGCGCGACCTCCAGGCGCAGCGGCACGCGCAGGCCCCGCACGGCCTCTTGCTGCATGAAACCCTTGAGCACCGCGCCGAGGGCGACCACCTGCTCGAAGGTGAAGGGCTTGCTGAGCATCGCCGTCGCGCCCAGGCCGAAGGCGCGCTCCCGCGTCGGTGTGGGATCCTCGCCGGTGATGAGCGCGATGGGCACACGACTGTTCAGCACCGAGGCCCGTGTCTGCTCGATGACCGAGAACCCATCGAGATCGGGCATCTCGATGTCGAGCAGCGCGCCGTGGATGCGATTCGTCGCGATGCAGGCGGCGGCCAGGACCGGGTCGGTGAACGTCAGCAGCCCGTCCGGGAACATGGGTTCCAGCAGCAGGCGCAGCAAATCGACGACCTCTTCCTGGTCGTCGAGGACCAGAAGCTTCAATCCCATGGGCACCCTCGCCAAGCGTGACCGCGCAGGACCATTCGTAGCCTGCGGACGACGCCCGGGCAAACGAAAACACAGGGTGATCTACAGAAGAACTGGAGTGATATCCGGGAAGGACTGGAGGGCGATCGGCGGGTTCCCGGAGGGCGGGCGGCGGGGCGCGGGGAGAATCGCAGCGCGGCTCAGCGGCCGAGCGTGAGGGCCCAGCTCTTCAGCGTGCCGGTGTCCTGAGCGGCGGAGTCGACGACGGACAGTGTCCAGTCGCCCTTGGCGTCCACGCCGGTGAAGCCGCCGAGGTCGAAGCTCGCCTCGATGTTCTTCTGGCTGTCGCCCTCGTTGGCCCACACGGTGGCCGACTTGCGGCCCTTCTTGAGGACGACCTTCAGGTCGCCGACGTAGGTGTGTTCGACGTTCACATCGACCGTGACCGTCTTGACCGTGAAGGTGTCCGGCACGGTGATGACACTCTTGATGCCGGCGGTCTTGTTGTCGGGGATCGCCACGGCGGTGGCGTTCTCGTAGTGACCCTCGACGGCCTCGCCGCCGCCGTCGTCGACCGGCGTCGTGCCACCGCAGCGGGAGCCCGTGGGCGTGAAGCAGTTGTCGCGCACGCCGCTGGCGCCGAACGTCGAGTCACCGACGCCGCGGCGGACGGAGACCAGGATGTCGCGCCACGTCGTCTTGTAGCCGTTGCCCAGACCCTCGAAGATCTTGGCCATGGCCGGGCCGGCGAACATCACGGCGTTGGCCGAGACCTCGATGACGCTGGACATGATGTCCACGTTCTCGAAGCCCTTCTTCCCATCGACGATGGGCTTCACGTAGTACTCGTAGCCCAGGCAGCCGCCGTACAGGAAGATCTGGTAGTCGCTGTTGTACTGGGGGCGGGCCCAGAAGTCGCTGGCGCCGAGCATGCTGTGACCGTCGTAGACCACGATCTCGTGCTCGCCGAGGGCCTTCTGGAAGTTGGCGAAGTGGGCGTAGTCGCCCAGGCCGCTGAAGTCGTTGGGGGAGTAGAGGTCGACCTCGACGTTCGTGGCCCCGATGCGCTTGGTGTAGCGCTTGCCGACGGGCGCGGTGGCGGCCTCGGCGAAGCCGCCCTCCTTGAGCCAGGAGCCCATGCGGCGGAAGGCGTACATGCCCGGATCGCTGTCGGTGATCGCGCCGTCGCCGATCTGACCGAAGATCACCACGGCCGTGACCTTGCCGTCGGCCGTGAGCTTGTCGTACTCGGGGTAGGTCGCCTGGGCGGCCTGGAAGGTCTTGCTGACGGTGACCTTCATCTGCTGGGTGGCGACCTTGCAGTTCGGGTTCGAGGGCTCCCAGCGATACCAGTAGACCGACTGGGACAGGCCGATGTGGTCGTCGTCGTCTGCGCAGGTGTCGCCGGCGTCCGTCAGGATGCTGTAGGGCTTCAGGGGCACGGTGGCCTCGAAGACCTTGCCGAGCTGCGCGCCGCTGCTGGCGCTGTTGAGCAGCACCGCGTTCACGCCGCGGATGCGGAAGTGCGTGAGCTTGGCGGCGTCGAGGGCCTTGGCCTGCTCGGCTGTGACCCAGGTGCCGTCCACGAGCCACTCGACGCGGTTGCGGGAGGCCACGTGCTCGGCGAGCGACTCCATGTAGAAGTCGCCGTTCTTGCGCAGGTAGGTCACGGCGAACTGGCCGAGCTCGGCGGGGCCGCGGTCGCTGCGGAAGCCCGCGCCCTCGAGGTCCGCCTCGATGTCGACCTCGACCTCGACGCCGTCCGGGTTGGTGTACGCGGTGTCCTCTTTGCCCTGGCCGGCCGGGGCGGCCGTGAAGGGGTTGGCCTGGTCGACCGTGGGATCCGTGCCTTGGCCGGCGCTCGCCGAGTCGTCGGTGCCTTCGGCGCTGCAGCCGGTGGCGAGGGCGGCGGTCAGGGTCCAGCGGAACAGGGTCTCGAGCTTCATCGGTCACTCCGGTTGGCGTCGGGGGGGCTGGCGAGTCGACTGGCCAGCATCGCGTTTCGGGGAGACTCGCTGCATCGGGCGTGCCAGCGTGTTCGAGCCCCAGGTTCCGAGACGAAGACGAATCGCAGTGAATCCTGTATCTTGCGCGCGCGATGAAGGACTTCATGGACCTCGCCCGCCGCGGCGGGCTGCTTTTCGACGGCGCCATGGGCAGCCTGCTCTACGAGCGGGGTGTCTTTTTGACCAATTGTTTCGAGGCGGTGAACCTCAGCCAGCCCGAGCTGGTGCGGCAGATCCACCACGAGTACATGCAGGCCGGCGCCCGGGTGCTCACCACCAACACCTTCGGGGCGAACGCGTTCCGGCTCGCGAAACACGGGCTCGTGGACAAGGCCGCGGAGATCAACCGCGCCGGCGTGCAGCTCGCGCTGGAGACCTCCGGCGGGGCGGCCTTCGTGGCCGGCAGCGTGGGGCCGACGGGCGTGAGCTTCGAGGCCCTGGCCGGGCCGCAGGGGCCCGAGGTCGAGGCCGCGCTCCGCGCCCACATGGAGGTCCTGCTGGATGCCGGCGCGGACGTCCTCTGCCTGGAGACGTTCTACGTCCTGGCCGAGCTCGAGATGGCCGTGCGGCTCGCCAAGTCGCTGACGTCCAAGCCGGTCGTCGCGCTCTACACGTTCCAGCCGGACGGGCAGGGGCTCGGCGGCCTGACGCCGGAGCAGGTGGGGCGGCGCCTCGTCGAGGCCGGGGCGGACGTGATCGGCGCCAACTGCGGCGGCGGTCCGGATCTCCTCTACAAGGTCACCAGCCCGATGGTCGGGCTCGGCGCGCCCGTGCTGGCGCAGGCCAACGCCGGCCGCCCCGAGGTCATCGAGGGCCGCGCGATCTACGTCGCCAACCCCGAGTACTTCGGCGTGTTCGCCCGGCGCCTGCTCAAGGCGGGGGTGAAGGTCCTGGGCGGCTGCTGCGGCACCAACCCCGAGCACATCCGGCGCATGGCGGGCGCGGCGCGCATGTTCGCCGCGGACGACCGCCTCTCGCCCCGGATCTCCGGCGGGTCCGAGGCCGCGGACGCGGTACGGCAGGTCGAAGCGCCACTCTCCGAGCGCGGCACGTTCGCCGCCCGCATCGCCCGCGGGGAGTTCGTCTCCAGCGTCGAGCTCAACCCGCCCGTCGGGTTCGACCTGAGCAAACGCATCGCCGCGGCGGAGGCGCTGCGCGACTTCGGTGTGACCACCATCAACATCGCCGACGGCCCCCGCGCCAGCCTGCGCATGTCCAACCTGGCCATGGCCTCCGCGGTGGCCCAGGCGACCGGCCTCGAGCCGCTGCTCCACGTGTGCTGTCGCGACCGCAACTTCCTGGGCCTGCAGGCGCACGTGCTCGGCTGCCACGTGATGGGCATCCGCAACATGGTCATCATCACGGGCGACCCGCCCAAGATGGGCGACTACCCCAACGCCACGGCCGTCTACGACGTCGACAGCGTCGGGTTGCTCAACATCGTCACCGGCTACAACAACGGCGTGGATCCGGCGGGCAAGCCGATGCCCGAGGCCACGCGGTTCTTGAAGCTCACGGGCGCGGAGCCCGCCGCCATCGACTACGATCGCGAGCTGCGCCGCCTCGAGATGAAGCGGGACGCCGGCGCCGAGGTCGTCATGACCCAGCCGGTCTACGACCCGCGGGTCGCCGAGCGGTTCCTGGACGACACGAAGTCCCTCGGCCTGCCGATCCTGCTGGGCGTGATCCCCCTGGCGAGCTTCCGCAACGCCACCTTCATCCATAAGAACATCCCGGGCATGCAGATGCCGCAGTACGTGCTCGACCGCATGGAGCAGGCGGACGCGCAGGGCCGCGGCCAAGAGGAGGGCATCGCCATCGCGCGCGAGGCCCTCGGCGCGTTCCGCGATCGCATCCAGGGCGCTTACATCATGCCGCCCTTCGACCGACACAAGGTGGCAATGGCCGTGCTCGACGGCTTCATCTCCACCCCGGGGGGCCCATGACCGAACCGCGCGTGTTGCCGCTGATCTCCGTCGTCACACCGGCCTTCAACGAGGAGGCGCTGATCAGCGCCAACCTGGCGACGCTGTGTGCCCACCTGGACACGCTGAGCGGCCGCTACCGCTGGGAGCTGATCGTCGTGAACGACGGCTCGCGCGACCGCACGGGGCCCCTGGCGGACGCCTTCGCAGCGACGCGCGAGAACGTCCGCGTCGTCCACCACCCCGTGAACCTGAACCTGGGGCAGGGGATCCGCACTGGCTTCGCCCACGCCCGCGGTGAATACATCGTCGTGCTGGACATGGACCTGAGCTACGCGCCGGACCATGTGGAGCGCCTGGTGGATACTCTGGAAGCCACCAAGGCGGACATCGCCGTGGCCTCGCCGTACATGCCCGGCGGGCGCTGCACGGCCGTGCCGACGATGCGTCTCTTCTTGAGCAAACGCGCCAACCGGTTCCTGGCGTTCTTCTGTCACCACGTCGACCTGCACACCATCACCGGCATGGTGCGGGCCTACCGGCGGGACTTCGTGACGCGCCTGTCGCTGAAGTCCAACGACATCGAGATCAACACCGAGATCGTCTACAAGGCCATGCTCCTGCGGGGCCGCATCGTCGAGATCCCGGCGCACCTGGACTGGAGCGGCATCGTCGACCGCATCGCGTCGCGGCCGTCGAGCTTCAAGATCGCCAAGGGCATCCTGACGTACGCCCTCTCGGGCTTCTACTTCCGGCCCTTCGTGTTCTTCTTCCTGCCGGGTCTGTTGGGGCTGCTGTTGAGCACCTACCTGGCGGGCTGGCTCGTGTATCACATCGCCACGGCCTACGCGGCCGTGCCCGCCGGCGCGTTCATCGACGACCAGCTCTCGAACGCCATCGGCAAGGTCTTCCACGATCGGCCGCACGCGTTCTTCACGTTCGGCATCGCGCTGCTGACCTCGGTGCAGTTCCTGATGTTCGGCGGGCTGTCGTTCCAGCAGAAACGCTACTTCGAGGACCTCTTCTTCGTGTCCTCCGAGCGCCGGGCCGACCGCTTCCGCGACGCCGACTGACTCAGAAACACTGCCCGCCGAAACACTGCTGGCCGGCGGGGCAGTCGAGCTGACGATCACCGGCGGGGCCGTTGTCCGTCTGCCCGTCGCAGTCGTCGTCCACGCTGTTGCAGATCTCGACGGGCACCGGGTCGCCCGCCGGCAGGGGGCAGCGGGGGCCGGGGACGTCGCGCACGCACACGCCCCAAACGCCGGAGGTGCCATTGCCCTGGAGCGTGTCGAACGCGCCGGCCCGGCACTGCGAGCCCTCGGGGCAGGGGTGGGCCATCGTGCCGTCGCAGGGCTTGAGGCAGCGGTCGGTGAACCGCTCCTCCTCGGCGCAGACGGTGCCCTCGACGCACTCGCTGGAGTTGTCGAAGAACTGGTTGCAGTCCTCGTAGAGGGGCAGGCGGCCGGCGCGCTGGGTGCACTTTCCGGCAAGGGACTCCCCGTCGCCGAGCGGGCCGACGCCCCACGGTCGGCAGTTGCCGTCCGGGCAGCCGGACACGGCCGCGGTCGGGTCGCACTCGCCCAGGCAGAGGCCGAGGCCGTCCAGGGGCACGACGCCCTCGACACAGGCCGAGCCGGCGGCGCAGGCGTCCGCGTGGGCGGCGTCACAGAGGGCGAGACACACCGTCTGGCCGAACTGCGAGTCCGGGTCCGGGTAGCCGCACAGGTTGGCGGCGTTGCAGTCGCCCCAGTAGGTCTGGTCGCTGGGCCGGCAGTCGTCGCCGGCGGCGCCGCGACCCGCCTGCACACCCGGGCGACAGATGCCGATGGCGCCGGCTTGCAGCACGTCCATCAGCTCGCACGCCACCAGCGCCCCGCAGCTCCGCGCGTCGTAGGGGTTGCAGGTGTCGAGACAGACCTGGATCTGCGCGCCGAAGTCGGCCGAGAGATCGGCGCAGGCGGCGCCGCCGGCGCAGGCGCCCTCCGCGTCGCACGGCGCGACGCAGGTGCCGTAGAGACACGCCAGGCCCGCCTGGCAGCCGTCCACGCCGGGCGGTGAGCAGGCGTCGCCCACGGCGCCCGCCCCGGCCGGGGTGCAGGCCGACGCCCGACCCAGGATGTCGCAGTACGCCTCGATGCCGCAGTCCTGCGCCGCCGTGGCCGGGGCGCAGTCGTCGTCGGGGAAGCAGAAGCCGTTGCAGTTGGCGAACTGCGGGTCGCAGGCCTCCGTGGGCACGCAGATCTCCGTCCGGGCGCAGCCGCTCTGGGCGGCGTTTGCGTTGCAGCGCTCCCGGCAGGTGCCCTGTCCGTTGGCCGTCCCGACGCAGGCGAGGCCGGCGTCGCAGAAGCTGCCCGGGCCGCAGCGGGAGCCGACGCTGCCGTCGCCGCCGCCGGCGTCGGGCACACACGCGCCGGCCTGACACACCTCGCCGATCGCGCAGTCGAAGTCCCCCAGGCACCCGCCGCCGCCGTCGGGCACGCAGACACCGAAGTCACAGATCTCGCCGAGGCCACAGTCGAAGTCGCCGATGCAGCCGCCGCCGCCGCCGCCGCAGTCGGCCACGTCCGTGCCCGGCGGGCAGAGGAACGGCTCGTCGCACTCGTTGTCGTTGGTGTAGGGGCAGCCGCCGCCGCCGCCGGGCAGGCACACGCCGAAGTCCGGGTCGCAGTATTCGTCCGGTGCACAGTCGGCATCGCCGAGACAGAATCCGCCGCCGCCGCCGCCCGCGGGGAGGCACACGCCGAAGTCGGGGTCGCAGAACTCGTCGGGCGCGCAGTCCGAGTCGTCGAAACACTGCCCGCCACCGCCCCCGCCGGGCACGCACACGCCGTTGTTGCAGATGTCCTCGAGGCCGCAGTCCGCGTCGACGACGCACTCGTCGCCTCCGCCGCCGCCGCCGTCGGCCATGCACTGGTGCGTGCCCAGGTTGCAGATCTCGCCCGGGGCGCAGTCCGCGCTGCGATCGCAGTCGCCGGGCCCCGCGTCCGGGTTGCACATGCCGGTCACCACGTCGCAGTACTCGCCGGCGGCACAGTCGGAGTCCATCCGGCAGGGGCCGGCCTCCGTCGGCACGCACTGACCCAGGCGGCAGTATTCGCCCTGCGGGCAGTCGGCGGCCTCCATGCACTCCGGGCCGTCGCCTCCGCGGCAGTCCTCGGGATCCGAGCCGGCGGGACAGTCGCCCCCGGCCGAGGGCTCGTCACACACGCCGTCGTCCCGGGTGGGGCAGGTGCCCTCGGGTTTGAACGCGTCCGGCGGCAGGCTGCCGTCCACGAACCGCAGCGCGTCCGACTCGATCGGTCCGGCGTCGCTCGAAGGATCCGGCGGGTTGATGATCGCGCCGCGATCGTCCGTCGGCAGGTCCAGGCCGATGTCGCGGCCGGGCGTGCTGCCCTCGCAGTTCACGCCGAGGCAGTCCTCCAGCGTTTTCGCGGTGTCGTCGCCGCAGGCGAACATCGACAGACCACAGAGGCTCGCGACCAGCGTCGCGCGGATGGGCTTGCGCATTTCACTCTTCCGGCAAGATTCGAACGTGAGCGGACTGTAACAGACGCGCGTACTTCCGCCCAAGTGGGGCGACACCCGACTCAGGACGACGTTGCCCGTAGCGCGCGAGCATGCTATCTGCCCGCGGCGATCCTTGGCGACCCATCCGGAGACACGCATGTCCGAGACGAACGAGACCCCCCAGGCCCCGACCCCGAACGCCGCCGCCGCGGACCCGTTGCTGGACCGCAACGCGACCCTGGCCGAGCTGACCGCGCATTGGGAGAGCCTGGCGAGCAAGCCGGGCACCGTCGAGGCCGGCCGCGTGGTCGAGGTCGGCGAGTCCGAGCTCGTGGTCGAGGTCGCCGCCGGTCGCGGCCGCGTGGCCGTGTCCGAGCTGCGCGGCGCCCGGCCCGCCGTCGGTGAGACGCTCCGCGTGTTCATCGAGCAGGTCCTGGCGGACGGCCCGGTGCTCTCGCTCATCAAGGCCCGCGGCCTGGACCTGTACGATCGCCTCGAGGCCGCCGCCGATCGCGACGAGCCCGTCGAGGGCGTCGTGCTCGCCCGGGTGAAGGGCGGCCTCTCGGTGGACGTCGGCCTCAAGGCCTTCCTGCCCGACCGCCGCACGGACGCGCCCCTGGGCGAGGGCCAGAAGAACCGCTTCTGGGTGCGCGACTGGGACGAGCGCAAGGACACGTTCGTCCTCGCCCGCGAGCCGCGCTCGGCGCGGGACGTCCGTGAGGCCCGCAAGAACAAACCCCGCGAGGTCGACGCGACCGTCGAAGGCGAGGCCGGCGCCGAGAGCGTCGCGGCCGCGCCCGCGACGCCCGTCACGTTGCCCGCCGAGGGCGAGGTCTTGAAGGGCCGCGTGGCCCGCCTCGCCGACTTCGGCGCGTTCGTCGAGCTGCCCGGCGGCGCGACGGGCCTGCTGCACGTGAAGGACATGAGCTGGGGCCGCGTGCAGCACCCGGCGGACGTCGTCGCCATCGGGGACGAGGTCGAGGTCAAGGTCCTGAAGATCCAGAGCGCGGGCGAAGGCGGCAAGGGCGACAAGATCCAGCTCTCCCGCCGCGTGCTGCTCCCGGCGCCCTGGGCGACGGTGTCCGACCGCCTGCGCGTCGGTCAGAAGGTCTCCGGCCCGGTCATCAGCTTCGCGGACTACGGCGCCTTCGTCGAGGTCGAGCCCGGCGTCGAGGGCATGGTCCACGTCAGCGAGATCGGCTGGGGCAACCCCAAGCACCCCAGCGACGCCCTGTCGGTCGGCGAGCGCGTCGAGGCCGAGATCATCCACCTCGACCCCGAGAAGAAGCACCTCAAGCTCAGCATCAAGAAGCTCAAGGGCAGCCCCTTCGCGGCGCTGCGCGAGAAGTTCCCCGTCGGCACGCGCGTGCGCGGCGTGGTCAAGAACATCGCCAGCTTCGGCGTGTTCGTCACGCTGGACGCCGAGAACGGCTTCGAGGGCCTGGTCCACAGCTCCGACCTGAGCTGGACGCCCGTGGGCAAGGTGGCCGAGCACTTCCCCGCGGGTCGCGAGGTCGAGGCGCTCGTCCTCGGCATCGACGAGGAGCGCGGCCGCTGCAGCCTGGGCATCAAGCAGCTCACGGCCGAGCCCGTGCGGCCCTCGCTGGACGCCTTCAGCGTCGGGCAGACGCTCGAGGGCAAGGTCATGCGCGTGAAGGACTTCGGCGCCTTCATCGAGCTCGCGCCCGGCATCGAGGGCCTCGCCCACGCCGGCGAGATGGGCCTCGCCGAGGGTCAGAAGCCTCGCGACAAGGTCCAGGCCGGCCAGAAGGTCCGGGTCACCATCGCCAGCCTGGACGCCGAGGCGCGCCGCGTCGGCCTGGTGATCGACTTCCCGGAGGCCGCGCCGGCGGTCGAGGCGCCGGCCGAGCCGCCCGCCGAGGGCTGAGCCGCGGTCAGATCCGGATGGGCACGCGCCGGGCGCCGAAGTCGCCGGCCGGCCCGTCGAAGACGCCGGCGAGCCGGGCCCCGCAGCCGCGACAGTGGCCCGTGTCGTCCAGGTCGTAGGCGAGCATCCGGTAGGCATCGCGCACGATGACCGCCGCGCCGCACGCCGCGCAGTGCGTGGTGTCGCCCGCCACGTCCCGCACGTTGCCCGTGTAGACGTGTTTCAGGCCCACGCCGAGCGCCTGAGCGCGGGCGCGCCGCAGCGTCACGGGCGGCGTCGGCTCGCGGTCGTGCATCCGGAAGTCCGGGTGGAACGCCGTGAAGTGCAGCGGCACGGTGGGGCCGAGGTGCTCGAACACCCAGGCGCTCAGGGCCTCGACCTCGGCGGGCGAGTCGTTGAGCCCGGGGATGAGCAGGGTGGTGATCTCGGTCCAGACCTGCGTCTCGCGCACCAGGTACTCGAGCGTCTCGAGCACGGTGTCCAGGTCGCCGCCACACACATCGCGGTAGAAGGCCGGGGTGAACCCCTTGAGATCGATGTTGGCGGCGTCCATGCCGGCGAAGAATTCGCGGCGCGCCTCGGCCCGCACGTAGCCGGCGGACACGGCGACGGAGCGGACGCCCGCCTCGCGGCAGGCGGCGGCGACGTCCAGCGCGTACTCGGCGAAGATGACCGGGTCGTTGTAGGTGTAAGCCACGCTGCGAGCGCCGCTGCGCACGGCGGCGTCCGCGATGGCCTCGGGCGTGGCCACGGCCTGCAGGCGGTCCATCTCGCGCGACTTGGAGATGTCCCAGTTCTGGCAGAAGCGGCAGGTCAGGTTGCAGCCCGCGGTGCCGAACGACAGCACGCTCGACCCGGGGAGGAAGTGGTTGAGCGGCTTCTTTTCGATGGGGTCCAGGCAGAAGCCCGACGAGCGGCCCCAGGTGGTCAGGACCATCTCGCCGCCCTGATTCTGGCGCACGAAACACAGCCCGCGCTGGCCGTCCGCGAGCCGGCAGTCGCGCGGGCAAAGGTCGCACTGGATGCGCGCGTCCGGCAGGGGATGCCAGAAGCGGCCGCGCGCGGGGTCCGGGACGGCGGTCACGGAGCCCCGGGCGGCGGGTCGACGAAGGCCTGCACCGTGTAGCGGTCGATCTTCACGTCCGGCGCCCAGAAGTCCACGCGCAGGCCCGCCTTGCGCTTCAGGTGGTTCAGGAAGTCCTCGGGCTCGGGGAGCTGCTCCCAGACCTGAGGCAGGAACGTGCCGCGGTGGCCGCCCCACTCCAGGATCAGGCCGTCCACGCCGGGGCGCAGCGTCGAGAGCAGGTCCGCCTGCGTGTCGAAGTCCACGGGGGTCGGGGGCGACAGCACGGAGACCTCGACCTCCAGCGCGCGCAGACCCGCCGCATCCAGCGACGGCGCGCGGGGATCCTCGAAGGCGGCGGCGAGCGCGTTGCGCTTCACGTCGTCCAGCAGCGGGCGCCAGGCCGTCAGCGACCCGATGCAACCGTGCAGGGCCTCGCCCCGATGGAGCGAGACGAAGGTGGCGCCGATGCGCTCCACGCCCGGCAGACGTGGCCGCTCGGCGGGCGTCGCGGCGCCGAGCGCCTCGGCGATGCAGGCGCGGGCGAATCGGGGCAGGCTGGCGCCGAGGGCGGCGTCCAGCGTCCAGGCGGGTTGAGTCATGGGGGCGAGGGCTCCGTCCAGAGTCCGAAGGCGCCGTACCCGACGACCTCGCGCCGGCTGCCGGCGGTGTCGCCGGAGTTGCGCAGGTCCAGGCAGGTCAGGGGCCAGCCGCGGCCGGCGATGTGGGTGAGCAGCCCGTTCAGGGCGGCCGCGCCACAGGCCTGTTCGCCCGAGAGCACCGGCGGCCCCTGGGCGACGAGATGCGCCGCCGTGTCGGCGTCGAGCGCGCGGGCGTCGGCGTAGGGGTGGAAGTGAGAGAGGTCCGTGCTCACGAGCACCAGGGTCTCGGGGCCGCCCCACAGATGAGCGAGGGCATCGGCCACCTGCTCGGGCGGCGCCTCGCACACGAGCAGCGGGACCACGCCGGCCTCGGGCAGCAGCGTACGCAAGAACGGGAGCTGCACCTCGAGCGCGTGCTCGGGGCCGTGCGCCCGGCGGCCGTCGGCGCGCCCCGGCAGGTCCGCGAGCGCCGCCCGGTCGACCCGGACCGCGCCCAGGGGCGTCTCCAGGAAGTCGACCCCCGGCTCGGCGAGGCCTCTACACCACACGCGATGTGCCGGGCCGAGGAGCACCACGCGGGTGATGGGGGGCCCGGTCTCGAGCGTGCGGGCGAGGAGCGCGTAAGCCGTGGCCGCGATGGCGCCGGAGTATGCGTAGCCGGCGTGGGGCACGACGAGCGCCTTCGGCCGACCGCGGGCGAGGTCCGCCGCGTCGGGGCGCGCATCGGTCAGGAGCGCCCCGAGCTTCGAGCGCAGGGCGTCGGGCTCGGCGGGGTAGAAGAGCCCGGCGACCGCCATGGGGCGAAGGTCGGTCACGGCGCAACCATGGTCACGGACACCGCCGCCGCAAGGGGGGGGCGACGCATTGCGGCCTCACCAACGGCCGTTTCGCGTGATGCGCCACCACAACCGCAACGCCAGGTAGCTGCCCGTCGCCCACGAGATGACCGTCATGCCTGGGGCGCCGAAGATCACGAAGCGCGCGTCGTGGCGGACGAGCGTGCCCACCATGAGCAGGGTGCAGGCCAGCGCGCCCAGGATGGCGCGGTTGTTGCGCCGCTCCCTGGCGTCTTCGATCTGGTCGTGGCGCGGGTTGTCGACGCTGACGGCGATGCGGCCGTCCTCCATGTGCGAGAGGAACTCGTTGGCCTTGTTCGGCAGGGTGCGGCCGAGGCGGGCGAAGGACTGGAGCGCGTCCGCGGCGGACTTCATCACCCGCTCGGGGCTGTACCGCTGCGCGATGAGCTGCTCCACGTAGGGACGGCACTCGCCGATGAGGTCCAGGTCCGGCGTGATGGTCTTGCCGATGCCCTCGACCGTCATGATGGCCTTGAAGAACATCGTGTAGTCGGGGGGGATGCGGACGTCGTGCCGGATGGCGCCCTCGACCAGGTCGCGCAACAGCGCCCCGAAGTCCACCTCGCCGAGCGTCTTGTGGGCGAAGTACTTCTCGCAGAGCTCGACGGTGTCGGCCTCCCACTGCCCGTAGTTCACGCGGCCCGTGTGCAGGCTGATGTCGTACAGGCCGCGCGCCACCCCGGCGTAGTCGTGGGTCACGATGGACAGGAGCAGGTCCGCCATCGCGTCCTTCATCATGGGCGTCATGCGCCCGACGAGGCCGAAATCGATCAAGCCGATGCGGCCGTCCTCGAGGATGAAGATGTTCCCGGGGTGCAAGTCGCCGTGGAAGAAGCCGTCCTCGAAGACCATCTTGAAGAGCATGCGCACGCACTCGCGCGCGACGGCGGGCATGTCGTGGCCTGCCGGGCCCCCCGCCGTGATCTTGACCCCGATGAGGCGCTCCATGACCAGTACGCGGTCCGAGCAGTAGGCCCGGTAGAGCCGGGGGATGTGCACGGAAGGCCAGGACGAGAAGTTCCGGTCGAAGCGGTCGAGGTGGCTGGCCTCGTGGGTGAAGTCGAGCTCCCGCTTGATGGCCTTCTCGAACTCCCGCGCGATGGCCACGGGCTCGAAGGCCTTGATCTCGGGGATGGTCTCCTCGAGCTTGCGCGCGACGAAGTGCAGGATGTTCAGGTCGCTCTCGACCGTGTCGCGGATGCCCGGCCGCTGGATCTTGACGACGACCTCCTCGCCGGTCTCGAGGCGCGCCGTGTGCACCTGGGCGATGCTGGCGCAGGCGAGGGGCTTCTCGGTGAAGTCGGCGAAGATCTCGGCGATGGGGCGGCCGAGCGAGGCCTCGACGACCCCGCGGGCGACCTCCGAGGGGATGGGCTGCACCTGGTCCTGCAGTTTGGCGAACTCGAGGCAGAGCTCCTGCGGGATGAGGTCGGGGCGCGTCGACAGGATCTGGCCGAGCTTGACGAAGGTCGGGCCGAGCTCCTGCAGCGCCTCGGAGATGCGCAGGTAGACCGACTTCTTCTCCTGCTCGGGGTCCCGGCGCGAGACCACGAGGTTGATGAGAAAGCGGTCCTGAAGATCCCAGGCCTCGACGATGTGCCCGAGGCCGTGGCGGGCGAGCACGGCCACGATGCGCTCGAACCGGGCGAAGTCCTTGATGGCCGTCCGGGCGGCCCGGACGTTGGTGTACACGGCGCGGATCGTCGACATGACGCGGAGCATACCCAACCGCTTGAATCCCGCATGTCGAATTGGCTAGGGTGCGCCGCTTTTCACGCGGAGGTCTCATGAAGATCCAGCACCTGCTCTATTCGGTCGCGACGGTCTCCCTGCTCGCGTCGGCTTGTACCGACTCGACGTCCAGCGGTGGGGGCGATGCGGGCCCCGCCGGCCCCGGCAACATCCGCGACGCCATGCCGTCGCTGGGTGGCAACGAGGTCCCCCTGGGCGGCAACGGCTCGGGCGGCAACGGCTCGGGCGGCAACGGCACCGGCGGCAACGGCACCGGCGGCAACGGTTCGGGCGGCAATGGCTCCGGCGGGTTCGGCGGCAAGCCGGACGGCGGCGAGCCCGGCACGGGCGGTCAGGTCCAGGGCGGTGAGCCCGGCACCGGCGGTCAGGTCCAGGGCGGTGAGCCCGGCACCGGCGGTCAGGTCCAGGGCGGTGAGCCCGGCACGGGCGGCACGGGCGGTCAGGCCGGCAGCCCCTGCGACCAGGTGGTCTGCGACTTCGGCGAGATCTGCGACGACCGGACCGGCCGCTGCGTGCCCAACGTGCAGGACCCCTGCGCGGACGTGGTCTGCGAAGCGAACGAGCACTGCGAAGAGGGCATCTGCATCCCCGATCAGGTCGACCCCGGCCAGGGCATCGCCCACGGCTGCACCGGTCCGGAGGAGTGTCCCGAGGGCTTCTGCCTGGACGAGGTCGCCAACCCCGACTTCCCGGGCGGCTTCTGCGTCGTCGAGTGCGGCTCCGACGCCGACTGCGGTGGCGGTCTTTGCGCGCAGGTCGACGTGGACTTCGCCCTGTGTCTGGCCGCCTGCGGGCGTCCCGAGGACTGTCGCGAAGGCTGGGCCTGCATCGACGACCCGGCCGCGCCGAGCGCCTACTGCGTGCCGGACTGCCGCGTGACGGGCTGCGGCCCGGGCGGCGTCTGCAACGAGCAGACGGGCGCATGTGACGGCGGCGCGGCGGGCTGTACCGTGGATGCGGACTGCGCCGCCGGCCAGCTCTGCGACGCCGCCAACGGCCAGTGCGTCGACGTGGGCGGTGAGTGCCGCCGCAACGCGGACTGCTCGATCGGCGAGATCTGCAACGTCGGCACGGGCATCTGCGAGGCCGCCGGTTGCACCGTGGACATCGACTGCGCCCGCGACGAGTTCTGCAACCAGCGCACGGGCGTCTGCGAGCTCCTCGTCGAGTGCCAGGTCGACGGCGACTGCGGCTTCGGCGAGATCTGCGACGCGGGCGTGTGCACGGCCGACCCCAACCTCTGCCAGGTGGACGCGGACTGCCCCGCCGGCGAGCTCTGCGACTTCGCCACGGGCCAGTGTGTCGCCGACGGCGGCTTCTGCAGCATCGACGCCGACTGCCCCGCCGGTGAGGTCTGCAACCCCCGCCTGGGCGTCTGCCAGGCCGAGAACCCGGCGGCCGCCGGCCGCTACGACCCCTGCAACGCGCCCGAGGACTGCGGCGTCGACCTCGTCTGTGTTCAGTTCGCCCCCGGCGAGAACTACTGCCTCGGCCTCTGCGACGCGTCTGCGGCCATCGACGGCTGCCTGCCCCGCGAGGGCTGCTACGCCCCCGACCAGGCGCTGCCCAACGAGGCGTTCTGCATCCCCGGCAACGACTGCGCGGCGGGCACGGCCACGGACACCTGCGGCGCGCCGGCCTCGTGTTTCTCCCTCGGTCACGCGACGCTCTGTGTTTCCCCGGGCAACGCCGGCGTCGGCGAGCCCTGCGACCCCCTCGACCCCGCCGGTGAGAACTGCCAGGAGAACCTGGTCTGCGAGTTCGGCCTGTGCCGCGAGGCCTGCAACGCCAACGGCACCTGCGACGCCGGGCAGTGCATCGACATCAGCGCCCAGGTGGACGACGTGCCCTACAGCTTCTGCGTGGCGACCTGCAACGTGTTCGACCAGTCGGGCTGCGGCGCCGGCGAGGCCTGCGCGGTGTCCGGCGTCAACGCCGGCGCGGTGTTCGGCGAGTGCGTCGGCGTGCCGGGCGGCAACCTGGCGGGCGGCGACGCCTGCACCGAGGATCAGGCCACCTACTGGGGCGACTGCGAGGCCGGCTACCTATGCGGCGCGCTCTTCCAGGGCGACCCGACGAGCTGCATCGGCTTCTGCGACGCGACGGACGCCAGCCTCTGTGGCGGGAACTCGGCCTGCCTCCCGGGCCTGTTCGACGCGCCTTACCAGGAGCTCGGCCTCTGCGTCGGCGATTGCGACGTCTTCGGCGGCGCGGGCTGCGCGCGTGGCACGACCTGCACCTTCAGCGGCCGCTTCGGCCTGACCTCCGGTGGCGTCGAGGGGGCGATCGGCTTCTGCGCTCCGGGCAACGGGAGCCTCTCGGTCGGCGACGCCTGCGTGCCGGACCAGAACACCGGCGGCAGCGACTGCGAGGTCGGCAGCATCTGCATCGACGTCGACGGCAGCGGCGCGACGGTCTGCACGGCGGTCTGCGAGGACGCGGCCGGCAGCCCCAACACCTGCCCGGCCGGCCTGGTCTGTGCGACGGGTCTCGGCGCCGATCCCATCGGGCTCGGCGGCAGCGAGCGCATCGGTCTCTGCATCGCTGCTCCCTGATGGGCATGCCACCCCTCTTCTGGGGTCTCCTGGTCTCGCCGCTGTGGGGGGCCATGTTCTTCCTGTCCGGGACCCTCCTGGCCGCGCTCGGCGTGCCATGGGGGCACCTGGTCGAGGCGTTCGCCATGATCGCCGCGACGCTCATCGTCGGGCGCATCGACGCGCGCATGCGTCGCCCGGGCGTGCCGGAGGTCGGCGTGGGCCGGCCCGCGGCGGCGTGGGTCGTGGCCGCGCTCCTGGCCGGCATCGGCGCGGCCATCCTGGGCAGTGAGATCGACAACATCGTGCGGGACCGCGTGCCGCTGGTCACCGCGGCCGTGAGCCCCCAGGCGACGGCGCCGGGGCCGACGCTCTCGCCCGGTCCCGCCTGGACGATGGGTGTGTCGTACGGGTTGGTGGCGCCCGTGTGCCTGGCCTTTCTGGGGCTCGGCATCACGATGCGGAATCTGTGGACGAGCATGCCGGGCTGGGCCGCCCTGACCATCGGCGCCCTGGCGACCGCGTGGTCGCGCCACGAGCACCCGGCCTACTGGCTGCCCTGGATGCTCGGGCCGATGATCGGTGGTTGGGCCTACGCCCGCACGCACTCCATCTGGCTCGCCGTGGCGGCGATGGTGCCCCAGCACGCGGTCGTCTGGCTGACCGTCCTGTCCGTCGCACCGGGCATTCCCGGCTTCGATACCCCGCCGGGGCACGTCGTCGAGTTCCAGCCCCTCTGGTTCGATGCCATCGGTGTGTTCTGTCTCGCCGGTGGCGTCTTCTGGATGATCGAGGCCTTCGGCGCCGGTGTGCCCGAGGGTGGGGGACTCCCGCCCCGCGCCCCGCGCCCCGGCCCCGGCCCGGACTGAGCGCGCCGTGAGCCGACGCGGTCTGGGGTTCGCGGCGACGCTGTATGGGGTGAGCATCCTGCTCTCCCGCGTGATCGGGCTCGTCCGCGAGTCGGTCATCGGCCGCACGCTCGGCAACGGCGGCGAGGCGGACGTCTACTGGACGGCCTTCGTCATCCCGGACTTCCTGAACTACCTGCTGGCCGGCGGCGCGCTGTCCCTGGTGTTCATCCCGCTGTTCCACGGGCACCTGTCCCGGAACGACGAGGCGGCCGGCTGGCGGGCGTTCTCGCAGATCGCCAATTTTCTCGGGCTTTTGCTCGGCGTGGCGACGCTCGCCCTGTGGTGGGCGGCGCCGCTCCTGGCGCCCCGCATCGCCCCGGGTATGGACGCCGCCCAGCACGCGCAACTGACCCACCTGGTCCGGATCATCCTGCCGGCCCAGATCTTCCACGTGCTCGGGGGGCTGCTCTCGGCGACGCTGCAGGCGCGGGAGCGGCACGTGATGCCTGCCCTGGCGCCGCTGCTGTACACCGGCGGCATCGTGGTGTTCGGCGTCCTGCTCGGGCCGTCGATGGGCGCCGAGGGGTTCGCCTGGGGTGTCCTCGCCGGGTCGTTCCTGGGGCCGTTCCTCATGCCGCTCATCGCCTGCGTGCAGGGCGGCTTGCGCTGGTCGCCCGTGCTCTCCTGGCGAGACGCCGACCTGCGTACCTACCTGTGGCGCTCGCTGCCGGTCATGCTCGGCGTCTCCGTGGTGGTGTTCGACGACTTCCTGTTGCGGTACTTCGGTTCGCTGGTCGAGCCGGGCACGATCTCGCGGCTGACCTATGCCAAGACGCTCATGCGCGTGCCGATGGGCGTCTTCGGCCTGGCCGCCGGCATGGCGACCTACCCCGTGCTCGCCCGCCTGTACGCAGAGGGGCGCCCCGCCGAGGCCCGTGAGACCCTGGTCCGAGCGCTCCGCACCACGCTGGTGCTGGCCATCGCGGCGCAGGCGGCCCTGACCGTGTCGGCGCCCCAGATCGCCCTGGTCATCTGGGGTCAGGCGCGCTTCACGCCGGACCAGCTCGCCGAGATCGGCGCGCTCACGGGGTGGGTTTGTCTCGGGCTCTGGGCCTGGTCGACGCAGGGCCTCGTGTCACGCGGCTTCTACGCGCGCGGCGACACCTGGACACCGACGCTCATCGGCTCGGCCGTCACGATCGCTTTCGTGCCGCTGTACTGGTGGCTGGGCCGCGACTACGGCGGCGTCGGGCTGGCGGTGGCCTCGTCCGTGGCCATCTCGGCCAACGCCATCGCGCTCGCGTGGCGGGTGCATCGCGGCGCGCCGCCCGCGACGGGTCCCGGTCTGGTGGACGCCTGCCTGCGCCTTGGCCTCGCCGGGGCCGCTGGCGTGGCGGCGACCTTCTGGCTGCCCGGGGCCCTGGCGGGGCCGCTCGACGCGCTGCCGCCGACGCTCCTGGCGCTGCTCACCGGCGGGCTCGCCGGCAGCCTGGCCATCGGGGTCACGCTGGCCGTGGCGCTCGCGCTCCGGGTGCCCGAGGTGCGGGTCCTGGGGGCGCGCGTGCTCGGTCGATTCCGCCGGCGGCGCGCCCACGCCTGAGGCGCTCAGCGGGCGCAGCGCACGCCGTGATCCCGGTCGTTCACGCCGATCTCGATGCGGCGTGCCGCGCGGACGTCCCGCCAACTGTCGTCCGTCGAGTTCCCGCCGCGGGCCGTCCGACGGTCGCAGTTGGGCGTATCGGCGACGGGATCCACGTCGGGCCCGTCTCCATAGAACGACTCGTCGTAGCAGTCGAAGGTGACCTCCGAGACGTTTCCGGCCAGGTCCTGCACGCCGTAGACCGAGTTGCCCGCGGGGTCGGTCGCGGGCACGGGCGCGGTGCGGCCCTCGTCGCAGGCCAGCATCCAGGCGTGCTCGCAGTCCGGCGCCGGAGCGGCGCCCCATGGGTAGGACAGCGCGTCGTCGTCGCCCACGCAGTCGGCGCTGCCGTGGGTCTCGCACCCGCCCCGGGCGGCCTTCTCCCACTCGGCCTCCGTGGGCAGGCGCTTGCCCATCTGGATGCAGTAGTTGTTGCCCTCGCTCCAGGACAGGCAGTTGATCGGGTGGTCGTCGCGGCCCGGAGTGCCCCAGTTGCAGCCGTCGCCGTCGGACGGCTCCGGGCACCGGCCGGAGTTCACGCAGGCGCGGTACTGGGCCACGGTGACCTCGTGCCGGTCGATCTCGTAGTCCGCCAGCGTGATGCGCCGCACCGGGCGCTCGGCGGCCGGCTGATTGTCCGAGGTCGCGCCGCGGTAGAACGGGCCCGCCGCGACGCGCACCATCGGCGCGGCGTCCACCAGGGTGTCCGGGCCGGTGATCCGCAGGGTGAAATCGCCGGCGTCGTCACCGCCCCAGCCGTCCACCACGATGTAGACGAGCTCGCCGATGCCCAACCGGGCGGAGAGGATGCTGGTGTGGTCGTTGCCTCCGACGTCGTCGTGGCAGGCGAACTCGGCGTCGGCGTCCAGGCAGTTGTGTCGCAGCGACAGCATGGTGTCGAAGGCCGTGTCCGTGGTCCGGAACGTGTACACGCCCGCCGCGACGGGCACGAAGATGTACACGGCCTCGGGGCCCGTGGCCTGCCCGCACCCGGCGCCCAGCGTGCTGTCCCCGGCGGTGCGCCCGACGACGGCCCCGACCGAGGCGACTTGCGGCCGGTTGCAGGCCGAGTCGGCGGCGGCGTTGGCCTGGACCTCGAGGGTGAAGTCGCCGCGATTCCCCGTGCCCTCGACGAGCACGAAGACCTCCTGGCCCTCGAGCATGGCCATGGTCCGCGTCTCGTTCACCCCGCAGGAGACCTCGGCGGATGCCGGGTCGCAGAGGTTGCGCAGCGCGAGGCTGAAGTCGTTGGCGTGCTGCGTGACGCGGAACGCGTACACCCCGGCGCTCGGCGCCTGGAAGCGCGCGACGGCCTCGCCGCGATCGGCGGCGTTGCAGCTCGACAAGAACGTGTTGGTGTCGCCGAGGCTGCCGGCGGTCTGACCGACGGCGAGCTCCAGGGGCGACGCGCACAGCGCCGGAGACTCCATGCAGGGCCCGTAGTTCCCGAAGCGGCCCTGGATGCAGGTCCGCGAGCGCATGCCCGCGCGGCCGCACGCCTCGCTCTGGGTCGCCCCGTCGACGCAGTCGTCCGGGTCGTCGCAGCGACCGAAGTCGCCCCACTGCCCGCGGTCGCAGGTGCGCACCTGGGCGCCGCGGCCGTTGAGCCCGCAGGCCCGCATGTCCGTCGACCGGTCCACGCAGGTGTCCGGATCGACGCAGTCCTCGAAGGGGCCGAAGTGGCCGTCCACGCAAGTGTGGGCCTGCTCGCCGCGGCCGTTGAGCCCGCAACGCGCCGTCTCCCGGGTGCCGTCCTCGCAGGTCCGGTCGGGGTCATCGCAGGGGCCGAAGTCGCTCCACTGCCCGTGGACGCAGATCCGCTCGGCCGTCCCGCGACCCTGCAGCCCGCAGGCCTCGGTCTCGGCCGCGTCGTCGACGCAGACGTCCGGATCGGCGCACGCTCCGAACTCGCCCCAGACGCCGTCGCGGCAGGTGCGCTCGGTTCGGCCGCGGGCGTTGAGTCCGCAGTCCTCGGGCTCGGTGGCGCCATCGACACACGTGGGGCCGGCGTCCGGCCCGGGCCCGGGGCCGGCGTCCGCGACGGGCATCACGCCGCCGCCCATGGGATCGCCGCCGGTCGGTGTCCCGCCCGTCGAAGCGCCCCCCGAGGCGCCGCCCGCCGCCGTCCCACCGGACACCGTGCCGCCCGTGGCGCCGCCGCCCGCGTCCGCCCCCCCGACGACTTCGGCGTCCGACGATTTGCCGCTCTGCGTGAGCGAAAGGTCGGGGTTGACGCCGGTGCAGGCGGACGTGCTGCCGAGGAGAAGGGCGGCGAGGGACCAGCGGAGCCCACGAGGCGTCATTGAATCTCCATCGTCTTCAGGAACCGGATCTTGGGGTTCTGACTGGCGGCGTAGTTCATGGCCCACTCGGTGTTGGCGATGAACGTGACGTTGTCCGCGAGGTCGCGATAGATGCGGTCGCGGTTGGTCTTCACGAACTTGTCCAGGGCCTCGGCGTCGTCGGAGAAGAGCCAGCGCGCCGCCTGGTAGGGCACCTGCTCGAAGATGGCCCGCACGTTGTATTCGCTGGCCAGGCGCGACTGGATCACGTCGAACTGCAGGCTGCCCAGGGCGCCCAGGATGTAGTCCTGGCCGTCCATGGGGCGGAAGAGCTGGGCGGCGCCCTCCTCCGCGAGCTGCTCCAGTCCCTTGACCAGGGACTTGGACTTCAGGGGATCCAGCAGCCGCGCGCGCCGGAAGAGCTCGGGCGCGAACGATTGGATGCCGGTGAACTTGAGGTCCTCGCCCTCGGTGAAGGTGTCGCCGACCCGGATGGAGCCATGGTTGTGGATGCCGATGATGTCACCGGGGAACGCCTGCTCGGTCACCGTCCGGTCGCGGGCCAGGAAAGTGGTGGCGTTGTTGACGGCCATGTCGCGCCCCGTCCGCACGTGTTTCAGCTTCATCCCGCGGTTGTATTCACCGGAGACGATGCGAATAAAAGCCATGCGGTCGCGGTGCGACGGGTCCAGGTTCGCCTGAATCTTGAACACGAAGCCCGTGAAGGTGGGCTCCTCCGGTTCGACGTACCGCGTGGCCGTCGCGCGCACTTGCGGCGCCGGGGCGAACTGCACGAAGCAGTCGAGCAGCTCCTTCACGCCGAAGTTGTTGATGGCGCTGCCGAAGAACACCGGCGTCTGCTTGCCGCGACGATAGGCCTCGGGGTCGAAGGGCGGCGAGGCCCCCTCGAGCAGCTCGAGCTCGTTGCGCAGGCGTGCGGCGGCGTCCGGGCCGATCCAGTCCTCGAGCGCCGGGTCCTCGGGGGCGATGGCCACGACGTCGTTCTTCCGGCCCTTCGTGGCGTCCTGATAGAACACGACGGCGCGGTGGATGAGATCGTAGACGCCCTGGAAGTCCTTGCCCATGCCGATGGGCCAGGTCATCGGCGCGGTCTGGATGCCCAGCTGCTTCTCGATGGTGTCGAGCAGCTCGAAGGGGTCCATGGACTCGCGGTCGTACTTGTTGCAGTAAGTCATCACGGGCGTGTCGCGCATGCGGCACACCTCCATGAGGGCCAGGGTGCGCGCCTCGACGCCCTTCGCGGAGTCGAGCACCATCAGCGCGCTGTCGACGGCCGTGAGCACCCGGTAGGTGTCTTCGGAGAAGTCCTCGTGACCCGGTGTGTCGAGCAGGTTCACGGCGCAGCCCTGGTGCTCGAAGCTCATCACCGCCGTGCTCACGGAGATGCCGCGCTGCTTCTCGATCTCGATGAAGTCCGAGGCCGCATGGCGCCCCGCACGCCGGGCACGCACGGCGCCGGCCATCTGAATGGCTCCGCCGAAGAGCAGCAGCTTCTCCGTGATCGTGGTCTTGCCGGCGTCCGGGTGGCTGATGATGGCGAAGGTTCGCCGGCGGGCGATTTCCTGGGTGTGTGACATGGCCGCGCGAGATACCGGTCGCGCGGGCGTTTTTCAAGGGTGGCCGCCCGATCCGGGGCCCAGCGTCACAGATCGTGGCGAAAAGAGATGCTGAAGCTGTGGATGCGCCCGCCCGCACGGTAGTCGCCCACGGGATCGCGGGCGCCGAGCGTCTTCTCCACGTCGAGCGTTTGCATCAGCGTCGCCTGATAGGCCACGTCCAGGTGGATCTGGTTCTCGCGGATCTCCAGGGGGTCGTGGAAGCTCACACCGGCGCCGACGGACAGCAGGTGGGCAGCGGCGTCGATGTAGTTGAACGCCTCCGTCGGCACGGGCGCAGGACTCGGCCGCCAGCTGTAGCCGGCGCGCACGACCAGGTTCTCCGAGGGCCGCTGCTCCAGTCCCAGGCGGGCCGTGAGGGTGTCGACGAAGCCGAGGTCCACGTGGGCGCCGTTCGTGACGTCGAGGCGCTCGCCGAGGCCCACGCCCTCGATGAGCTCGCCGCCGACGTCGATCTCGAAGCGGGGCGAGGGGTCCGGCGCCAGGGACCACATCGCATAGCTCAGCTCACCGCTGACGAGCAGGTCGAGCGCGGCGAAGTGCCAGGCGCCGCCCAGGTTCAGCACGTGCGGGCTGTAGAGCACCGTGCCGCCGATGTTCAGGTCCAGGTCGACCAATTCGGCGATGAACAGACGCGTCGGCAGTTGATACTCCAACGCCAGCGCGCCGCGCCACGAGGCGCCGAGCCGCAGGGACTCCGTCGGGTGCGAGAACACACCCAGCGTCGGCGCCGCCACCGGGGTGACCTCGACGTTGACGCTCCGCTGAGCGACCGTCCGATTGGCCAGGTCGATGTGCAGGTCGATCGCGCCGTCGAGCCCGGCCAGGACCTGCACGCCGGCACCCAGGCTCAGCCAGGGCCCGAACTCGAACGCGCCGGCGGCCAGAATGTCGTATTTGTCCGGTAGGTTCTGGTACAGATAGAACTGCGGCACCTGGGAGTCGATGCCCTCGGCGCGCAGCAGGTTCAGCGTGGGCAGGTAGGCCGTCACGCCGACGGCGACGCGGTTCTCGATGAGCCCGCCCAGGGGAAACAGCACGCCGAGGTTGAACCCGGAGAAGGCCGGCGGGCGCTCGTCGGGCACCGTCGACCGACTCGATTCGCGGTCGATGAACAGATGGGGGAACGTGGCGATGAACCCCGCGCCGACGCTGGTCTGTTTCTTCTGCGTCATCGCCGCGGGGTTGTAGAACGCGGCCGTGTAGTCATCGGCGACGGCGGTTTGCGCGTTGCCCATGGCCGTGCCGCGCGGGTTCAGCCCGTAGATGTCCAGGACGCTGGCGGACGCGGGGGCTGCGCCGAGGAGCGCCACCGCTGCGGCCGACCGGAGACTCAGGGCGCGGGGCGTCACAGGTCGCCCCCCGGCGTCGTCGGCGGGCAGCTCGAGAGCAGGGCGTCCACCAGGCGCAGGGCCTCGTTCCACGCGCCCACATCCAGCAACAGCCGCAGCTCCGGCAACACTTCGGCCGCGACGACCGGGTCGAGCACGGTCGTGAGCAGGCGGGTCACGGCCTGTCGCACGTCCGGGTCGGCGCCGAGCGTGCGCACCACGCCCACCAGCGGCGCGAGCCGGTCCGTGAGCGCCCGGTCGGCCAGGAGCCCGAGCGCGGCGTCCAGCGTGTCCGGGCGTTGCAGAAACACATCGTAGGCGAGATACACGAACACCGGCGGCGCGACACGGGGCGTGCTCTGCGAGGTCGCGTCGGGGCAGGCGGGCAGCCCGTACAGGTCGCAGCACAGCAGGTCGCGCACCGGCGGAAACACCGTCCCCATGGGCGAGAGCAGCGCGATGGCGCCCTCGACGACGGTCGAGGCCGGCGGCTCGGAAAGGAGGTCCGTCAGACCGCCGACGGTGTCCACCAGGCTGCGGATGCTCTGGCCCGGGTCCGCCCCCGGCCGAATCAGCGCCGCCTGCAGATTGCACAGGAACGTTGCCAGGTGCTCGCGGTTCAACGCGCCGGCCTCGCTCAGCAGGGCGCGGATCTCCGGCTGTGCCAGCGTCGCGCGCAGCGGCTCGGCCAGCGCCAGGACCTCCGGGCCGCTCAGCACGGCGTCCAGCGTGGCGTACAGCGGCCCCGCGGCGCAGTGCTGCACCAGGGCGCTCAGCTCGCCGAGCAGGGCGGCGTCCACGCCCCCGCCGGGGCCGTTCGTGGCCGCGTAGTCCAGAAGTCCGGACAGCAGCTCCAGGGCGGGCGCCAGGCGTTCGCTCGCCAGCAGGTCCAGCAGCGCGCCGAGCTGGTCTCCGGGCAGCGCGCGCACCACCCGCAGGGCAGCGTCCAGGACGGCCGTGAGCTGCGACTGATCGAGCGTCTCGCCGAGCAGGCGTCGAACGGCGGGCAGCCGGCCCTCCCGCAGGAGCGCCGTCAGCCGGGGCGCGAGGTCGTCCACGCCGGGGCACGGGCGGCCGATGTCCGCAGGCGTCGGCGCCGCGGCGTCCTCGTCTGCGCCGCAACCGGCCAGCAACGCACCGAGCGCGAACACACCCCGAATCAGGGGAGGGGCCCGGCGAGGCCCCGGCGCTCGGTCAGTCACACTCGGCGGCCAGCGCGGCCATGTCGGTGTGGCACTTGCGGCAGGCGCGGTCGTTGACCTTCAAAATGCGGCCGCAGACCCGCTCGAACCCGCCGGGGTGCGGGCTGGTGGAAGACGAGCCACCCCGGGCGAGCGTGGCGTGACAGCGCAGGCAGTCGTTCTCCTCGTGGCAGCCCACGCACTGGCGCAGGTTGCGCCGCGCCTCGTACATGTGATGGTCCGGCGAGGTGACGTCCCCCTTGAACGTGGCCGAGTGGAAGTTCGCCAGGCCGCCCGCGTTGGCGGCGTCCCGGAAGCCGAGGCCCGTGTTCACGGCCGCCGTCACGCCGCTGCGCAGGTGGCAGTCGCGGCAGAAGGTCTGCAGGCGGTGGCACTTGCTGCACTGCGGATCGTCGCGCCGCGCCTCGGGCGGATGCGTCAGGATGTAGTCCGCGGCGTGGATCGTCAGCGGCTTGACGTGCCCCGTGTGACACTTGCTGCACTCGGATTCGGTGTGGCAGTTCTTGCAGTAGGCCACGTCGGCCTTGGCCGCCGGGCCGTGGCTGCGGGCGAAGTCGCCGCGGTGGTCGTCGTTGCGGAACAGACCGCGCGGCGTGAGCTTGCCGCCGGGCAGGGCAGTGACGAGCACGCCGTCCGGCCGCGCCGTGTGGCACGTGGCGCACGTCGCCGGCGCGGTCTTGCCGTCGTGGCAGGCCAGGCAGTCGTCCATCATCGGCATGTGTTCCAGCGTGGCCAGACCGGCCTGGGCCACGCCCTTGTGGCAGGCGTCGCAGGCCGCGCCGCGCGTCAGGTGGGCCTGATGGCTGAACACGATGGACGCCGTGGGGATCTCCACCGCGGGCGGGTGGGGCGAGGCCTTGGCGGTCTCGTCCAGCGGCGTGTCCGGGGGGAACGTCGGCGAATAGCCCGGGTGGCACGTGGCGCAGGCCGCGGGCGGGCTGGCCTTCTCCGGCGACGCCTCGGTCACGTCGTGGCAGTCGAAGCAGGTGCGCTCGGGGGGCAGGTTGCGGTCCGAGGGCCGCGTGCTCTTGGCGACGTCGTGGCACTCGTCGCACTGCATCTTGGCCTTGCCCAGGTGGAGCGCATGATCGAAGGCGAGCGGGATCGTCTGGTCGCCGAAGATGGCGGCCAGGGGCCCACGTTGGGTGTGCTGGGCCGCGGCCGGCGCGGCCGTCAGGACCAGGGCGAGGCCGAGCAGCAGCCAGGAGAGGCCGGCGGGAACGGAGGCACGACGCATCATCAAAGCCAGTCCTCCAGGCTCACCTGGGCGAAGATTCGACCACGAAACGGCGTGAACTTGCTGGCGTGGCCCTCGCCGAGCAGCTCGAGGTTCACGGACTCCGACGCCCGCCAGGAGGTCCCGACGACGGCCCACCCGGAGACGCCGCCCAGGTTGGCCTGCTGCTCGTCGTCGAAGTGGACCGCGCCGAGCCGACCGCTGAGCCGGAGCGGCTCGACGCCGGGCGTGAGGCCCACGGGCATGCGCCCGAAGACGTCGCCGTAGATGCGCTGCCCGCCGTAGCCCAGGCCGGCGCGGCCCTCGGCGCCCACGCTGGCGTCGTCCACCACGGCGCCGACCAGGCGCTCGGCCCGCAGGCCGGCGTCGTAGGCGCGTTTGCTCGTGTCGAAGCCGGTCGCGCCGTCGTGCAGGTCGCCGCCGGAGAACTGCCGCACGCCGCCGTCCAGCGAGAAGCGCCAGAGGTCGGGATCGAAGCGCAGCCGGCCGGTGAAGTCGTTGTAGGCCTCGATGGAGAACGCGTTCCAGATGCTGTCGGCGCTGAAGGTCGGGTTCTCCCGCCGCCAGGCGAGCTCGGTGCGCCAGGCGTCCAGGAAACTCCAGCCCAGTCCGGCGTGGACCGAGCCCATGCGTCGATAGATGACGTCGTAGCGGGCGCCGGTCGTGATCGAGAAGCCGGGGACCAGCGTCAACTCGAGGCCGCCGCCGGCCTCCTCGCGCTGCAGATGCGAGGTGTCTTCGAACTGGCGGCGATAGGCGCCCCGGAACGAGACCCAGTCGGCCACGGCCGTCTCCAGGGCGCCGCCGACCAGGAAGGCCGGCACGTCCGGCAGCGTGGTGCCGTCCGGCGAGTAGATGTCCGGGCCCAGGTTCGACCAGCCGCTGCGCACCGCCAGACCGCCCGTGGTCTCGAGCACGACGAAGGGGACACGCACCCGGAGCGTGGCGCCGTCGACGGCGTCCAGGCCGACCTCGTCCACCAGCAGATGCCGGCCGACCCGTGCCTGCAGCTCGAAGTCGCGCGTGTTCACGAACCGGCCCTCGAAGTATGCGTAGTGCAGCTCGAAGGCGGCGCGGCGCGTATCGCCCAGCACCTGCTTCTGCGCGTCCCGCTCGGCGTCGGTGCGGCCGAAGTCGGCGCCGACGTCCAGATCGGCGACGAACCGGTAGCGGTCCGTCTCCGTGCCGTCGTCCTCGATGTCGAAGACCCCCAGTCGCAGGCGCGGGCGGACGTCCAGGCGCTCGACGGGCTCGGGTCGCGTGCCGCGCCAGCGGTCGGCGGTCAACTGCGTGTCGGCGCCGACGAAGTAGTCGGCGGCGAGGGGAGCGCCTGGCATCGCGAGCAGCGTCCAGCCCGCGAGGCGGGCGGCGCGGCGGAGGCGAAGGCGAGGGGCGACGGCCGATTCCGGGAGGTCCATGGCGGCGGAGTCTAACAGCGCCGCCGCCGCGGTACTACGCCGAGATGAACGCCTCGCTCCGCAAAAGGGTTCCGACTGTCTGCAAAAATTTCATACCCCCGGTGAGGGGGTGAGCCCCCGCGCGGCCCACTGCGGCGTAGTGGAACGTTTTTTGCTACTGCGTCCTCGACCCGAACAGGCGACGAGCACGGAGAGGACAGGCCGGTGAACAAGAACGAACCGCACGCGACCCCGGCGAGCCCCCCCATCCCCCGCGGTCCGCGGGGCTTCACCCTCGTGGAGCTGCTCTTCGCCGTGACGCTCATCCTGGTGTTGAGCTTCCTGGCTTTCCCCTCGCTGAAGACCTTCAGCGCCCGGGACCACGACACCAGCATGGCGACCTTCGTCTCCCACGAGTTCAACCGGGTGAAGACGCAGGCGCAGATGCGCAACCGCCCGTACATCGTGCGTTTTCAGGACTTCAGCGGCCAGTCGCCGCGGGGCATCTTCGAGATCTACGAGAGCAACAACACGAGCTGCGTGGACGCCTTCACCGACCTGAACGCCAACGCGCGGCGTCTGGCGAGGTACGGCTTCGGCGCCACGCCCCTGGCGGGCCAGGCCGACTGGACGCAGCCGCCCGGCGGCACCGACAAGATCATCGGCCTCACCGGCTGGGTCGGTGTCGGCGGCAACCTCGCGCAGCCCGAGCGCGCTCAGCCCCTGGTGCTCTGCGTCCGCCCGGACGGCTCGGTCCACACGCTGGCCGCCGGGGTCAGCACCCCGCTCGCCGGGCGCATCGCGCTGCTCGTCCAGCGCTTCGGCGCCGGCCAGATCGTCACGCCCGAGGGCCCCGCGCGGGTCATCCGCTTCGATTTCACCCAGCCCGCACGCCTGGAGTTGCTGTGATGGTCGCCCGACACGGAGTCACCGTGAATCCCCGAGCATCCCGCCGCCCGCGCGGCTTCAGCCTGGTCGAGGTCCTCGTGGCCGTGGTCGTGAGCGCCGTCGGCTTCGCGGCCGTCTTCGCGCTGCAGATCCGCACCATGCAGGGCAACATCTCGGCCCGAGAGCAGGCGGCGGCCATGGTCCTGGCCGAGTCGGGCCTGGAGACGCTCCGCACGGAGTCCTACCGGTGGCGCAGCGATGCGCTGCCCGTGGGCCTGCTCTCCGCGGCCCCACGCCAGTGGCACACGCTCACCGAGCAGCCCGTCGACCACACGGGCCTGCCGCTGAACAGCGCCGCGATCCCCGGCAGCGAGCTCAATCGCCAGCGCTTCTGCGTCCACTACTGGCTCGAGCCCCTGGACGGCACCTTCAGCCAGCTCCTGAACCTGCGCGTGCGCGTGGTGTGGCCGCGATCGACGAACGACGTCGGCGGTCTGGCGGCCATGTGCACCGAGATCGGCGCCGTCGCCTTCGTACCGCGCAACCCGGACAGCGTGCAGCGGTGGAACAGCATCACGCTGCCCGGCGCCCTCCGGATGCGGGAGTGATGAACACCATGCGTCGCAATCGCGGTTTCACCCTCGTCGAGCTGCTGGTCGCGTCGGTCCTGTCCGGGGCCGTGCTGACCTCGATCTACTTCGTGTTCATCTCGAACTCGCGGCAGTACTACACGCAGGAGCAGGTCGTTCAGATGCAGGAGTCCATGCGCTTCGCGCTGGAGTACCTGAAGAACGACCTGCGCAACGCCGGGCAGATGGCCCTCGTCAACGGCACCGCCGTCGACACGGACCCCTTCTACTGCGGGCCCCGGAGCGACGATCTGCGCGCCGTGGACCTCATGAACAACACGGCGGGGGCAGATGCCCCGGCGATCCTCTCCAACCTGGGCAACGCGATCTCGCCGGACCGGATCTCGATCCTCTCCGATGCTTCGGGCGGGACGATGCTCGGGGCGCGCTTCGACGGCGCCAACCTGAAGCTGCTCGCCCGGACGGAGCAGATCAGCGCGTCTTCGATGCGCATCGTGGAGAGCGCGCCCCGGTTCAACGCCCTGTTCCGCACGGGGTACTACCTGCGGATCATGGCGCCGACGGGGCACTTCGACCTCGTGCCCATCACCGGGGTCGCGTTCGCGGCCGGCGGCGAGTCGACGGTCACGCTGTCGAGGCCGCCGCTCTGCGTGGCCGCCGCCGCCGAGAGCCTGCGTGTGAACACCGTGCAGCGCGTGCGCTACCGGATCATCGCCGACCCGGCGGACGCGACGAAGACCAACCTGATCCGCGAGGTCATCGACGCGAGCAACCCCGCGCAGGTCGTCGCCGGCGGCACGCTGACGGTCGCCGAGTTCGTGGTCAACCTCCAGGTCTGGGGCACCTACGATTCGCGCCTCGCCGCGCTGCCCAAGGACCCGGTCATCAATCCGGATCCGCGTCTGACGGACGACGTCGGCAACTGGACACCGGTCGTCGTGAACGAGTCGCTGGCGATGAACGTCCGGCCGCACCGCATCCGGGCCTTGAACGTGCTGCTCGCCACGCGCAGCAACCGCGAGGACGCCGACATGCACCTCGCGCCGGACATCGCGCGCAACGAGAATCAGCGCATCGCGGCGGACCGCACCTGGTTCGACGTGGTGGCCGAGGCGGCGCCGCTCCCGCCGAACTTCGCCCGCGTCACCACGCTGCAGGCCCGCGTGGAGACCCCCAACCTGTTGACGGAGGGCGACCTGTGAAGACCCGCCGCAAGAACGATCCGCGCGGCAGCGCGCTGATCCTCGCGATCCTGATCATGCTGGCCATGCTGGGCCTGGGCCTGATGGCCATGCGCACTACGACCCACGCCATGGCCGCCACCGGCAACATCCGGTTGGCGCGTCAGGCGCGGCTCGTCGCCGAGACGGGCATCTACCACGTGGCGACCGTGATGAACCGCGGCGGGCTGTCCTACCTGCAGCGGCGCGGCGACCTGCGGGCGCCCGGTGAGGTCGTCCGCATCCGCTTCAACAGTGATGGCACGGTGCAGTACTTCCGGGGCACGCAGACCGTCGCCGAGAACGTCGGCGCCGTCACCGGGACCACCGCGCCCGTGCCGGCGTTCCTCACGGCGGACGCCAACCGGCCCAGCGCGCTCGGGACCTTCGCCGACGGCGCCGGCCTGGTGCCCAGCTACTTCGTGGAGCTCGACGGCTTCTCGGTGCTCGACCCCGTCGGCGGGCCCACCTGCGACGGCAACCCGGCGCTCTGCCCGAAGGACTGCCTGGTCGAGTTCACGGCGACGGGCTTCCTGGCCCGCGTGCCGCTGCCGGGCGACGCCGTCTTCAACGATCGAAACGTGACCGACCAGTTCGCCCAGCAGACGATCAAGGCCGTGCTCCGCGTGCCCGTCTCCTCGGGTGATCTGTGCCAGAAATGAACCGGGAAACGGGGGAAAAACGCATGAAGCGCACTCGTACCAGCCGCCGTCAGGGCACCTTGGCCGCGGCCGCCTGTGTCTTCTTCGGTCCGGCCGTCGGCCAGGCGATCGCCCAGAACGCGGGCGCACCGAAACCGGAGATCATGCTGCTGGTCGGCTCGTCCCGGACGATGGAGCGCTCCGTCGGCGCGTGCACGCCGGACGGTTGCACCCCGGCCGACGCCGCCTGCTACAACTGGGCGCAGGACCCCCGGCTGCAACCGCCGGCGAACCGCGTCCCGCCCCCGGACCCCACGTACACGCCGTCGCGCATGCACCTGATCAAGCAGGCGCTGACCGGCGGGAGCGGTGGGCCCTTCCTCTGCGCGGTCGACCAGGAGTGCATCAAGGACAACGCGTCGGCGACGCCGAACGCGTGCTCCGTGGAGCTCAACGCCGGCGAGGACAACGACAACGACCTGTCCCACTATCACTATCGCCAGTGGTGCTGCGTCGCCGGCAATTGCGCCAACGCGGTGCCGTGCGGCGGCGACTCCGGCGACATGACGGTCAACGACTATGCGTTCGTGTCCGCGGATCCCGGCGCCAACATCCTGCCGTACTCCCCGGGGGCGAGCGCCGACGTCGACACCCAGGGTGTGGTCTATCAGCTTCGCGCGGACGTGAAGTTCGGCCTGATGACCTACGACGCCTCCGTCGACAAGTTCGAGGGCTGGCGCGGCGGATTCTCCTATCCCAACATCGGCTACGTCGAAGATGGCGTGCAGTTCTCGGTGGACCGTGCCGGGGCCGGGGCCAGCCTGACCGAGCCGACGAACCTGCCCGCGACGGACGCCGCCGCGGCGACGCGCCTCATCCCGCCCGTGGCCGCGAGCCTGCTGGCCGGCACGTTCGACCGCATCCGCGCTTCGCAGGACCCCACGCGCCCGAACCTGGGCATCAAGAACAGCCTGGCGCCCTTCGGCGGCCTGGTGGACAGCAACTTCGGGCTCGTGAACGACCCGCTCCGCACGGTGGGCGAGTCGGACGCCAACGTCGCGAACCACAACCTCTTCGTCGCCGAGCGCATCCGCAGCATCGTGCCCTCGGGCTCGGCGCCCGTCGCCGCCGCCCTGCACGACGCCCTCGAGTACTACAAGCGGTCGGCGTCGGACCACGGCGATCCGGCGAACGCCTGCCGCGACCGCACGCTGGTGCTGATTGGGGACGAGGCGCCCACCCGTTACGTCGGCGGTTTCGTGGACAACTCGGCCGCCGTGCCCGTGGCCTGCGCCCGGGACGCCGACTGCAACGCCGTCGCTGGTGGCCGGTGCGAGGCCGCGAACCCGGTTCAGGACCCCACCAGCCGCGCCTCGAAGGCCGGACATGCGCTCTGCGTGTACCCGGACGGCTACCCGTATCGCAGCAGCGTCGACTACGCCGGCGAGCTGTATCAGTCCGGCGTGCCCGTCTACGTGGTCGGTTTCGCGCCCACGAAGGAGGCCCAGAGGGCCTTCAAGGCCATCGCCGAGGCCGGCTCGCCGGGTCGCGGCCCCAACGGCAGCGGTGGCTACTTCCGCGCCGACGACGCCGACCAGCTCCGCGCGGCCATCACGAAGATCCGCAACTCGCAGGTCGCCGGCACGCGGTCGCACACGCGGCCCCTGGTGCTGTTTCCCCGCAAGGGCGATACGAACGCCGCCCCTTCGACCCGCCAGTGGCGCCTGAACGCCTGGTCCGAGGTGCCGGGCAGCGCGGATCCGTTCTGGTACGGCAAGCTCCAGCGCGCCGATCTGTCCTGCCCCGCCCCCGGGGCCGCCGGGGCGGAGTCCGCGGCGCGGGTCCTCGCCGGCACGACCGAGTTCCAGTCCGTCCTGAACGCGACGCCCAACGCGCCGCGCCGCGTGGTGGCCAGGGAGGGGGCCCAGATCTTCACGGCCTCCGGTGGCGCCGGCGCGAACATGTTCAACGCGGACGGCACCGTCGGCGCGGCTTACCCCGAGCCCACGGTCCGCTCCTTGACCTCGACGATTCGCCCGGGCGGTGCCGCCAACGACGCGGCCGACGAGGCCCTGCGCTTCGTCGGTCGGCAGATGAACGGCTTCTTCGGGGCGCGCGGCCTGCCCGACGGGGCCCGCCAGAACCCCGCGGCGCGCGTGCTCGGCTCCATCGTCAACTCGGAGCTCGTGGCCATCACCCCGCCGGCGCTCCCGCTGACGGCGGGCGCCTACGTGACCTTCGCGACCACCCACCGGGACCGCCCGACGATGATCGCGACCGGCGCCAACGACGGCATGGTCCACCTGTTCCGCGCGGACACCGGGGCCGAGGTCGTCAACTTCGTCCCATTCTCGGCGTGGCCCGCGCTGCGCAACTCGGCGGCGACGCGCCTCGTCGACGGCCCCCTGGACGTGGGGGACGTCTCGTCCTGCCGCTCCTACGGCGCCGTGACGCCGACCTGCCCGGCCGGTCTCACCGAGCCGAGCCTGCGCACGATGCTCGTCGGCACCGTCGGCAAGAACGGGTCGGACATCTTCGGCATCGACGTGACCCACACGACGGCGCTGGCCAAGCAGGTCGTCACGGATCCCGTGAGCCTGCCGAACCTGTTCCAGGGCGGTCCGGCCAACTCGGCCCGCATCTGGGACATCACGCCGACCACGGGGGACATCGAGTACAAGGACCGCCTCGGCAAGGCCGTCTCCCGCCCGGCGCTGACCCACGTGCGCGACGGCGACAAGGTGCGCGCCGCGGTCATCGTCGGCTGCGGCGACGACGACACTGGGCCGCTCACCAGCAATCTCGGCGGCGTCGGCCGCTGTGTGCTCGTGCTGGACGCGATCACCGGCCAGAAGATCACGGTCCTCGACGGCAACGATCTGGAGACCAGCGCCGAGGGCAACTTCGACATGCCGGTCACGGGCTCGGCGGCCGTGTGGCCCCGCGGCGGCATCGCGCCGGCCGATCGCGCGTACATCGGCGACAAGATCGGCCGCATGTGGCGCATCGATCTGCGGGACAAGGACGTGACCAAGTGGAAGATGCGCCTGGTCTCGCCCCCGGTCGCCAACGCCGGCGAGTTCGCCTACAAGACGGGCCGCGAGGTCATCGGGCGCCCGGCGGTCTTCGCCCAGGAGAGCGGCAAGCTGGCCGTCCTGTACACCACGGGCGGTCCGGCCAACCTGGCGGGCAACCCGGCCCCCGCCGTGCCGCCGGCCTATGCGGTCAGCATCACGGACGCCCTGACCACCAACGCGCAGGGCCAGCAGGTCTTCTCGGCGACGCGGAACTGGGTGTTCCCGATGGGCTTCGACGAGATCGGCACCGGTGAGGTCTCGGTGGTCGGAAGCATCGCGCTGTTCACCACGCAGCAGTCCGGCGTGCAGGTGTGTGCCTCGGCCACGGGCCGCCTCTACGGCGTGCACGCCACGGACCGCTACCGGGACGCCAACAACGCGCCGGCGACCTTCCGCCCGGCGCCGCCCGCGCAGGGCATGCCCGCCGATCCGCGCCAGCTCACCGTGAAGCCCATGCTGCCGAACCTGGCCGCGAACGCGCCGGGCAACGAGATCCTGGCCGTTCAGCTGCCCCCGGGCCGCATCGCCTACGGCGTGACGGTGGCGGACGTGCCCTCGTGCACGGACGGCGAGGGGACCTCCACCGAGGTCGTGATGAACCTGGCCGACGATGAGCGCGGCCGCCGCGGCGCGCCCCGCCCGACGGACATGTACATGGAGTCCGTGCAGAACGGGCAGGTCACCAAGCTCCGCTACGACAACAACATCTTCGCCAAGGCCCAGAAGACGGAGCTGAGCCTCTGCCTGAACTGCGGTCAGGACGGCAAGGCGCGGGGCGGTCGGCAGAACAAGGCGCCCTTCGTCGCGTCCGTGTCGTACTGGGGTTCGACCTTCACGGAGTGAGCCATGCGGGCGACGGGTCTCCTCGCTCTCCTGGTCCCGTTCGGCCTTTTGGGCTGCTCGCGGGCCCCGGCGCCCGCCGGCGAGGTGCAACCGCCGGCGGCGGTGACTTCGGCGCCGGCGACCACCGCGCCGGTCGTGCCCGCGACCCCCCGCGATCCCGCTCGGCAGCTCGTCGCCGAGACGCTCTCGCTGCCCGTGCGCGGCGGGGTGGGGTACTGGGGCGTCACCCCGCCCGCCGACTGCTCGGCGCAGAGCGCCACGGACGCCGCGCTCCGGTTCCTCTGCACGGTGTCGCTCGAGGAGCTCGAGCGGTACTTCCGCTACTACTACCCGGTGCTGCGCCTCGTGGAGCGCCCGGGCGGCCTCACGGTCGGGGGCGCCCCGGAGCAGGCCACGGCGCACGTGGTCTCGCTGCCGGTGGGGGCGCACGGCGCGCAGCTCATCTTGAATCGCCCGCAGCGCGGCCCGCGGGACGAGATAGCCGAGACCCTCCTGAGCCGGCTCCTCGCCCGACCATGATTGCTTTCGCGCGCGGTCACGGCGCGTGGTAACGTCCGCGGGTCCGTGCCGGTCCGCCACGCGAGAAGAAAGCGCATGATCTCCATCCGTTCGTTTTCAGTCCTGCTCCTGCTCCTCGGCGCCCCGGAGCTCGCGTCCGCAGCGCCGGCCGCCAAACCCGTCGGGTCGGTGGTCGGAGTGGCGCTCATGCCCCTCGAGACCACGCCGGAGGACGTCGCCGCCGGCCGCCAGATCCTGGCCGCCGTGCGAGACGCCCTCGACACCACCGCGGGCTTCGCCGAGAAGGGCCCCGTCGAGATGGGCCTCGACGAGGCGCGGATGTCGTTCTCCTGCTTCGACGAGAAGCCGGGGTGCATGGCCCAGGTCGGCGCCCTCGTGGACGCCCGCTACCTGCTGTGGGGCAAACTCACGAAGGCCGGCAGCGCGCTGAAGATCGAGCTGCACTACGTGGATGTCGCCAAGGGCACCGCCCGCACCGAGACCTACACCGAGTCCGAGCCCGGCGCCGTGGATCGGCTCGGGCGGCTGGCCGCGGAGCTGGTCGTGGGGAAGCGCGTGCCGGTCATGGCGCCGCTCACCGTGCGCAGCCTGCCGGCGGGCGCCTCGGTGCTCATCGATGGCGCGCCGGTCGGCTCTACCCCCCTGGACATCACGCTGCCGCCGGGGGTCCACACCGTGGAACTCGAACTCAGGGGCATGCAGTCCCGGCGCCGCACCATCGAGCTCATGTCCGGCGCGCCGGCCCCGCTCGTGGTGGACGAGCGCCTGCGCGAGGTCAACGCCGCACCGCTGGCCGCCGAGCAGGAGTCTCCGCCGGCCGAAGAGGGCGGTGGCGGGCGCCGCAGCACCAAGTTCTGGCTCGGTGTGGGCAGCGCCGGGGTCGCCGCCGCGGGCGTGGCCTCGGCGAGCATCTTCGGGCTCAAGGCGCTCGATCACAAAGACTGGGCGGAGAAACACGCCGAGTCCGCCACGGACGCCGAGTGGGCCGCCCGCAGCGACGATCTGGCCAGCACGCGCCTGGCCTGCAACGTGAGCTGGGGCATCGCCGCGCTGGCCGCCGGCGCGAGCGCCTACTTCTTCCTCACGGACGACTCGGGCGAGACCCACGCGGGGGCTGCGATCGTGCCCGGTGGTGGGGCGGTGGGGGTGTCGGGGCGCTTCTGAAGATTTTTGTGCAACGCACAAAAATCTGGTTGACGCTCCATGGGGCCGTGCATATCTTCCAATTGTGCAGCGCAACAAAACAACTCAACCGCACGCTGCCGGGAGAAATCACATGACCCCCAATTTCCTCAACGAGACCCGTAACTTCTTCGAGACCGAGATGGCGTTCTGGAAGGCTCAGGCCACCGAGCTGAGCGAGAAGAACGTCGCGCAGACGGAGTCCTTCGTGAAGGAGGCCCGCGAGCGCCTCCAGAGCGCCGCCGACGCCCAGTCCAACCTGGTCGTCTCGCTCTGGAAGCACAACATGGACGCCCTCGAGCGCGGCGCGAAGCTCGCCACGTCGGCCTTCAGCCTCCCGGTCTGAGGCGATTCGTCGCTTCGTCACGACTCGTCTCGTCTCCGAAATCCCGCATACCCGATACCGAAAGCGAAGAGCGATGAGCACGCGCATCGATAGCAATGGTCTCAAGAACGCCTGGACGGAGTGGATGGCCGGCCTCGGCAACCTCACCCAGGGCCCGGCGGGGCAGGTCTACAAGGAGTGGGAGGCATGGTTCGGCGCCCAGTTCGAGAAGCTGGCAAAGAACGAGACCTTCCTCGGCCAGACGGCCAAGAGCATGGAGAACAGCTTCCTGCTCAAGAGCCAGTTCGACCGCATGATGGAGACCTCGGCGCGGGCGATGCGCATGCCGACGGCCGGTGACATCGAGTCGGTGCACAAGCGCCTCGACGAGATGGAGCGCCGGCTCGACGCGGTGCTCGCCAAGCTCGAGAAGCAGGCCGCCAAGGCCGACGCCGGTGAGACCGGTGAGGGGACGAAGGCCGCCAAGGCCCCCCGGCGGGCGCCGGCCAAGGCCGAGTCGGGCGAAGGGTGACCGTCATGGAGACCAGCTTCGAGCCGATCAAAGCCTTCGGTGAGGCCGTTCAAGAGGCCGCCCGGCGCATGGTGCCCATCGAGCTGCGCGGCCACGACGCCCCGGGCGGTCACACGCCCTACGATGTCGTCGCGACCCGCGGCCCCGTGCGCCTGCTGCACTACGCGGCCCGCGGCGAGAAGCGCCACAAGACGCCGCTGCTCATCGCGTACTCGCTGATCAACCGCTACTACATCCTGGACTTCATGCCCGGGCGCAGCCTGATCGAGTACCTCACGGGGCAGGGTCACACCTGCTACGTGATCGACTGGGGTGTGCCCACGAACGCCGATCGCCACAAGACCTGGGGCGACTACACCATCGGCTACCTGGGCATGTGCGTCCGGGAGATCAAGGCGCGCGAGAACGTCGACGCGGTGCACCTGTACGGGTACTGCATGGGCGGCACGATGGCCATGGCCTACGCCGCGCTGCGCCCCGAGGGCATCAAGTCGTTCACGGCCATGGCGGTCCCCGTGGATTTCCACGAGGGCGGCATGCTGGCGCAGTGGACGCAGCCCAAGTTCTTCAACGTCGACGCCCTGGTCGACGCCTACGGCAACGTGCCCACCTGGCTGATGGAGAGCGGCTTCCGCGTGATGGCGCCGCTCAACAACGTCACCAAGTGGCGCGACCTGTGGGAGAACCGCGAGACGGACGGTTTCGTGGACACCTGGCGGCAGATGGAGCGCTGGTCGGCGGACAACGTCCCGTTCCCGGGCGAGGTCTACCGGCAGTACATCCGCGACTGCTACCAGAAGAACATCTTCGGCAAGAGCCAGATGATGGTGGACGGCGAGCGCGTGGACCTCAAGCGCATCGACTGCCCCGTGCTCGTGGTCCTGGCCGAGAAGGACAACATCGTGCCGAAGAAGATGGCGATGGCCATCACGGACGCGGTGGGCTCCGACGACATCACCGTGCTGGAGTTCGCCAGCGGCCACATCGGGCTCTCCTCGAGCTCGAAGGGCCCCAAGGCGTTCTGGCCCAAGATTTCGCAGTGGCTGGCCGCGCACGATGATTGAGGGCTGGTCAAAGCCCGCCCTCCGCGCTTAAAGAGTCCGTGCACCGCGGAGCCACCGATGATCCTGATCAAGCGCTACCCCAATCGCCGCCTCTACGACACGCAGGCCAGCCAGTACATCACCCTGGAGGACCTGTCCCGCCTGTTGGCGGACGGGCGCGAGGTGCAGATCGTCGACTCCAAGGACGGTGAGGACCTCACGCGCCGCGTGCTCGTGCAGGTCCTCCTGCTCGACGACCAGGCGCACAAGCTCGACTGCCTGCCCGTGGACTTCCTGCGGACGCTCATCCGTCTGAAGGACCCGTCCATGATGAAGCTCTTCGAGCACTACGTCGGGACGACGCTCACGACGTTCACCATCGCCCAGCAGGCCATGCAGCAGAACCTCGAACTGCTGCAGAAGATGGCCCCCGCGCCCTCCGAGCTCATCGGCTCGATCATCAATCGTCTCCGTCCCAACGCCGAAAAGAGCTGATTCGTCGGCCCCCTGCGTTTTTCGTTCACGTCCGGCCGCAACCGGTCGATGACCGGTTCGCAGGACCATGGCCAGCGAACTCTCCAGCATCGGTCGCAGCTCGGGCATCGCCGCGAATGCCGCGACGCCGCGCGCCCGCGACAGCCACCCGCTCCTGCGGGGCTGTTGCGGCCCCTGCGATTCGGTCTTCGCCTCCCTGCAGTCGGGGGGCGAGGCCGTCAAGGCCACGATCGCGCGCCCGGTGCAGGCCGGGGGGCGCGGCGCCGAGACGCGCACGGGCAACCACACGGACGACGAGGCGCGCTCCGGCGTGATCGTGCGCCTGAGCTCGAGCGGCAAGGTCGTGAAGGTGGACCCGGCCGCGGAGAAGGCCGGGAAAGCCGAGAAGGCCGAGAAGGCCGACGCGACCGGCAAGACGGACGCCGAGCACAAGGCCACCGCCACGGGTGACGAAAAGCTCGAGGACCACGAGGTCCGCGAGGTCGAGCAGCTCGAGGACCGCGACCGCGAGGTGCGCGCCCACGAGCAGGCGCACAAGGCCGCGGCCGGTCAGCACGGCGGCGCCGTCAGCCTGAGCTACAAGACCGGCCCCGACGGCAAACGCTACGCAGTCAGCGGCGAGGTGCCCGTGGACCTCTCGCCCATCAGCAACGATCCGTCTGCCACGGTGCGCAAGATGACGCAGATCCGACAGGCGGCGCTGGCCCCGGCGGACCCGTCGTCGGCGGACCGCGCGGCGGCCGCCCGGGCCATGTCGTTGCAGCAGAAGGCGCAGGCCGACCTGGCCGAGCTGCAGACGAAACGCATGGAACAGGCCGGCGGCCCCGTGAAGACGGACCAGCAGCTCCAGAAGGAGGCCGAGGCCGAGTCCAAGGGCCGCGGCGACGCGGTCGAGAAGAGCGCGCCCGGTGCGAAGACCTCGGCGTCCTCGGCTCCCCAAGCGGCCCAGACCGCGGCCAGGGCGCCGACGGCCCCGGAGCCGCCCAAGACGGACATCAGCAGCGCGGCCGCCGGTGGCCGGACCTCGCTGAACTTCTACGCCTGAGCCCCGACCGGGACCCGAGCCTCACAGCGTCGCGGTCAGTGAAACGAACACGCTGCGGCCCGGCTGCGGGACGGTGTCCACGGGCGCGAGCTCTTCGCCGACGGGGTGGTCGACGGTCTGGTCCAGCACGTTGCGGAAGCCCAGGCCGTAGGTCAGGTGCGCGGCGGGCAGGTCGCCCGTGAGCGTGATGTCCCACAGGTACGCGGCGTCCGTGAAGTCGCCGGCCTCCGTGAGGCGGCGCGTCTCGAAGCGCATGCGGTTGGCCAGGGTGGCGCCGCTGCGGCCGATGGGCACCGCGTGTTTCAGCCCGACCAGGTGCTCCGGCGAGTTGGTGATGCCGGTCCGCTTCGAGAGATCGAAGTCGCCCAGGCGCGTGCGCTGCCAGGTGTAGGTCGCGGCGAACATGCCGCCGGCCTGCCACGCGCGGCGGAGCTCGAGCTCGCCCCCGAGCGTCTGCGCCTTCTCGCCCAGGTTCTGGTACTGGAGCACCGGCTCGGCGAACCCGCCGGCGCCCGTCTCCTCGAGGGAGATCAGGTTGGCGATCTGGTTGAAGAACACGTCGCCGGTGATGGCCCAGTCCTCCGTCAGGTGGTGGGTGTACTCGGCCTCGAGCGTCCGCACCGTCTCGGGCTCCAGGCCGACCGGCCGGATCTGCGTCTGCCCGTCCGCATACCGAAGCTCATAGGGGCTCGGCGCGCGGAACGCCTGGCCGGCGATGAGCTTGAGCACGCTCGCGTCCGTCGGCCGGATGATCGTCGCGAGTCGGGGGCTGATGGCGTCGTCGTCGAGCGACGAGAAGTGGTCGAAGCGGGCGCCGAAGGAGAACGAGAGGCGGCTCAGCGGCGCGTATTCGGCGACGCCGTAGCCGGAGTAGATGCGGGTCGCGGCCTCTTCGTTCACGGCCTCGCCGGCCGCGCTCTTGCTCAGCAGTTCGGCCTTGACGGCCACGCGGGCCTCACCGCCGACCGTGAGGGTGATGGGGTCCGCCAGGCGCGCGCGGAGTCGGACCTCGGCGTCGCCCCAGAGGCCGTTCCACGTGTCGCGCTGCACGTCCGTGGTGGGATCGGCGTAGGGGTAGGCGCCGGCGAAGCGGTACAGGTCCAGGGAGACGCGCGTCGAGAGCTGGAGCGCCTCCGTGAGCTTGGGGTCGAACCGAACCTCGGCGAAGCCGCGCGTGTCGTTGCTCTCGGCCTTCGGGTCGCCGGGGATCGTGCCATACGCGCCCGTGGGGATGCGCTTCTCGCGGTCGTTGAGGCTGACCTGGAGCGTCACGGCCCGCCACCACGCCCGCCCCATGACCGTCATGGACTGCAACGTGTCCGCGCCGCGGACCACGCCGTCCGGCGCGGTGGTGCTGCCGACATGGGCTGGCAGATAGAGGTCCGAGCCATCGCCGCGCGCGCCCGCCGCCGAGAGCCAGAAGCCGGCGTCCGGCGAGAACGCGTGCCCGCCGCCCAGGCGCAGGCGCCCGACACCGTCCCCCGTCGCCGCCACGCCTGCATGGGGGGAGGGCACGGCGTCCGGGCCGTGGGTGACCACGTTGACCACGCCGAAGAACGCGTTGCTGCCGTACAGGGCCGAGCCGGGGCCGCGCACGACCTCGATGCGCTCGACGTCGCCGAGGTCCGTCAGGAAGTCCTGGCCCACGTAAGACGAGCCGAGCTGATCGTCGTTCATGGGGTGCCCGTCCAGCAGGACGAGCACGCGGTTGCCGTAGTCCCCCGGGCGACTGAAGCCCCGGAAGCCGAGCGCCTGATAGGTGTGGTCGTCCGTCTGGAACACACCGCGGGTGCCGGACAGCGCCTCGTACAGCGTCTCGTCGCCGAACGCCCTCAGCTCCGTGCCGGGGATCAGCGTGACGCTCGCGGGCGCGTCGTCCAGGGACTCCGCGGTCCGCGACGCGGCGGTGACCTGCCAGACCGGGCGCAGCGAGGCGTTGATGCTCGCGCGGGCGTCCGCCGTCAGGTCGATGACCTGCTCGACGGGGCGGGTACCGGCCCGGGAGACCCGCACGGTGTGCCGACCGACGGGCACGTCCGCCAGGACGGCCGGGGCGAACCCCGCGGCCTGTCCGTCGATCTCGATGAGCGCGCCGACCTCGTCGGCGTCCACGACCACGGTGCCCGTGATCATCGCCAGGTCGGCCTGGACGCGGCTGCGGTGGCGCGCCTCGACGTTGACCGGAAGCTGCAGGTTGCGCCGCCCGGGCGCGGAGATGTGCAGCGTGTGCGCGCCCGGCGGCACCTCGATCTCGCCGGGCAGGTGGCCGACGACGGGTGCGTCTGCGGCGTCGATGCGGATCTCCGCGCCGGCGGGTTCGCCCGCGACGTCGAGCACACCGACCACCCGGGTGAGCTTCAGCCGCGCCACCGCGCGCTGACCGATCTCGGCGGCCATGGGCTCCGAGGTCTCGACCTCGTGGCCGGGCATCTCGACGATCACGATGTGCTCGCCGGGTGTGACGGCCAGCGTGGACGGCGTCACACCCCGCGCACCCAGGTCGCGACGGTCGACGAAGATGGTCGCGCCGGGGGGCGTCGAGTCGATGTCCAGCAGGGCCAGCCGCGGCTCGAGGCGCTTGAGCGCGGCCTCGGCCTCTTGGCGTTCCGCGGTGCCGCGCTCGGTCACCAGGAAGTCGGCGTAGTGTCGGTAGGCGTCCGCGAAGCGGTTGAGCTGCTCGTAACACCGCGCGATGTTGAAGACGACGTTGCGGTTGGCCACCAGTCGGTTCGACGCGAGCAGGTGCTCGAGCGCGCCGCGGAAGTCACCGGTACGATAACGCTCGACGCCCAGCTCGAACTGCAGATCGGCCTCGGCGGCCAGATCGACCTGAACCCCCGGAGCCTGCGCGAGCACGGCGGGGGCGGGGAGCAAGAGCGCGGCCAGAAACAGGGGAGCTCCGGCGCGGATCACGGATCACCTCGTGGTGCGAATGTCGAGTGGCTTGCCCGCGGGGGACGCGGGGCGCTTGGGGGGGGCGGCCTTGACGCCGTTGCGGAGGAGCGTGCGCTGGAGCACCGTGCCCGCGGGGACCGGTCCGAGCTCGATGCTCTGGGACTGGTAGCCCTCTTTCCGCAACACGATGAGGCGCGGCTGGCGCGTCAGCGCGACCGGGTCGATGGCCAGCGTCATGGGGGTGACGCCGAGCACGCGGTTGTTCTCGACCACCTCGACGGCGTCCGGCGTGGTGACGATGACCGCGCTGGCCGAGGGCGTGACGATGTTCGGCTGGGTCGGGGGCGCCCGGGGCGGCTCCGTCGGAGCGACGGCCGCCGCCTTGGGCTGCGGGGCGGCCGGGGCGGGCGCCGCGACCTCTCGCCGGAGGACGAGCGCGAGGAGGACCGCGATCGTGACCAGCATGCTGACGAAGCTGATGAGGCGCCACCGCTCGCGCTCGGCGCCCCCGGATGGGGCCGGCGGCACGGGCGGGTGGGTGAAGCTGCCCGTGCCCTGTGCCTGTGTCTGCCAGTTGACGGGCGTGCTGCCGGTGTTCGTGCTGCTCGAGGGGAACGAGGCGCTGCCGGGGAACGAGGGCTCGCTGACGAGGGCCGGCGACAGCGTCGCGACGTTGCGCGCGCCGGGGCCGGCGTCCAGGCCGAGATCGCGGATGAGCTGGTCGATGACCGCGATGAGCTCCTCGGAGCTCTGGATGCGGTTGCGGGGGTCTTTCTCCAGGCAGCGGCGGGCGATGGCCTCGACCTGGACGGCGACATCGACCCCCGTGCGCGACTTGATCGTCGGCACCGGGTCGTTGAGGTGGGCCATCATCGTCGAGACGGACTTCTCACCAGCGAAGGGCGGCTTGCCGGCCAGCATCTCGTACAGCAGAACCCCGACGGAGTAGATGTCGGAGCGCGTGTCGACGTCCGTGTGGCGGATGACCTCGGGCGACATGTAGCGCGGGGAACCGAGGAACCGACCGCCCTGTGTCAGGTCGCCGAAGTCGTCCCGCATGACCTTGACGATGCCGAAGTCGAGCACCTTGACCGACTCGCCCTCGTCGGAGGCGACGAGCATCACATTCGAGGGTTTGAGGTCCCGGTGGACGACCCCCTGACGGTGCGCCTCGCGCAGGGAGCGGGCGATCTCCCGGGTCACGCGCAGCGCGCGCGCGGCGGGGAAGTGGCCGTAGTCCTTCAGCGCCTGCCGGAGCGTGCGACCGTCGATGTACTCCATGACCATGAAGTACGTCTCCTCGGGGGTGTCCTCGAGGCGGCCGTAGTCGTAGACCTTCACTGTGTTCGGGTGCGTGAGGCGCGCGCAGGTGGACGCCTCGAGCAGGAACCGTTTCTGGAACTCGGGGTCCTGGTCGCTCTGCACGTAGCGGGCGTCGAGGACCTTCAGCGCGACGCTGCGGCCGAGGGGCTCCTGCTCGGCCAGGTAGATGCGGCCCATGCCACCGCGCGCGATGAGGCGGTGGACCCGGTACTTGCCGGAGACCAGCATGCCCAGCAGGACATCCCGCGAGGGGTCCGGTGCCGGGGCCGGCGGGGCCTCGTCGCTCTCGCCGTCGTGGGAGTGGGCGCTCATCGCACGGGGACGATGGCACGGCCCCGGGTTCTCGGCAAGCACCGTGGCCCCGAGAGCGCCTCAGCGGGCGGCGGATTCCTCGACCTGTGCCAGAAACACGGCCAGCCGGTCGTCGTCGCCGGGCTGCAGGCTCAGGAACTGCACGCCGAAGCCGACCTCGGGCAGGTGGTGCACGACGCGGCCGCGGGCGCGCAGGTGGTGCTGCGGGGCGTGCAGCGTCAGGTCGACCTCGGCGAAGAGCAGCCGCGGTGCCTGGCTGTACAGGAATACCCCGCCGAGGCTGACGTCGCGCGTGGTGAGGCGCACGGGCTCGTCGAGGCCCTCGACGGTGACGGTGAGGGCGCAGGGGATGCGGGGGTGAACGCGACGCTCGGGCATGGGACCTCCCGGAGACTCAGCGGATGCCGCGGACGAAGAAGCGGCCGCCGACACCGGCGGGACGCTCGACGGGTACGACGGCGGGGGGGGCGAGGCGCGCGAGCTGGGCCGCGGCGTCCGGGACGCGCCCGGGGAACTCCTTGACCAGTCGCTCGAGCACGGGTTTGACCCGCGCGGGCGACGTGGCGTGCAGGCCGGCCAGGGCGGCGAGGGCGTCTGCCGTGCGGGTCGGGTCGGTGCGGGCGATCTCCTCGTAGAGCGCCGCCGCCGAGGGTCGGTCGCCGGCGTCCACCAGCAGGCCGGCCAGCAGCGCGCGGGCCGCGGGGGCACGCGGGTGCTGGGGCGAGGCCGCGAGCACGGCACGGAACGCCGCGGTCGCCTCGGGAATCCGGAAGGCCATGGCCCAGGTGGCTGCGGCGGCGAGGCGCGCGGCGTCCCGGGCGGCGGGGTCCGAGGCCTTGTTGGCGCTCGCCTCGTAGGCCATCGCCGCGCGGTCGAAGAGCCGCTGGCCGATCATCGTCGTGTCCGCCGTGGCCTTGATGGGCTCCAGCGACTCGAGCACGAAGGTCCGCAGGCCGGACTCGCGCTCGGGCGGACCCACGCGCTTGCGCACCAGAATCACGGCGTCCCGCGCGCGGGACTCGGCGGTGCCGCCCTGCAGCACGAGCAGGCCCGCGCGCAGACCCAGGGGGTCGTGCTCCCGACGGGTGATGATGTCCTGCAGGCCGTCCTGCACCTCGGCGCCCTGCCCGAAGGCGATGCGCACGGCGGCGTGGTCGCAGAAAAGCGCGTCGCGGGCCTCGTTGGCCTTCAGCGAGCCGAGCAGGACGGTCTGTGCGTCCACCAGGGCCCGCACCGTGGCCGGCATCGGCGGGCGGCCCGGGGCGCCGTCGAGGAACGCGCCGACGGGCTCCCCGGCCTGACCCGCTTCGCGGGCGCGCACCATGCTGAGCTCCACGAGCGCGACGGCGGCCTCCTGACGGCGGGCCGCGTCCTGGTCCTCGTCGCGCACCTTCTTGACGATGGTGGCGGCGCGGTCTCCGAAGCCGGCGATGGCCAGCGCCCGCGCGGTGGAGATCTGGTCCGAGACGCCGGGGGGGAAGAGCGTGAGCCGCGCCTCGACGAGGGGGGCGAGCCGTGCGCGCGTGGCCTCGTCCAGGGCGCGGCCCGTGGACAGCGGCGCGCTCACGCGGGCCATCAGGCGGTCGCGGATGGCGTCGCGGAGCGCCTGGCCGGCGGGGGACTTGGCGTGGGTCTTGGCGAAGGGGCCGTCACCGACGACGCGGCGGGCGAGGTCGGCGACCAGGGCGTCGCCGCCGGCCTCGTCTCCGGCCGTGATGAGCGTGTCCGAGAACGCGAGCGCGTCGACGACGGGCTCGAACTCCGTGGGCGCGGCGTCCAGGGCGGCGGCGACCACCTGCCCGGCGAGCGCGTACTTCTCGTCGAGGACCAGCATGCGGAGCACGTTTCGGCGCTGCTCGGGGGGCACGCGGGTGGCCGGCGCGCCGGCGATCACGGCGTAGGCCCAGTCCACGCTGGCGCGGAGACGCGCGCGCCGGGCGGGCGCGGGGGCGTCGGCCTCGTCGAGCGCCGCCGCGCAGCTCTCCCAGTCCTGGGCACGCTCGAGGGGCGGCCGTGCGGGATCGACCTGCGCCTGCAGGGCGAGCACCTGCGCACGGGCGACGGGATCGGGGTGGCGTTGCGCGGCGGGGAGCTTCGCCTTCGCCCCGGCGGCGTCTCCGCTCGTGTACGTGAGCACGGCCTCGTACAGCGCGCCGAGGGCGGGGTCGAGGGTGGCGCCGTCCTCCAGCAGGTCACGGGCACTGCGGGCATCCCCGGCGTCGACGGCGAACCCGGCGAGCCAAAGGCCCGCCAGCGCCGCCGCCGACTCCGTGGGCGCGGTCTTTCGCAGGCGGTTCAGCAGCGCCACGCCGCGGGCGTTGCGCTGGTCCTCGGGTTTGTCGCGGTCGAGCTCGAAGTACGTCCCGGCCAGGTGAAGCCAGGCCACCCGCGTGAACTTCGGGTCCTTCTCCAGGGCATCCTCCAGGGCGGCGCTGAGTTTCTCGAGCAGCACGCGCCGCTCGGTGATCGCGCGCTCTGCGGCCTGCTTCAACGGCTCGGGGGCGTCGACCGCGAGGCGGGCGCGCAGCGAGTGCAGGCGCTCCGTGGCGCGGTTCAGCGAGTCGGTGGCCTGCCGAATGGTCTCGTCCGTGAGGGGCGGCAGCGCCGGGGTCGGCACGCGCACGCCGGGGAGGGGCCAACGGCGCGACCCCTCGACGGGCGCGGCGGCCTTGCCCTTGGCCTTGGGCGCCGGTGTCGACGCCTGGAGCGCGGCCAGTCGCATCGCCCAGGCCTCCTCGACGACGCCGTCCGGGTGCGCGCGGCGGGCCTGCTCGACCAGCGGCGCCATCGTGGCCCAACGGGGGGGCGCGTCCCGTTTGGCCTCACCGGCCGGCGTGAGCTCCTGGTCGCTGGCGGCCTTCAACGCGGCCCAGTCCGTCAGGGTGGGGCAAGTCTGGGCGGCGAGCGCATGTTCGCCGCTCGCCAGCCTCATCTCACACTGCGCGCGGTCGAGCTCGACCCCGGGCGCACCGGACAGAAGTGCTTGAAGATACAACGAAACCGGAATGAGGGAGGTCAGGGCGTGCATGGGTCGGAGTTTCGTCTTCCGCGGGCACCGGGTCAATCTCCCGGGCCGTGCCCCTCGCGCACGCCCGCATCTTCGGGCATGATCGGGCAATGTCCGATGAGCGTTTCCCTCCACCTCGTAGTCGCCTGACCTGGTCCGAGCTGCCCGGCGTGACCGGCTCCGCGTCCGGCTCGGTCACCGCGGCGGACACCGAGTCCAATCCCGTCCTGGGGGTCGAAGACGCCCCGCCCGAGGGCGACGACGACGACGAACTCGACGAGACGACGCGCCACGAGCGGCCCGGCCTCCGCCGTGTGCGGACGGACGCGCCCACCACGCTGCGCCTGCAGAGCCGCTACCGCGAGTCCCGCCCCATCGGCAAGGGCGGCATGAGCACGGTCCATCGCGTGACGGACGCCGTCGTCGGCCGGCGCGTGGCCGTCAAGATGTTCAAGGTCGGCGGTCCGGTCTCCCGGGAAGACGAGGAACGCTTCATCGAGGAGGCCCGTATCACGGGCCAGCTCGAGCACCCGAACATCGTGCCCATCCACGATCTGTGCGTGGACGACACGGACCAGCCGCCGTACTTCACGATGAAGCTGGTGCAGGGCCGCACGCTCACCGAGATGATCCGCGAGCACGCCCACGAGCCGCTCACGGTCGCGTTCCTCGAGCCGCTGCTCGAGGCGTTCCTGAGGGTATGCGACGCCATCGCCTACGCCCACACGCGCGGCGTGATTCATCGCGACCTCAAGCCCGAGAACATCATGGTGGGCAGCCATGGTCAGGTCTACGTGATGGACTGGGGCGTGGCGCGCCTGATGCCGCGGGCGACGGATCCGGACGAGAGCGTGCAGCTCCAGGGCACGGCCACGCGGGACGAGCGCGGCAGCATCATCGGCACGATGATCTACATGTCGCCGGAGCAGGCCATGGGCCTGACGGACGAGGTCGACGAGCGCACGGACGTCTTCGGCCTCGGCGCGATGCTCTATGCGATCCTGACGGCGCGTCCGCCCTACATGGGCCGGACGCACATCGAGGTGCTGCGGCAGGCGCGCGAGGCTCAGATCCTCCCGCCGGACGTCGTGGCGCCGCACCGCACGCCGCCGCCGGAGCTGTGCCGCATCGTGATGCGGGCGCTCGCCCACATGCCCATCGACCGCTACCAGCGTGTCGAGGAACTCCGGGCGGACGTCGCCGCGTTCGTGCGGGGCGGGGGATGGTTCCCCACGCGCACCTACGCCGCCGGCGAGGTCATCGTGCAGGAGGGTGATCCCGGCGAGGACGCCTTCATCATCGTCCAGGGGGAGTGCGAGGTCGTGAAGGCCGAGCGCGGCGTGTCCCGCGCCGTCAAGCGCCTCGGCCCCGGTGACGTCTTCGGCGAGGCCGGCGTGTTCAGCGCGCGGCCGCGAACGGCCAGCGTCGTGGCGCGCAGCCCCGTGATCGTCAAGCTGGTCACCCGGGCGGCCCTGCACCGCGAGCTCGAGGGCCGCGACTGGCTGCGGGCCTTCTTCGAGGCGCTCGCCGACCGCTTCGTCTCGCTGGACTCCGAACTGTCCCGCGTCCGCGCCGAGCGGCACGAGGACACCTGAACGCGCGCCCCGCGGGGCCGCCCTCGCAGAGAAAGGTCGACGTGGAAGGCGACGAGCTCACGCACTTTCGCCGGGTCCTTCGGGAACGGCGCCAGGCGCTGCTGGATGAAGGCGACGTGCCCATCGAGCGCATCCGCAAGGATCCGTCCGAGGTGGGCGGTGACGAGGACGAGCAGCCGCTCACGGAGATGAGTCAGGCGCTCGCGTCGAGCCGCAACCGCGCGCGCGCCGCGGAGCTCAAGCAGGTCGAGGAGGCCATCTCGCGCCTCGAGGCCGATCCGGAGATGTTCGGCCTGTGCAGCACGTGCGAGGAGCCGATCGCGCGTCGGCGTCTCGAGGCCATGCCCCACGCCCGGATGTGCGTGGCGTGCCAGAGCGTGGTGGAGGACCCCGTGAAGCGGGGCCCGCGAAAGAAGCTGACCGACTTCGTCTGAGCGCGGCGCTCAGCGAATCGCCATGCCCTCGAACGTGAGCGCGCGCTCCAGGACGATCGTGCCGCGGGCGCGCGGATCGTTCGTGTCGAACTCGCGGCTCTTCACGCGGGTGATGTCGACGTAGATGGTCCCGATGTTACCGGGGATCCAGCCCAGCACGGCGCCGGCGAAGTCGAAGCTGCCCGTGGCGTCGTCCGCCTCGCAGACGATGTTCTGATTCCAGCCGTCCGCCCGGAGCTTGACGCGCAGCGTGTCGCCGTTGCCCGGCGTCCACGTGAGGGTGGTGCCGGCGCGGTCGAAGTTGCCGTTCAGATCGGGGCTCACGCCCGCGACGTCCAGCGGGGTGGCGATGTCGCGCTCGAAGCCGCCGACCCGCTGAGCGCCGGCGCCCGTGAAGGTCAGCAGCGTGTTCTCGTCCCAAAGATCGAAGAGGTCGAACGCGGCCGGCGTCGGCGTGTACTCGGCGGACCGATCGTCGAACGTGAACAGCAGATCCTGAAGGATCGTGCCGGCGACGACGATGTCACCACCGCTGACCGGATCGAAGAGGCCGGGGTTGCCGAAGTCCGCGGCGCCGTAGAGCGCGCAGGTGCCCGAGGTCTGGGCCGGCTCGGGATCCGTCGGCAGGGTGCGGTAGTCGCGGAAGTAGACCTGCAGATCGAGGAAGAGCGGGTCGGGGAAGGGGCTGTTGCGCAGGTTCTGGGCCTCGCGCATGAAGAACAGACCCTGGAGATCCGGCGCGGGGCCGACGGGCACGCCCGCGTCCGACTCGACCGGCGTGCCGCCGATGGGCCCGACGTTGCCGCCCTGGCCATGGTTGCCGCCGGCGGGGCCGACGTTGCCGCCCTGGGCGGAGCCGCCCTGGGCGAAGCCACCCTGGCCCTGGTTGCCGCCGGCGGGGCCGACGTTGCCGCCGGCGGGGCCGACGTTGCCGCCCTGACCGAAGCCGCCGTCGCCCGTCGCGCCGCCCTGGGGGATGACGGCGCCGCCGGTGTCACCACCGCCGCCGTTGCCGCCGACGGGCGTGCCGCCGGTGCCGCCGACGGGCGTGCCGCCGGTGCCGCCGGTGTTGCCGCCGAGGGGCTCGTCGCCGCCCTTGCCCTGGTGACCGGCCTCGCCGCCGCCGGTGCTGCCGCCGGAGTTGCCGCCCTGGGGCGTATCGCCGCCGTTGCCGTTGCCGCCGGTGCTGCCGCCGCTGCCGGTGCCGCCGGTGTTGCCACCGACGTTGCCGCCCAGAGGCGTGTCCCCGCCGGCGCCGCCGGTCGTGCCGCCCGGCGTGCCTTCGCCGCCGGTGCTCCCGCCGAAGCCGGTCCCGGCGTCGTCCGTGGGTTTGCTCGACCCGATCGAGTCGCCGCACGCCCACAGGCCCAGCGCAACCTGCGCCGCGATCAGTCCCTTGGTCATCCGCATGGCCATGGCAGCTCCCTCCCCAGGTTCGGTCTCAGTCTCGCGCCGTTCAGGCGTCCAGTTCCGCGGCCTTGTCGCGCAGCATCTTCACGGCGTCCGTCACCTTGACGCGGCGGTCGGCCGCGGAGGTCTTGGCCAGCTCGCGTCCCTGCCAGTGCAGCTCGATGAGCGGGCCGTTCTGGCGGGTGACGCCGAGGGCCTCGGCCACCTGGACGAATCGTTCCAGATCCACCTTGCTCAGATCCAGTCGACCGCCGAGCTGGTCGTGATTCATGGAGCCGGTGTCGAGGACGTCCAGCAGCTTGTTGATGCGCAGCGACGTGAAGAGCTCCTTCACGGGCGTGCGGTGTACGATGCGGGCGGGCGGGAGCTGCGTGACGGGCGACGAGTGGCTCGGCGGCGTGGGGGCCGCGCCGTCGGACGTGTCCTTGCCGGCGCGCTTGCGGGGCTCGCCCGTGGCCTTCTTCGTCGTGCCCTTGGCGGGCTTCTCGGCCTTCTCGCCGGCGGCTTTCTTGGCCGAGGGCGCGCGCGTGGACTTGCTGGCCTTCTCGCGCTCGGCGCGCTGGTCCGCCAGGATCTGCAGGTCCTCCATCGTGATGCCCGGCGTGGGCTCGACGTGGGACTGACCGGCGGCCTGCCCGGCGATCACCTGGCGGATCTTCTCGATGAAGGCCGGCGACAGGGCGAGGTTTCCCGCCTTCTCGACCAGGACGGCGCGCTTGATGAGGTCGCGCAGCAGCTGCGGGAAGCTCATCTCGTAGAACTTGGCCGCCCCACCGGTGAGGCTCGTGCCCGCCGCGTGGCGGACGCCTGCGGCGGGCCCCGGATGTTGCACCGCTGCGATCACCAGCAGGCGGTCGAAGGTCTGCGTGATGCCCACGCGGCGCCACAGTTGGTCGTTCAGCGTGGTGAGGATCTGCGGATCGATGCTGACCGGCTCGGTCAAGGGAGTGCTCCTGGGACGACAGGCTGTGAAAGAACGGCGAAATTCTCACAGAGGTCCGGGGCAGACTCAATCATTTACGCCGGTTTCGGCGCATTGGTCCCAGGACCCCGCGGCGCGCCTCAGCCGGAGACGTCGCGACAGAGGCGGAATCCCACATCCGGCGCCGTTCGATCCGACGGCATGACGTCGCGCACCCACAGGGGCCGCGCGCCGCCCGTCAGGTAAGAACCCCCCCGGACGACGAGGCGCGGGCTGCTGCCGGGCTCGAGTGTCGAGGTCCACTCGCGCACGCCGCCCGCCAGATCGTAGACGCCGTAGGGCGAGCAGTCGCCGGCCATCTGTCCGACCGGGGGCGGCCGGCCGGTGGCCCACGTCTCGGCCGTGGCGGCGAAGGTGGGCTCCCAGCGGTTGCCCCAGGGGAAGACCCGCCCCTCGGCGCCCCGGGCGGCCTTCTCCCACTCTTCTTCCGTCGGCAGCCGGTAGGAGACGCGGTCGCGCTCGCTGAGCCACTGACAGAACGCGCTCGCGGCCAGGAACGTGATGCCGGTGATCGGCTCGTCCGGGTCGACGGGCCCGAACTCGGAGTCGTTGCCGGGGAGCTGGAAGTTGGCGTGGGTGTCGGGTCGCCAGGCGAGGCGGCGACCGTCCGCGGAGCGCGGCACGTAACCGGGCGCGGCGCTGGGGGAGCGGCGACCGGCGTCCCGCAGGAACTCGATGTACTGCCCGCAGGTCACGGGCAGCGCGGACATCAGGTAGTCGGGCAGCGCGTGCTCGGCGGCCGGCAGGAAGAAGCCGGCCTGGGTGCCGCAGCGGAACGTGCCCGCGGGGATGTGCACGAAACCCTGGGGAACGGAGCCGGCGGGGAGCAGCCGCAGCCGGACCCGGGTGCTCTGCCCGGCGGTGACCGCCAGGGACCCGATGAGCGTCTCGTGATCGGCCGCCTGGGCCGTGAGCCGGTAGATGCCGGCGGGCAGGGCCTCGATCCGGGCGGGGGAGACGCCGAGGTCCCGGGGCGTGGCCGGCACGAGGCGGCGGTTCTTCTCGAAGCAGCGCCACAGGCGGATGTGCGCGCCGCGGGGGTGGGTCTCCACCTGCAACGCGCCCGTGCCCTCGAGGATCGCCGTGTGCTGGCCGTCGTCGTATTCGCGCAGGAGCGCGCGGTAGAAGGCCGCGGTCGCTTCGTCCCCGCGCTCGGCGGCGCGCTCGTGGCGCAGCAGGAACTGTTCGCACAGGAGCGCTCGGGCCTCGCTGTGGTCCGAGTCCAGCGTCACCGCGCGGCTGAGGAGCGCGACGGACTCGGCGTTGGCCTCGGCGACCTCGATCTCGATGGCCCGCATGCGGGACTCGGCCTCCCAGATGTCCTGCTTGCGCTCGGGGGGATCCTGGGGATCGACCTGGGCCCGGGCGGTGGCCAGGTTGTCGCGGACCAGCGCCATGTCCTCCATCAGGTTCTGCTGGCGGGCGATGGCGGCCACGCCGCGGCCGACGAGATCCTCGACGGAGACGGCCTGCTGGCCCTCGGGGCGCTCGAGCCACTTGGCGATGGCCTGGGCGAGCTCCCGCGCATCGGTGAAGCGCTGGCTCGGCTCGCGCGCCATGCAGCGCTGACAGATGGTGTCGAGCTCCGGCGGGATGTTCTGCTCCGGCGCCCGCACGCGCAGCGGCGGCAAAGGCTCTGCCAGGACCTTCTGCACGATCTCGCGGTTCGTCTTGCCGATGAACGGCGGCCGCAGCGTGAGCAGGTGGTACAGGATCGCGCCCAGGCCATAGACGTCCGTCCGCGCGTCCACCTGATCGATGAGGCCCATGGCCTGTTCGGGGGCCATGTAGGCCGGCGTGCCGATGATCTGGCCGTGGACCGTGCGCCAGCGGTCGCTCGTGGAGCGCGTCGAGCGGGTGGCGTCGCTGACCACCTTGCACAGGCCCCAGTCGAGCAGCGCGACCTCGCCGAAGTCTCCCACCATCACGTTCGACGGCTTGAGATCGCGGTGCACGACGCCCCGGGTGTGGGCGAAGGCCACGGCGAGGCAGAGCTGGTGGAAGATGGTCAGAATGCGCATGCGGCCGAACTGCGCGACCTCGTCCGGATCGCCTCGGCGCAGGCTGCCGATGATGTCCTTGAGGCTGCGGCCCTCGATGCGCCGCATCACGAACGCGACCTGGTCGTGCAGGCGGCCCAGCTCATAGACCGGCACGATGTTGGGGTGCTGCAGCTGCCCCGTGACCTGGGCCTCCTCGAGGAAACGCACGCGGTCGAGGTCGCGCGCGGTGGTCTTGCGCAGCACCTTGATGGCGACGGGCCGGCCCAGATGCAGGTCCCAGGCGCTCAGGATGCGACCCATGGCGCCGCGCGCGATCTCGCCCTGCAGGTCGAAGCGGGTGGTGATGTCCAGCAGTCGCCCGATGAGCTCGTCCACCGTCGGCTCGTCCACGCGGGCGAGCTGCGAGATGCGGGGGACGACCTCGTCGTTGATCGTCTGGTCCTCGGTGGCGGGCGCGTCGAGCTGCGCGTGCACCGGGCGGGGCGCGGCGACCGCGGCGGGCGTGGGGCGCGGCGCGGCGTCGGAGCCGAGCAGGCGCTCGACCTCGGCGGCGTCGAAACCGACCTCCAGCAGGGCGTCCTCGGGCGTCTTGCGGCCCTCGGAGACGGCCCGCCGCAGCTCCTCGAAGACGGCCGGCGGCAGGTGTACGCGGCTTCTCAGCCGTTCGAGCAGGGCGTCACGTTCCGTCATGCCGGCGAGAGTATGACAACCGGCGAAGGTTCAAAACTGGTTCGTCGCCTGCACGCGCGGGCTGTGCGGAAAGCGGCGGCGGAACTCGGCGCCGGCGGTGCGGGCGGCGGCGGCGTCCCCGGCGGCGTGCCAGGCGGCGCCGAGCTCGTAGGCGGCCTCCTCGGCGTGGATGCCCTCGGGCGAGGCGTCGAGGAGCGCCTGCCAGAGCGCGGCGGCCTCGCGCGGCGCGTGGGTGCCCACCAGCCGACCGGCCCGCAAGCGCAGGTTGTCGCGGGAGATGGGGTCCTTCGCCGCGGCGGCGAGGCCGGTGAGACCGTCGGCGGTGCAGCGCCAGTCGGCGGTGGTCTCCGCGGCGGCGGCGGGCGAGTCGGGGCAGGGGCCGACCTCGGCCTGCTCACCGGGCCGCAGGAAGAACGCGGGCCGCCAGCCGGGCGGGTCCACGGACACGAGGCCCTCGGTCACCTCGACGCGGGTCGTCGTGGCCGAGGCGCGGGTCACCGTGAAGCGCGTGCCGTGGACGGACACCACGGCCTGCGGCGTCTCGACCAGATAGCGCTCGCCGGTCTTCAGCTTGGGCACGCTGCTGGTGACGCCGCCCTGCTCGACGACCAGGCGGGTCGCGCCCGGCAGGGCCTCGGCCAGCAGCACGCGCGCGTCGTGGAGTTCGATGCGCGCGCCCGAGGGCAGCGTGCGGCTCGTGGTCGCGAACTCGGGCCCGGCGGGGGCGGGCGATGCCTCGAACGGCAGCGCGCGGGGGGCATCCGGCGGCGCCTCTGGCGTGGCGCGGGTCAGCGTGACGGCGAGCGCGGCGGCCCCGGCGAGCGCGAGCCCGGCCCAGGGGGCAAAGCCCGGCAGGGAGAAGCCGCGGCGGGCGGGCGGCTGCATCCCGGCCTGCAGCCGCGACCACAACACGGCCTCGCGCTCGGCGCTCAGCGCGGGCGGCGCCTCGCGCAGGGGCGCCAGAAGGCGGCCGACGGCGGCGTCCGGGCGGGGCGTTTCGTTGTCCAACGAGGTCTTCATGTCAGGCCTCCTCGGCCGGGCCCGCTTCGGGCGTCGACGCGGGAATCTCGAGGCCGGCGCGGGTGGCCAGCAGAATCAGGTCGGCGCGCGCCCGGGCGAGGCGCGTCAGCACGGTGGAGCGCGGGCAGTCGAGGACCGCTGCGATCTCTTTCGTGTCCAGGCCCTCGAGCTCGTGGAGCACCAGCACGGTGCGCTTGCGGACCTCGAGCTTGTCGAGGCACGCGGAGAGCCGGCGGAGCTGGTCGCGGTCGATGGTCCGGTGCTCCGGTCCGGGCGTGCCGGCGAACTGCACGGGCAAGGCGTCCTCGCCGGCCTCGCGGCGGCGGTGCCACCAGCGGCGACGCTTCAGCGCCCGGTTCACCGTGATGCGGTACAGCCACGTCTTGAGGCGACTCTGGCCGCGGAAGCGCTCGACATAGCGGTACGCCGCGATGAAGACCTCCTGCGTGACCTCTTCGGCCTCGGTGTCGCTGTGCACGAAGCGGCGCGCCAGCCGGAACACATCCGGCGCGTGATCGCGGTGCAGCGTGCGCCAGGCCAGACCGTCGCCGGCCAGCAGGCGCGACAGCAGGTCCGCGTCGGGATGATCAGTCTGCCACGGGGTCGAGGTCACCGCCGATGCTCGAGCTTCGTCTCTGAATGGCATGCCGAGGGCAAGAACGCGCACCGTACGCTCCTTCGTGGTCGGCGTCACCGCTTCGAACCGTGTTCCGGCGCGAATCGGCGACTCCTGAGCCTTTGGTCCCCCGGTCGGCGGCCCCTGTCCCGCGAATCACGCGTCGAGGGTGCAGAAAGTGTGGCGCGCCGGTCAGCGACCCAGGGAGACGGCCAGGCCCAGCTCGATGCCGACCTGCCAGGGCTCGGCGAGCGTGCGTTCGACCCCCCCGGAGCTCGCGCGCAGGGACTGGGGCGACGCCCGGAAGGAGAAGCCCGCGAAGGGCATCACCGGCCCCGCGGTCCAGCCCAGGAGCGTGCCGGCGTCGAGGCCGGTCTGCCAGGTGTCGAGGAGGCGCGCGTCGCCGGCGCTGCCGATCCGGGTCAGGTGGGCGGCGAAGGGGCCGCCGCCGACCCAGAGGTGCAGCGCCTCCGAGGACAGCCGGAGCCCCAGGCGGGCCTGGGCGCGCCACACCGCCAGCGGGCCGCCGTCCGGCGTCTCTGCGTCCCAGGGGTGGTGCGAGACCAGGCTCGTGACGCCGAAACGCGCCCAAAGGGCCGTGCCCGCGACCTCCACGGGCACCAGGACGTCCAGGCCGCCACCAGCGGACCAGGGGGTCGGCAGGTCCGCCGCGGCCAGGAGCGCGAGCCGTACGGGCTCGGCGTCGGGCGAGCCCTGGGGCGGCGGGGGCGCCTCGGTGGGGGTCGCCATCGTCCCGTGCTCGGCCGTCGGGGAGAAGATCATGCTCGGCGCCTCGGCGCCCGGGCGGGCCTCGATCACGATCTCGACCTCGCCTTGCGGCGGGGGTGGACCGGGGAGGGCGTTCGGCGGGCTGGGCAAGGACCACGTCGGGAGCGCGGGCCAGGGGCGCACGCGCGGCGCGTCGAGGTGGGCGGCGAGGGCGGCGTCCGGCTCACCGGGCACCGGGGGCCGTGGCGGCCACGGGCGGCCCGAGCCGGGCGGCGAGGTCATCAGGAACTGGAGTTTGAGCCAGAAGGCCTCGGCCAGGGCGCTCGGGGCCGTGTCGGCGCCCGGGGCGGGCAACTCCGCCTCGAAGAGCTCGCCGGTGACGAGCCGGAAGTACCGCAGCCCGATCCGTCCGCCGGGCAGCGTGCGCGCCCAGAAGGCGTCACCCGCGCCCACGCGCCGCAGGCGGTCGGGGAGCGCCTCGGGCGGGCCCGCCTCGAGTCGACGCAGCGCGAGCCCGCTCGGCGGCCGGTCCAGCGCCGCACCGAGCGAGCCCCGGAGCGCGTCCGCGCGGGGGTCGGCCAGCGCGCACGCCGCCA
>CAINDO010000549.1 GCA_903847385.1 uncultured Myxococcales bacterium
ACCTCGAAGCGCGGGGGCGCGTCGGGCCCTTCGTCCCCCCCGGGCCCGCCCGGCGCGGCCCGCGCCGCCGCCCGTTCGGCGATTTCGGCCCGGATCGCGAGCGTCTCGCCGGTCGTCACGAACACGAGCCCCATCCATCGCGGCCGACCGGGGCACATGACCTCGACGACGTGAAACCCCGGCGCGACCTCGACGGGGATGAGCGGCAGGTGCCCGGCGTCCGCCCGATCCACGGCGACGCGCCCGCCGTAACAAACCGGCGCGAACGCGAGGTGCGCCGCCTGGGGAGAGCCGGGCATCGCCGCCAGGGGCAACCAGAGCACGAGGAGTGAGGTCGACACGGGCCGCAGAGCCTATGCGGGCGCGCCGACGCCGCGCAACGGACAGGCTTCGGGAAGCGGCTCGGTGCACCGCGCTTGCGACCGAGGGCCCCCCTGTCTATGCTCCGCGCGCCGCGAAGGCGCCCGGAAGACCACGCGGGTCGTCGTGCGGGAAGGGGACTCCGACATGTCCGTTGAGCATCCGCAATCCCACAGAATCATTCGTGATTCCCTGACTTTCGACGACGTCCTCCTGCTGCCGGCCTACTCCGAGGTGCTCCCGCACGAGGTCGACACCCGGACCCGCCTGACCCGCACGCTGTCCCTGTCCGTGCCGCTCGTGAGCGCGGCCATGGACACCGTGACCGGCGCGGACCTCGCCATCGCCATGGCCCGCGCCGGCGGTCTGGGCTTCGTACACAAGAACCTCACCCCCGAGGATCAGGCCCGCGAGGTCCTGCGTGTGAAGAAGGCCGAGAGCGGCATGGTGCTCGACCCCGTGACGGTCGATCCGGACCAGCCCCTCGGCGAAGCCGTGGCCCTCATGCGGTACCACGGCATCAACGGGCTCCCCGTGGTCCGCGGCGGCAAGGCCGTCGGCATCCTCACGGGCCGCGACATCCGCTTCGAGAAGCAGTTGACCCGCCCCGTCAGCGCCGTGATGACGACGGACCTGGTCACCGTCCGCGAGGGCACGGACCTGGAGACCTGCCAGGCGCTGCTGCACGAGCACCGCATCGAGAAGCTCCTGGTCACGGCGGACGACGGCACGCTCCGCGGCCTCATCACCATCAAGGATCTGGAGAAGGCGCGCACGCACCCCCACGCCGCGAAGGACGCCCAGGGCCGACTGCTCGTGGGCGCCGCCGTCGGGGTCGGCGCAGACCGCGAGGCCCGCGTCGAGGCCCTCGTGCGCGCCGGCGTGGACGTCATCTGCGTCGACACGGCGCACGGTCACAGCAAACGCGTGCTGGACACCGTCGCCGAGCTCAAGCGCACCTATACCGGCCTGCAGATCGTCGCCGGCAACGTGGCCACGGGGGACGCGACCCGCGCGCTCATCCAGGCCGGGGCGGACGCCGTGAAGGTCGGCATCGGCCCGGGCAGCATCTGCACCACCCGCGTGGTCGCCGGCGTCGGCGTCCCGCAGGTCACGGCGGTCATGGACTGCGCGTCGGCCGCGGCCGGCGAGGTCCCCATCATCGCCGACGGCGGCATCAAGTTCAGCGGCGACGTCGTCAAGGCCATCGCCGCCGGCGCCAACGTCGTGATGATCGGCAGCCTCTTCGCCGGCACCGCCGAGGCCCCCGGACAGCTCGTGCTGCTCCAGGGCCGGTCCTACAAGGTCTACCGCGGCATGGGCAGCCTCGGCGCCATGCGCAAGGGCAGCGGCGACCGCTACGCCCAGGAGGGCGTCGAGGAGCGCAAGCTCGTGCCCGAGGGCATCGAGGGCCGCGTCCCGTACCGCGGGCCGCTGTCGGACACGCTGTACCAGCTCGTCGGCGGCCTGCGCGCCGGCATGGGCTACACCGGCTCGGCCACCATCGACGCCCTGCGCACCGAGCCCCGATTCGTCCGCATCACCGCCGCGGGCCTGCGCGAGTCGCATGTCCACGACGTCGTCGTCACCGAAGAAGCCCCGAACTACCGAGTCGAGTGACCCATGGCCCGCCACGAAACCGTCCTCATCCTCGACTTCGGCAGCCAGTACACGCAGCTCATCGCGCGCCGTGTCCGGGAGCAGAAGGTCTACTGCGAGATCCTGCCCTTCAACGCGCCGCTGGCCGAGATCGCGGCGCGCCAGCCGAACGCGCTCATCCTGAGCGGCGGTCCGGCCAGCGTGACCGCCGACGACGCCCCCCGCCTGACGGAGGGGCTGCTCGGCCTCGGCGTGCCCGTGCTGGGCATCTGTTACGGCCTTCAGGCCATGACGCAGGCCCTCGGCGGGCAGGTGGCCCGCTCGGCGAACCGTGAGTACGGCCGGGCCTTCATCCGCGCCGAGGACACGACGGACCTGCTGAGCGACCTCGGCGAGGCGCGCGTCCAGGTCTGGATGAGCCACGGCGACCACGTCTCGACCCCTGCGCCGGGTTTCCAGGTCGTCGCCCGCAGCGAGGACGGCGTCGTCGCCGCCGTCGCCCACCGCGAGAAGCGCCTCTACGGCGTGCAGTTCCACCCCGAGGTCGTCCACACGCCCCGCGGCGACCGCATGCTGCGCAACTTCCTGTTCGGCATCGCCGGGCTGCGCGGCGACTGGACGCCCGCCAGCTTCGTGGACGAGGCCATCGCCCGCATCCGCACCCAGGTCGGGGACGCCCGGGTGATCTGCGGCCTGTCCGGCGGTGTGGACTCGGCCGTCGCGGCGATGCTGCTCCACCGCGCGCTCGGCGAGCGGCTGACCTGCGTGTTCGTCGACAACGGTCTGCTCCGCGCCGGAGAGGCCCAGCAAGTCGTCGAGATCTTCAAAGAACGCTTCAACTTCGATCTCCGACACATCGATGCCCGCGAGGCTTTCTTGAAAGAGCTCGCCGGCGTCACCGACCCGGAGCAGAAGCGGAAGATCATCGGCCGCGTCTTCGTCGAGGTCTTCGAACTCGTGGCGGCGGAGATCCCGGACGCGCGTTTTCTGGCACAGGGCACGCTCTATCCGGACGTCATCGAGAGCGTCAGCGTCCGTGGCCCGGCGGCGGTCATCAAGAGCCACCACAACGTGGGCGGCCTGCCGAAGCACATGAAGCTGAAGCTGCTCGA
>CAINDO010000550.1 GCA_903847385.1 uncultured Myxococcales bacterium
CGGACGCCGGCCCCGTGACCCCCGCCGATGCGGGCGAGCCGGTCGCGGACGCGGCGGCGGGCGGCAGCGCCCCCCCGGCGGACGCGGGCGCGGGCGGCGTGACCCCCGACGCGGGGCCGCCCCCCGATCCGAACGACCAGGACGCCGACGGCGTGACGGTGGACGACGGTGACTGCGACGACCTGAACGCCCTGGTCTACCCGGGCGCGCCGGAGCTCTGCGACGCGCTGGACAACGACTGCGACGGCGCCGTCGATGGTGAGGCCACGAGCTGCTACACGGGCGACGCCGCGTCCAACGGCGTGGGCGCGTGCCACCCCGGCGTGACCACCTGCGTCGACGGCGTGGCCGGCCCCTGCGAGGGCGAGGTGCTGCCCGCCCCGGCCGAGACCTGCGACGACCTGCGCGACGACACGTGCGACGGCGTGGTCGACGAGGGCTGCGACGCCGACGGGGACGGCTTCACCGTGGCCGCGGGCGACTGCGACGACGGGGCCGTGACGATCTTTCCGGGCGCCGCCGAGACCTGCAACGGCGCGGACGACGACTGCGACGGCCTGGTGGACGGCCTGACCCAGCCCTGTTACGCCGGGCCCGCCGGCACCGAGGGCGTGGGCGCCTGCCTCGGCGGCGTGGCCGTCTGCGTCGAGGGCGCGTTCGGGGCCTGTGAGGGCCAGATCCTGCCCGCCGCGGCGGAGAGCTGCGACGACGGCGTGGACGACAACTGTGACGCCCAGGTGGACGAGGGCTGCGTGGTCGACCCGGCCTGCGCCGGCATCGATCTCGACTCCCCCGTGACCCTGACCAGCGACTGCGTGGCCGTCGGCGGCGACGCCGTGCCCCTGGTTCGCGTGGAGTTGCGCGACACCAACGGCGCCGCGCTGAGCAATCGCCAGGTGGACATCCAGTTCCAGCCGGAGCTGCCCCTGGCGTTCCGCAACGTGCTGTCCAACGGCGGCACCTACTTCCGCGGTTTCAACGCCGGCAACGTGCCCCAGTCGAGCCGCGTGAACGTGACCGTGGCCTGCGGCGCCCAGCGGGTCACGCTGCGCGCGCACCCCGCGGTGCAGGTCGTGCCCGGGCCCACGCCCGGCGCCCACGTGGTCACCGGCGGCTGCGACATCACCGGCGACGTGAAGGCCCTGCTCACGGACGCCGACACCGGCCTGCCCGTGCCCAACGGCTGGCTCATGGTGGGCAGCGACCCCAACGGCCGGCTGCAGACCAACGCCGGCGATGCCATCCGCGGCCTGCCCGGCAACACCCTGCCCGCCGCGTCGGATCCCGCGGGCGGCCCGGCGCTCCACGACTACGGCGACACGCTGCGCGGCCCGGTCACGCTGACCGTCGGCGCCGAGGGCTACGAGAACGTCACCCTGGCCGGCGTGAACGCCAGCGTGATCGCCGTGCCGCTGCGGTCCGTCGCGCCGCCGCCGCCCGCCGAGACCTCCGTCTCCGGTCGCCTGACGGACTTCGACAACCTGCGGGCGGATGGCGCGGTGGACGTCGCCCTCGTCACGGGCACGTTCGACATCGCCTTCCTGTCGACCTTCAACACCGAGAAGCTGTTCAGCCACGAGATGTGCTGGGACCCGCTGACGCAGGGCCTGGCCGCCGACCTGATCGGCGAGCTCTCGCTGCCGGGCAACCTGTACGTGCCGCCGCAGCGCGAGCGCCTCGTGCTCCTGCCGATCTCCGTCGCCGAACACCGCTACGCGATCAACCCGCAGCCCGCGGGCCGCGACCAGATCGTCGGCCTCGCGGGCAAGGTGCCCTCGGCCGAGCTGATCGACCTGCTCTCCGCCGGCGGCAGCATCGAGGACGTCCTGCCCCTGGTGCAGATGACCGAGATCGGCGTCGCCCGGGACCTGGACGTCGCCGGGCCCATCGACGACCTGCCCATCCCCCTGGCGCAGACGATGAACGCCAACGCCCGCTGCGCCGTGCAGAACGCCCCGGCCGGCGCGACGGTGCTCTGTGTGTCCGCCGGCGACTGGAGCGGCCAGAACGGCGCGGGTCGCCTCTTCCCCATGGGCTTCAACGCCATCACCCCGGCCGCCCTCCGGGACGCCGTCGGCCCGGTCGAGGCCCCGCTGCCCACCGTCGCGGCCGAGGGCGCGTTCCGCGGCATCGGCTACCTGGGCGCCGCCGTGGCGCTCTACATCGAGGAGGCCGACACGCCCCCGGGCCTGGGCGGCGCCGTCTCGGCCGTCATCGACCGCGCGAACCTGGGGCCCGCCGGCGGCACCGTCGACGCCAGCACGTTCTTCGACGCGCCCTCGCTCACCCGCAACGCCCTGGACATCACCTGGGGCGCCGTGGAGAACCCCAACAGCCCCCGCGCCGACGTGTGTCGCATCGAGATCGTGCGGCGCGTGCGCCGGCCGTACGATCCGGGCGCCTGTGTCGGCGAGCGTTCGCACGACCTGGAGATCCCGGTGTGGACCGGCTACGTGCCCGGCGACACCGGCGCGCTCTCGCTGCCCGAGGTCGTGGCCGGCTGGCCCCGCGCGGACGCCGGCGGCCTCGTCGATCCCAACCAGACCCCCGAGGACGACCGCCTGGACTACCGCATCTCCTGCCTCGGCCTCGGCCAGGCACCGGGCTTCGACTACGACCGCGGTGACTTCCGCGCCCTCCTCGAGGGCCTGACGCACGTGGCGTTCAACGAGCGCGGCTTCTGAGACGCCGGCTGCTCGACTCCGTACCGCTGGCCCTCGGCTGGCGGTACGCGACCCACGCGCTGATGCTCGGTCTGGCGCTGTGGAACGAGGGCCGGCCGGCGCCCTCGCTGCCGGACGCGGTGCTTTCGCTGGTGCCACGCATCGAGCTCGTCGCGCGGTACAACTACCACCTGTGGCTGCTGGCCTACGTGCCGCCGGCGCTGTGGCTGTACCGGCGCGATCGCGCGCAGTTCCTGAACTTCCTGTGGTGGGGCGGCTGGCTGAGTCTGTTGCGCGGCCTGTGCATCTGCGCCACGGGCCTCGGCCCCGTGGACGGCGCGGACATCAACGCCGGCCTGGACGCCGCCACCCGCTGGCACGCCTGGGTGGCCATCGTGAACCCGTTCTCGGCGCTCACGACGGACGCGCCCCATGTGTATCTCACCAAGGATCTGTTCTTCAGCGGACACACGGCGAGCACGTTCCTGCTGTACCTGTGTTGCCGCGGCCAGCGCACGCTCGGCGCCGTGGCGCTGGCCGCCCACGTGCTCACCGTCGCCGTGGTCTTCATGGCGCATCTGCACTACACGATCGACGTGATCGGGGCCTGGGCCGTGACCTTCGCGCTGTATACGTTCTGCAGTCGGCGCGTCGCCGGGCCTGTGTTAGCCTCCGGGCCATGCGGACCTTCTTCGGTGTGATCGGCGTCCTCGTCGCCCTGTTCAGCGCGCTGCTCGTCGCGATGTGCATCAGCGACCTCGTGACCGGCGGGGACGGCAAGACCGAGCCCGGCGTGACCATCGGCCTGCTGGTGTTCTTCTCGGGCACCACGCTGCTGGGCCTGTGGTTCGCCTACAAGATGCTCCGCAAGCCCAAGCGCTCGGCCTTCGAGATCGAGCAGGCCATCCTGACGCTGGCGGCCGCGCGCGGGGGTCGGCTCACCCTCGCCGAGGTCTCCACCGGCTGCCGCCTGAGCGTCGCCGAGGCCCGCGCCGCCTTGCAGCGCCTGTGCGGCCAAGGGGTCGCCGACCTGCACATGACGGACACCGGCGTCGAGGTCTACGCCTTCGCCGGGTTCATGGACCCCGAGGCGAAGGCCCGCGCCCGGGACGTGATGGACGCCTGAAGGGCGCCTGCGCGGCCGTGCCGGGCGAGCGAGGCTCGCCTCAGGGTGCGACGATGTTCAGCGTCACAGCAGGATCGACGTCGGGCGCGTAGTGGTCGACGTAGACGAACACCGTCTGACCGGCGGTGAGCGCCGCCGTGACGAGGCTCGTCAGCGGCCCGCCGCCCACGTCGTCGTTGCAGGCGAGCTCGGCGGCGTCCTCAGCGCAAGCCTCGCGGACGTACAGGACCGTGTCCGCCGCGCTGCCGTCCGTGGTGAAGGTGTATTGCCCGTCGGCGGCCGCGGTGAACTGCACGACGAGCTCGGCGCCACCACCGCCGCAGGTGCCCTGCGTCAGCCCGGCGGCGGGCACGCGGCCGGAGACCTGAACCACGCCGGCGTTGGAGACGCCATCGACCGCCGCGTCGAGCAGCGTCGTGCCGACCGGGCAGGCGCCCGCAGGCGGCGGCGGCGGAGGCGGAGCGGCGACGCACTCGCCGGTGCGGACGTTGCAGGTCTGCCCGGCGGGGCAGTCGGCGTCCTGGGCGCAGCCGGCCGGCGGCGGAGGCGGCGGCGGCGGTGGCGGGGGCGGTGGTTCGGCCCCCGCCTCGCCGAACTTCATCACGAACACGTCCGCGTCGGCGGCGCCCGTTTCGAAGCAGTCGGCGCCGCCGCGACCGTCGCAGTCGTCGCGGTTGGCCTTGAGCGGCCCCACGGACATGATGCCCGTCCGCGCCTCGAGCGGGTCGGCCATGGGCACGTCGATGTACGCCTGCAACGTGGGCTGGCCGGTCTGCGAGCCAATGACCTGGGCGGCGTCGCGGAACTGCTGATTGCCCTGCGGCGCGGCCAGCGCGAGGCCGGGCAGGTCGCTCATCTGGTACCCGAGCCCGCCGTTCCCGGCGACGGGGCCCACGATGAAGTCCGTGAGCGCGGCGCGCCCTTCGTACCAGTGACCCCAGTACTGTGTGAAGTTCAGGTTCGCGGTGTAGGCCTGCCCGACCAGGTAGAGCGTGCCGTCCGCCGCCGCGCCGATGCCCTTCACCCGGTGCTCCGTGAGCTCCTCGGCGCCCTTGCCGCCGAAGTAGAAGGCCGAGTCCACGTAGGCGCCCGTGGCGCGGTCGAGCCGCAGCAGCAGCGCGTCGCCCATCTGACCGTCGAACTCCTCCTCGTGCACGCGGCCGCCGATCAGCACCTGGTCACCGTTCAGGCGGACGACGTGGGTGTTGTTCGAGTCGTTGTTGTCCGCCTCGTTGTAGGTCTTGGCCCATTGCACCTGACCGTCGGGGCTCAGGCGCATTGCGCTCACGTAGGTCTGCGCACCGCGACGGTCGCAGCCGAGGTACACGTTGCCCTCGGCGTCCACGTCGAGCGTGTTGACGTTGGAGCCCACGCCCATGTCGAGGCGGGCGGCGAAGCCGATCGTCGGTGCGGCCGTTTCGGCGTCGTCGACGCGACCCACGAAGCCGCGACCGTTGGTGAGGCCGCCGATCCACGCCTTGCCGTCGCGGACCCGCACGGTGTAGGCGCGGTCCTGGCTCCCGGGCACGGGGTCGAGCTTCTTCGCCCAGACGAATGCGCCGTCCGCCGGGGCGAGCGAGAGCACGAACATCTCGTTGTCGCTCTGCATCGTCCCGACGACGGTGACCCGGTTCGCGGTCACGTCGAGCGCGTAGGCCTCGGCGTTGGGACCCCAGGTCTTCTGCCACACGACGGCGCCGTTGGTCGGGTCGAGCTTGAGCGCGAGCGCGTGGCTGGTCTGCGGGTTGTTCTGCTGCGCGTCGCTGTGGCTGCCGACGAGGTAGAGGAACCCGTCGGGACCGATGCGCAGGGCGTCGGCGCTGCCCCCGGACTCGCCGTTCTGCCCCGGATCGGGCTGACGATCCCGGAACGCGCCGCTCCAGAGTTTGTTCCAGAGCAGGGTGCCGTCGGGGGAGAACTTGGCGATGAAGAGGTCCGTGGCGAAGCGGTCGCGGATCTGCGTGACGTGGCCGCTCAGGTACACGTTCTGCGCCGCGTCGAGCGCCATGCCGGTGATCATCTCGCGAGTGATGTCGCCGCCGAGCGCCAGTTGCCAGCGCTGACGGTCGAACTGGTACAGGTGGGTGCCGTCCGGGCGGCCCTCGCCGGCCACGGTGAAGCCGAAGGGTTCCGCCGCGCCGTAGTCGATCTCGATGTCGGCCTCTCGTCGCTCGCCGACCATCGGGTAGAACTCGACGATGAACTCGAAGTTCTCGCCCGGCGCGACGGTGATGCCCGCGGCGTCCAGGGGCGGGTTGGCCAGGTCGCGGTGGTCGAGGATGCGGAACTCGTCGTCCGGCTGACCGGCCCGGTGCGTGGCGCGGATCGCCTGCAGCGTGATGGCCGCGTCGCCGCGGTTGATGAGCGTGAAGGTCTGGCGCAGGTCCGAGAAGAGCGGCGTCTTCTGACCCGGCGCGTTCAGCGGGACGAAGTACGTCGAACCGTCGGACACATCGTTGCCGTCCGTGATGAGCTCGAGCCGGTGCGTGAAGGGCACGACGGCGCCGCCGGCGCCGCCGCTGCCGCCCGTGCCGCCGGCGCCGCCGCTGCCGCCCGTGTCGCCGCCGGTCGTGCCGC
>CAINDO010000551.1 GCA_903847385.1 uncultured Myxococcales bacterium
GGGCGGCGTCGGGCGTCGGGGGCGCGGCATCAATGGCCGGCGGGGCGGCGTCCGGCGGGGGGGCGGCATCCGGCGTCGGCGGTTCAGGCGGCGCCACGTCCGGCGTCGGAACCAGGGCGTCGGCGGCGTCCGGGGCCGGGGGCGTGGCGTCCGAGGCCGGCGGCCGGGCATCCGGCGTGCGCAGGCGCGAGCTCAGTGAATCGTCGCAGGCGGTCGTCAGCAGGGCGGCGGCGAGGAGGGCGCAGGAGAGAGAGACACTTCGACCAACACGCGGGACGGGCATGGGGACTCCGTGGGCCGCACCCTACCCCTCGTCGACCCCCATTGCCTTGACCCAGCACACGCGCGGGGCGCTACTTGGAGAGGACCTCGACGCGGGCGTCGGCGAGGGCCGCCGGGCCGTCCAGCCAGGGGCCATAGGCCGCCTCGCCGTAGAGGAAGTAGCGGAAGAACGCCGTGCTCGTCGTGCGGGAGAATTCGCGGGTGAACCCGGGGTCGTCGCCGCCGGTGCAGGCGAGGCAGGCCAGGCCGCAGGCGTCCTGGAAGTCCATGTGCCCCGACCCCGCGATGAGCCACGCGTAGGCCGGGCTGTTGGCGGCGTTGTAATACTCGTCCCAGTTGTCGTCGCCGGGGGCGCAGGGCACGGCGCCCTGGGGCCCGCGCTCGGAGCCGACCACCGCGATGGGGATGTGCAGCTCGCCCATGCGCTCGGGCGCGAGGCTCGGGTAGTCCCGGGCGTTGCCGCCGAAGGGCGGGCCCGAGTCCACGGGGTCCAGGCCGAACACAGCGTCGACGCGGGCGTCCACCAGGGCCCCGAAGAACGACTGCTTGCCGCCCCGCGAGTGGCCCGCCGCGCCGATGTGCTCCGGGTCGACCCAGTGGAACAGGTCTGCGCCGGGATCGGCGTTCTGGGCCAGCGTCCAGTCCACCATCGAAACAAAGTCCTCGGCGAGCTCGGCGTGCGTGCGCGTGGAGAGGCCGCCGTCGTAGGTGGCCGCCACGACCACGAACCCGTGCGAGGCCCAGCGCTCGGCGTAGCTGGTGTAGTCGTCGCCGGCGAGCTGGAAGCCATGGCTCAGGACGATCAGCGGGTATGGCGCGCCCGCGGGATCGTTCGGACGGTGGACGAAGACGTCCACGCGGCGCGGGAAGATGCCCCCGCCGGGGAGCTCGAGCCGTACCTGCGCCGCGCGGCTGCCCAGGGGCCCCGCGCCCGCCGGGTCGACGGCGGGCGGGTCGGGGGGGTCCACGACGGCGGCGTCCGGGTCGGGGGGGTTCACGATCGCGGCATCCCCGACGACCGCGTCCGGGTCGGGCGGGTTCACGACGACCGCGTCGCCCGCGGGCACCGCGTCCGGGTCCGGCGGGTTCACGACGACCGCGTCGCCCGCGAAGACCGCGTCCGGCGGGTTCACGACGACCGCGTCGCCCGCGGCCGCGTCGCCCGCAGGCACGGCGTCCGGGTCCGGCGGGTCCACGACCGCCGCGTCCGGGTCCGGCGGGTTCACGACCGCAGCGTCGTCGGTCGGCAACGCGTCGGTCGGCCTCACGTTCGAGCCGTCGGGCTTCACGCTCGCGTCGCCGGGCGGGGGCGTGACCGCCGCGTCGCCGGGGGGCGGTCCGACCTGCGCGTCGGCGACGGGCGCGCCGCCCGTGCCGATGTCGACCATCGGCGTGCCCCCGAAGCCGAGGTCGGCGGTCGCGCCGCCCGCGCCGGCGTCGCCGTCGGGCTTGCGGCCGCTCAGGGAGTCCGTGCAGGCGGCCAGGGCCAGCGCGGCCAGAAGGCCGACGACGGCCTCAGAACGCGCCACGCGCGCCCAGGGTGAGGCCTTGGATCGTGTCCGTCTCGCGCGCCTGGTCATAGCCGATGGGCTCCCTTCCCGATGCGTCGTCGAAGGTCTGAGATTGGCTCGACTCACCGCCGAACTCCAGCTTGGACCGGGCGAAGAACAGTTCTGCGGTGACGGCGACCTTGGGGTGCACCCGCCAGCCCGCCATCGCGCCGACCTCGAACCCCGACCCGCCGGTCATCTTGCCGGCGTTCGCCGGGTCCTGACTCAACGACAGGGGCAGGCAATACCCGCCGCGCGCCGCGGCCACGAAGCCGACGGGCAGGTCGACCCCGGCGGCGCCGCCGAAGGCGGCCGACCACAGCGTATTGGTCAGGAAGAGCGGGTACTGCTTCGTCTCCTGGTAGTTCTGGCGGAACAGGCGCAGGCCCGCGTAGCCGCCCACCCAGGCCGGGCCGAGCGGGTAGCGGCCGAGCGCGTCCAGGCCCGCCTGCCAGCTGGAGATGTCCAGCGTCACGGGCTTGTCGAAGCCCAGCGCCGCGTTGGCCGGGATGTCCGTGGACCCCAGGAACACGCCGTCGAAGCGCGCGCCGACGCGCAGGTACTTCAGGGCGTCCCAGTCCAGGCCGAGCGAGAGCGCCAGGCCCTTGGGCTGCGCCGTCTGATGTTTCAGCGTGGACTCGCCCTCGACGTTGCTGTCGAAGACACGGCGCACCTGCCCGACCCCGACGCCGACGAACGGCGCGAGGCCCAGACCGGCGCGGGTGGACGCGGCGGGCTCGGGCGCGGGCTCGGCGACCTCGCCGTCGTCTTCGCTTGCCTCGTCCGGCGTCTCGTCCGAATCCCCGGCGCCTTCTCCGGAGCCGACGGGGGTGCCGTCCGGCCGCAGCCGGCGGCCTTTCTTGTCGTAGGCGTAGTTGGTCTGGCGGCGGTCGCGGCCCGCGTCCACGGCCCCGCCGGCGCCCGCGACGGCCGCGGCGCGCGTGATCTCCACGTACCGCGTGCGGACCCAGCCCCGCACGCCGTTGCCGTCGATCTCGAGCCAGTCGCCGCCCTCGTTGCGCCGCACGATGCGCACCGTGTCGTTCTGATACACGCGGCCGCGTCCCAGGTAGGCGGCCCCGGGGCCGGCCATGACCTCGGCGTACTCCGAGCGGATGCGGCCCTGGTAGTTGGACGCCCGCGAGGCCTTCTCGGGGATGGCCTCGACGCCGCTGTCGGCCGCGGCGTCGCCGCCGTGCGTGCGCTCGATCAGCGACTCGTCGTCCACGGGCAGGGCTTCGCCGTCGCTGCCGGCCTCGTCCGCCTGGGCGTGCGCGGCGCACGGCACCATCACCGCCACCCCCACCGCGAGGGCGAAGGGCGACCAGGGCGAGGCGCGGCGGCGGGGCGAGGGCGTCAAAGTCGGCTCGGGCTCGGGGCTGCGGGGGTCTGGAAACGCGAGGGGCCGGCCAGGGCCGACAGCAGCGCCTCGGCCTCGGCGCGGCGCACGCCGTCGAGACGAATCCGCGTGCCCTCGCCGCCATCGAGCACCAATTGGGAGCGTCCGCGCAAGCGCCCCGTCAACCGGAACACCAGCAGGTCGACCACCAGGCCGCCCGTGACGACGGCGCCGGCCAGCAGGAACAGCGGCCAGTAGCCCGTGCGCAGGCCGTCCAGCGCCCAGAGCGTGCCCAGGAACGCGCCCACCACCGCGGCGCCGAGCCCGAGCAGCAGCGTGCCCAGGTTGTGCCGGCGGTCCAGGCGCGCGGCCATGGACTCCATGGGGATGGCCACGGTGCGCTCGCGGGCGGGGCGGCCCAGGAGCCAGAGCGTCTCGTCGTAGACCAGACCGGCGCGGGTCAGGCGCAGGTGGCCGTCGCGGTGCACCCCCAGGAACACCGCCAGGAACGCCTGCCCCAGACGCTCGGCCACGGCCCAGCCGGTCATGCGCGCCAGCAAGCGGCGCCCGGGGGAGCGCATGGGCACGGCGCGGCCGCTGACCTCGAACGTCGGCGCGGCGGGGGCGACGGGCGCGGCGGCGGCGTCGGCCAGCTCGGACTCGGACGGGGCCGGGAGCAGGGCCTCGGCGGCGGAGAGCTCGACGCTGGCGACCGCGGCGTCGTCGTCGTCGGCCTCGGGATCGACCAGCGACGCGTCGAACTCGGGCTCGGGGCCCTCGAGGTCGGCCAGGTTGGCGCCGAACTCGGTCTCGCCGAGGGGCCGGGGGATGACCGCGCGGGCGAGCATGTCGGCGTCGGCCACGGGGTCGAGGATGCCGATGAGCGTCAGCCGGCCCGAGGGCGTGGCGCCGCCGGACACGATGGAGCGCGCGACCAGCAGGCGGTCCGTGCGCGGCGCCAGGGCGAACAGGCCCGCCCAGCGCATGAGCGCGCCGGAGAGCTCCACACCGGGGACCATCTGCTCGCGGGCCAGCGCCAGCATCGTGCCGCCGAGCAGGTCCCAGAGCATCTGCCGCTCGTCCCGCGCCAGGATCTCGACGTTCGCGAGAATGCGCGGCCCGAACACGCCCGAGAGGAAGTCGAGCGTCTCGCGCAGCGTGACCAGGGTGCGCTGCCGCCGCGGCCCCGTGGCCCCGTGCAGCCGCCCCTTCAGGCCGAGCGCGAAGTAGAAACACAGGATCTCGCGGTCCTCGGCCGTCTGCGGGCCCTGCGCGGCGATGGCCGCCAGGTTGCCGCCGAGCGTGTCGCAGTCCTCGACGCGGACGTTGAGGTCCTCCATGCGCCGGCGCCCGGGCAGCTCGCCGAGCGCGAGCGACCGGGCGTTGGCCATGTCGTGCAGCAGGACGAAGACCAGGTCGCCGGCGCGGTTGCTGGGGGCTTGTTCGACGACATCGGGTTCGATGTCGGAGGGGCGCAGGCGGAAGTACTCCATCGCCGCGCAGTCTACGGCGACCCCGGCAGAAGCGCGAAATCCGTGATGATCGGGCGGTGGTCGGATCCGATTTCCGGGCCCACGCGGCGGTCGAGCACGGCCAGATCCGGGCTGTGGAAGACGTGGTCGATGGGGATGGCGAACGGCGGAAACCCGACCATCCAGCTCGCCTGCAGGCCGAAGCCGTCGCGGCTGTCGAGCAGGCCCGAGGCCGCGCGCAGGTCGCCGAAGATGGGCGACCACGGCGTCGCGTTGAAGTCGCCGGCGAACACGCGGGGTCCGCCCGACGCGGCGAGCACCTTCGCGCAATCGAGCAGTTGCGCGTCGCGATCCGCGGCCGCGCCCCGGCCGATGGGCGGGATGGGGTGGGTCATCAGCAGCGAGACGAACCCCTCGCCCACGGGCAGCCGCACCTGCGCCGAGGGCACGCCCGCCGGGCCGCAGGTCAGGATCGACGCCAGCGTGCGCGGGTCCCGCGCCAGAACCGCCACGCCGAAGTTGTCCTCGCGCGGGGCGAACACGTGCACGGGGTAGACATCCGCGAGCGTCGCCAGCGCCGCCGCCCAGTGGTGCCCCACCTCCACCACCATGATCACGTCCGGCGCCTCCGCGCGGAGAAGTGAAAGAAATGCGTCGTGGGCGTCGTTCTCGGTGAGCACGTTGGCCGACACCAACCGGAAGCGGGGCAGGCCGCCCACTATGGAATCCCCCACAGGGGTGCCCGGCACGTAGGCCGGCGCCACGGCGACCACGTGCCCCAAGGCCAGCGCGCCGGCCACCGCGGCGCGTTTCGGCGCGCGAAGCAGCCCGAAGGCCAGCGCCAGCAGCAGCCCGCCGACGGCCCCCTGCGCCCGGAAGTGCGTGAACAGCTCGGCGAACCACGACAGCCGCGCCGCCAGGATGAACACCGCGGCCAGCACGATGCCGCCCAGAAAGACGTTCAACAGGCCCTCGCCCACACGCCGCGGGGACGGCGACTCAGTGGCCATGGGGATCCGGCGGCCCGCTCGGTGCGGCCAGCGCCTCGGCCCCGCGCAGGCTCAGGCGCTCCGACCGGAACCGTTTCATCGCATCGCGCATGTGCAGCGCCGGCTCGGGCTCGGCGCGGTAGCGGTCGTCCTTCTCGCCGGGGTCCTGGTCGAGCCGGAAGAGCTGATACAGGTCGCCCTCGGCGTCGTAGAGCAGCTTCCACGGCATCTCGATGTAGGCCGCGCGCTCGGGGTTGTAGGGGCCCACGGGGGACTCGGCGTAGAGCGGCGTGTCCTCCAGGGCGTCCCCGCGCAGGGCGGGCGCCAAGCTGCGGCCGCGCAGGGCCATGCCCGGATCCGGGGCGACGTGCAGCAGCGCCAGCAGCGTCGGCACGACATCGACCAGGCTCACGGGCGTGTCCACGGTGCGGTGGAACACCTTGGGCAGCCGGAACATGAGCGGCACGCGCAGCTGGTGCTCGTGCAGCCCGAAGCCGTGGAACTTGTAGCCGTGCTCGCCGAACGCCTCGCCGTGGTCCGAGGTGAACACGATCAGCGTCCGGTCGTGGTCCGGCCGGCGCGCGAGCGTGTCCAGGAGCTGCCCCACCCACGTGTCCACGTAGCGGATCTCGTGGTCGTAGCGGTTGATGGGCTCCTCCATGTCGCCGAAGGTCGGGATGCCCTCGTGCTCGATGTAGTTCTTGTGCGGGTCGAGCAGGTGCACCCACAGGAACCACGGCTTCTCCGGGTTGGGCAGCAGCACGTTCTCCAGGTGTTTGATGGCCGCGACGACCACGGGCTCGGCCGTGGGCACCTTCTCCATCTTGCGCTCGCTGACCATGTAGGGCTGCCACGTCTCGAAGCCCTGCCCCAGCCCGTAGCGCGAGAGAAAGTACCAGTGGCTCGGGTAGGCCGAGGTGGTCCAGCCCTTCTCGTGCAGCAGTTCGGCCAGGAAGATGTTGTCCGGGCCGTAGGTGGCGAAGTGCTCGGCATCGCGGATCAGCTCGCCGGGGTAGCGGCCCGTGAGCAGCGAGGGCATGGCCGTGGGCGTCTTGGACGACGTGCTGTGCGCCTGTGTGAAGACCACGGACTCGGCGGCCAGCTTGTCCAGGTTGGGCGAGGTCTCCACCGGGTAGCCGGCGGCGTGCAGGTGGTCCGCGCGGAGCGAATCCACCGTGATCAGCAGCACGTTCAGGCGCTCACCGCCCTCGGCGTGGCCGGAGTCTTCCGCCACTCCGCCGTTTTCGGCCCCCCCCGCCGGTGGGCGTGAGACCTTCGAGTCCTCGCCGTCGCAGTCTTCATCCAGGCCGTTGCCGGCCACGTCCACCGCCCCCGGGTGCACACCGGCCTCGGCGTCGTCGCAGTCGCCGCCCCCCAGGACCGCCGCGAAGCCGTCGCCGTCCCGGTCGAAGGGCACGCGCAGCACCTTGAGCACGAAGCGCGTGGACCCGGTGGCCGTGCCCAGCGCGTTGAGCGAGAGCTCCGTGCCCAGGCCCCAGGCCAGTAGCGCGGCGGCCAGCAACGGCCCGCCGATCAGCGTGCCCCAGAAGCGCCCGTTGGCCACGTCGTACACCCGCCGCCGGACGATCGCCCCGCCGCCCACGAGAACGAGCGCGAGCAGCAACAGCGCCGCCGGGGCGCGCAGATCCAGGGCGTCCCAGGTCTCGGCCTCGCGCGCCTGCCAGCCGAAGAAGCGCATCACGGACGCCAGCGCGACCACCGCCGCGGCCGTGAGCGGGTGGAACAGCGGCGACGTGCGCGGAAAGCGCCGCACGATGCGCTCCAGCACGCGCGCCAGCACCGCCCGGGTGGGCGCCGCGACCGCCACGCCGCCCGTGAGGAGCACGACCGACACGATGGTGACCAGCAGCGCCAGCATCGTGGCCGACTGCACGCGGGAGAGCGCCAACTCCGCGAAACGGCTCATGAAAGTGAAGAGCGCCACGAACACGACGAAGGCCGTCGCCAACGTGGCCGTGGTGAACGAGCGCTCCTGGAGGGGCCCATCCGGCCCGGGCCAGAAGCGCCGCCGCAGTGTGAGCAGCAGGCCGCCGGCCCCCAGGTGCTCGGGCACACCCGGCGCCAGCAGGCCCACCATCAGCCCCGCCAGCGCGCCCACCAGCGCGTTCGCCCCCACGGTGCCCGCCAAGAGGCGCACGAAGGCGCCGCCGCCGGCCGCGTCCGTCGTCACGGCGAGGGCGTCGTACACCCCGGCCAACAGGCCCCCGAGGAGCCCGCACAGGCCGAACGCATGGAGAAAGGCGCGCATCCGGCGCACCTTCGGACGCGGGGCGCGCCGGCGTCAAGCCTGGACGCGTGGGGCGCCGGGGCGGGGCAGCCACAGGTTGGCGGCGAGCCTCCCGACGCCACGCCGCCCGGAAAATCGTCGGGGCAGAAAAGAACCCGCCCGGGAACTGCGTAGAGCCGGTGGGGCAAGCGGATGCCCCCACAACAGAACGGACCCCGACCGATGACCGTGACCCTGCGCCGCCTGGCCGCCGCCCTGCTCTGCCTGTGTCTGCCCGCGCTCGCCGCCGCCCAGACGCGCGTCGACCTCCGGCCCAACCAGACCTCCATCAAGGACCAGGGGGACGAGCGGAACACCTGCTCCGCCTTCGCCACCGTCGGCGCCCTGGAGGCCGCCTACCGCCGGGCCGGGTACGGCGTGCTCGACCTCTCCGAGGACTTCGCCGCCTACATGGCCAAGCTGAACTGGCTGCACCCCAACTGGAACAACCCCGCGGACCTGGCGACCGCGATCGGCCCCGGGGGCGCAGATCGCGTCGAGAATCAGTACGGGTACACGGGCGGCGGCGTGGATCCGCTGGTCCTCTCGCAGGGCATCGCGATCCCGACGGAGGACCGCCTGCCGTACCGTTCCACCTTTGCGTCCTTCTGGAACGTCGCCGGCTACCCGTGGAACAACACGTCCCAGTGGACGGCCAACACCTGGAACCTCGACGAGCGCAACCTGCCTTTCGCGGCACTGACCGCGCCGCAGTCCTACCGCGTCACCGGGTACACGACCTTCGCCGGCAACGATCCGGCGGCCATCGAGGCGTCGCTCCGGGCGAACCGCGAGGTGATCTGGACGTTCAACCTCGGCGGCACCCGGCCGGCGGGCATCTGGCACGCCAACGCGCTCGCCCCGGTCGGCAGCCATACGATGCTGATCGTCGGTTACGACCGTTCATCGGCCGATCCCAACCAGCAGTACTTCATGGTCAAGAACTCGTGGAGGATCAGCCAGTATCCGGGTGACAACGGCTTCACCCGCATCGGCTACGACTACGTGCGCACCTACGGCGCCACCGGCGCGGCGATCACCTCCGTGGCGGCGCCCCGTGTGTGGACCGAGGCCCAGTTCTACGGCCGCTGGACGCTGCGCTTCGACGGCTTCAGCGGCACGCTGGACATCACGCACCTGCCGGGGCTCAACCAGGCGGTGTTCACGCAGTACGGCGTGGCCATCACCGACCGGCGCCTGGGGACGTTTCGTGACAGCGCCGGTGTCATGCACCGCGTGAACGGCTATGTGTCGGGCAACGACCTCACCTTCTGGTTCAAGTCCGGCGAGCCGAACATGCGGTGGGACATGCGCGGCGAGGATCTGCCCGTGGGCCGCATCTTCCACTACACGATGCTGCCGAACCGTCGCGAGATGGCCGGTTACCACCAGGACAACGTGGGCGACATCCCCGTGGTGGCCTACGGCGGCTACGCCCGCAAGGACGGCGCGCTGGCGCCCGTGTTCAACAACGCGCAGGTCTGGGCCCCGGAGCAGTACCTGGGCACGTGGCGCCTCCAGGCCGAGGCCGAGGCGGCGACCTTCCGCTGCACCGCGCGCAACGACGCCGCCGTGCCCGCCGCGCAGCGCGCCACCTGGGCCGGCCTGACCTGCAGCTACACCCGCACCGGCGCCGCCGCCCGCGCCTTCACGCTCTTCGTCGCCCGCAGCGGCAGCGCCCAGGTGGTCATCGACATTCCCGGCCTCGTGCCCTCGACCTATTACACGGGCCGCATGCTGAGCTGGCAGCGGGGCGTGATCGCCGGCGATGGCTTCTACGCCGTGCGGACCGGCAACCCCTGAGGGGGCTGTGCGCCGCTCGGCGCGCGGATTCGGTGGAGTCGGCGCGACGCGTGTGTTTCGCTGGCGCTATGCCCACCGCGCTCCGAACGCTGCCCGTCCTGATCTTCCCTTTCTTCGCCGCCGCGTGCCAACCGGACGCGGCCGCCGACTCCCCCGACGCCGCTCCCTCGCCGGACCGCGCCCTGTCCGCCCCCGTGGATGCACACATCCCCGCCCCCGCCGACGCGTCCGCCCCGCCGCCGACCTGCGACCATCTCTTCGGCACGCCCAACGAACACACCGGACTGGATGACTCGGCCTGTGTGCCCCTGTGCGCGTGCGGCCCCTCCGTCTATCGGCCGCGCACCTTCGACGCCGCCGCGCTCGCCGCTTTGCGAAGTGCGGTCTGGCTCGACGCGCCCGGCGCGCCGGCGAGCGACCCCTACGCCACCCCGGATGCGCCCGCGGACCCCGCGCCGGGCACGGTCTGCGCGCTGCGATTCGAGGCGGGCGGCTACCGCGCGGCGACCTATCCGGCCGAGGACGCCGCCCGGGCGGACGGCGCCGTGCCTACGCATGCCGGCGCCTGCGGCCTGTGCTCCTCCCTCACCGACCTGGCCACCTACATCGACCAGCCCGACCTCACGGGCCCGGTGCGGGCCTGCGGTCTGTCGAACCTGAGCGACTTCGAGGGTCTGGTGGGCTGCCTCGAAGGGCTCGGGTTCACGGCACCCTGCGCCACGATCTGGGCGTACAACACCGAACACACCCGCCAGCGCTGCGGCGCGCTCTGTCTCGCGTGGCTCGACCGGCCCTACCACCTGCCCGACGGTGGCCTCAACCCCTGCCTGGCCTGCGACGAGACCGAGAGCGGACCCGTCTTCAAAGCCGTCGCGGGGCGCACGCGCCGGAACTCCGGCCTGCCCAACGCGATGTGTCGCCCCTGCGAAGAAGTGATCCGCCTGGCGCACGACTACCCGCTCGACTCGCCTTGAGAGAGCCGAGCGAGTATCCTCCGCTCGACTTTCAGGGTGATCGCCATGCGCCTGGTCCACTGGAACATCAACCACCGAACGCGGGAGAAGCGGATCCCACCCGCGCTCGTCGATGCGCTCGCCGCCCTCGAAGCGGATCTGGTGGTCCTGACCGAGTATGTCCACGGCCCGACGCGGGCGAGTTTCATCGACGCGCTGTCCGCCGCCGGGCTCGGCCACCACGTGTCGTCGGTGCTGGCGCCGGGCGAGAACCATGTGTTGATCGCGGCGCGGGCCCCCCTCGAGCGCGGTGACATCGTGGCACCGCCCATCGCCGCGTCGGTGCCGTCGAATGCGCTGCACGTCCGGTCGGCCACCCTCGGCGTGGACGTCCTGGGGATGCGACTGCCCGACTACAGCCGGAAGCCCGCGCTCAGGCGCGCGTGCTGGGACTGGATCCTGGAGACCGCCAACGCCGCCCGGAACCGTCCGTTCGTGATCCTGGGCGACCTGAACACGGACCCGGCCTATCCCCGGGCCCGGTGCGGCGACCGGCTCGGCATGCTCGTCGAGCGGGGCTGGCAGCACGCCCTGCCGGCCGAGGGCGACAGCTACTGGGGCCCCGGCGGCGCGGCCCGACGGCTCGACCACGCCTTCGTCACGCCACACTTCGCCGTGACCGCCGCGCGCTACGTGACCACGGTCGACGGCCACCAACTCGGCGGCCGGGGCCCGCTCGCGCTCTCCGACCACGCCGCCCTGCTCATCGACATCGACGCCTCGCAGACGCTGTGACGGTTCCTGGCGCCGCACCGCTGGTCGCGCGCATCATGTTTCGGCATGCCCGAGACCGCCCCCCGCCTCCGAGCCCTCATCGACGCCGAGCTCGTCGACCTCGACGACGCGCGGGTCGCCGCACACGTCCGTGACCTGCTCGTCGAGCCGGTCCCCGTGCTCCGGGACTGGGACTACGGCGAAGAGGACGAGCAGTACACCTGCTGGAGTGTGCTGGAGCACCCACAGTCGGCCACGGGCATCGCGTTTTGCGACGCCGGGTTCGGCCCCGGGCGGCCCTGGGGGCTCGTGAACCTGCCGCACGACGCCGTGCCTCCCGGCTCGATGGGCATGGACTGTTCATGGTTCAGCCGCTTCCTCGACGCCTACTTCGACTCCCTTGCCGCGACGGAGCTGCCCATCTGGCGCGTCTTGCGGTCAAAGGCCGGCGCCGACGGCGGCCGCGTGCCGCTCACGCCGGAGATGGGCTGGGACGAGGCCTGGGCCGAGGTCAAGGCGCTGCGGGCCGGTGACTCTGCCGGGCGATACCACTGCGGGCATACCGTCGTGTATCGAGGGCGACCGAGCGCGGGCGGGTAGCGGCCGCCGCTACGATGCCGCCCTGAACCTCGTCGCTCGCCGGCGCGCATGCGTGACCATGCATCGACCGTGACCAGCTTTCCCTGATCCCGCCCCCCTTCACGCAGAGGTCCGAGCGCTTCCGTCGTCGCGCTTCGGCCGCTGTGCCATCAGGTACGCACGAACAGCCGGGTGCTCGGTGAGGCCGATGGCCTTTTCGAGCGACGCTTTGGCGTCCTCGGTGCGCCCGGAGACTTCAAGGCAGCGCCAGCGCGTCGTCCAATACGGCTGATAGGTTGCACGGCTTTCGATGGGCGTCGAGTCCAGGATCACCAACGCCGCCTCGGCGTCTCCGGCCTCCAGCTTGGCCGCAGCCTGCGCGACGAGCACGCCGAGCGTCGGCGCGTGGGCGGCGAGCAGCGAATAGAGGGTATCGAGCGCGGCATGGTTGAGCACGCCGGTCACGGCGCGGATCGCATGTACGGACTGGATCGCCGCTTCGCATTGGAAGCGCCCGAAGCGCCCCTCGCGGGACGCGGCGCCGAGCCAGGCTTCGGCCTCGATGACCATGTCGCGATTCCACAGCCGCGCGTCCTGCTCGGCCAGCGGAACGAAACGACCTTCGCGATCGAAGCGGGCCGGTCGCCGCGCCTCGCAATAGAGCATCAAGGCCAACAGGCCCTTCGCCTCCGGCTCGGCCGGCGCAAGCTCGACCAGCAAGCGTCCGAGGTAGAGCGACTCGTCCACCAGCTCCTCGAGGCCCTGATCTTCTGTGGCGACGGCGTCCCAGCCGGCGGCAAAGGCGCCGTAGACCGCCTCCAGTACCGCCGCCAGGCGGTCGGGCAGATCTTCGGCATTCGGGAGTTCGAAGCGGATCCCGGCCTCCTTGATCTTGATTTTGGCGCGCACGAGCCGCTGTGCCATCGCCGATGGCGACACCGCAAAGGCGGAGCCGATCCGGGCTGCATCGAGCCCGAGCACTGTCTGCAGCATCAAGGGCGTTCGAATCGTGGGGTCGATCGCCGGGTGGGCGCAGACGAAGAGGAGCGCGAGCCGGTTGTCCTCGAGCGGCGCGCCTTCGGCACGTGCCAAGGTGCGGCGCTCGATCTCGTCGAGGGCGGCGCTGCGAACGTTTTGCGCGCGCCTGGTATTGCGCCAGAAGTTGCGCGCGGTGGTCAGTAGCCATGCCTCCGGGTTGTCGGGAACGCCCCGCGCCGGCCAGGCGGCAAGCGCCGCGGCAAAGGCTTCGGCGAGGGCCTCCTCCGCGGCGGCGATGTCACGGGTGCTTGCGGCGAGAAGCGAGACGAGACGACCGTAGGAGGCGCGCGCCACCCTTTCCGCAGCAAGCGCCGCGCTCATGTCAGGCGGCTCCGTCGGGTGCGCCGGCCATGGGCGGCATCACCGGGCGCACCTCGACCGAGGCGTACGCCGCGCTCGGCGCCTTCAGCGCCCATTCGATCGCCGCGTCCAGATCGGGGGCCTCGATGACGAAGTAGCCACCGAGCTGTTCCTTGGTATCGGCGAAGGGGCCATCCTGGATTTGCCGCTTGCCGTCGCGGATGCGCACCGTGGTGGCGGTCTCGGGGCCGAGCAGGCCGTCGCCCTTGACGATCACGCCGGCGGCGCCCATCGCGCCGATGAAGGCGTTCCATGCGCCCCAATAGGTCTGCGCGTGTTCGGGATGGTTGCGCTTGGCGAAGTCTTCCGAGGTTTCGTTGAGGATGAGCATGTATTGCATGGTCTTGGGTCCTTTCTTCAGAGGTGAGTGCTCGAGTTCAGCGGCAATAGGACTTGTCGATTGCGTGATGCGCAAGCCACAAGAGCGCCGCGGCAATGGCGACCACGACGGTGAGAATCACGGCTTGGCCGGCGCCAAAGGCGGTGAACACACCCAAGGCGAGATCGCCCGCATAGAGCGCGGCGTAACCGGCGAGCGACGCCGCGACGACCGAAAAGGCGAACCGGCTGCGCGCGAGCAGCAGGATGCACCCGATCAGCCCGCCGAACACGCCGATCGCGAACGCCGCGTCCATCCAGGCCGGCAAGCCGGCGTACAGCGCCGCCTGTTCGGCGGTCAGGCCGTGCGCCAGCATGTCCGCTTCGCTGGCCGTCGCCGAGCCCACAAAACGCACGAGCCCGAAGGCGTTCCACGCAACGCCGAGGCCGGCCGCGGTCCAGTACCAGAGGGGAAGGCGCGCTCGCGGCGCCGCAAGGGGGGTGTCAATCACATCGGTCGTCATGAGGGGTCCTCTTTTCTTGATCGTCCGACCGAAGCCCCTTCGGCTCGGTCCTCACGATGACACTCGAGGCCCCCCGCCGATCGACACGGGCGCAAAACTTTTTCCGATCGGGTGCAGACGCCACCAGAAGACCTGTCCGCCAGGGTCGACGACTCCCAGGACGACCGGACGGGTCAGGGCGTGGGTGCGGGGTGGGCGCATCGGTGCGCGTCTCCTTCGCGATGAACAGCTCGGCGAGGGCGCGCGTTTCGGCGGTGGCGCCCCGGGCCGCGAGCGGGGCGCTTGATCTCATGGGGCATCGGCCCGCGGCCGACTGGCGACCGACTCCGAAGTCTGGTAGTCCCGGGGCATGACTTCCCGAGATCCCCGCCATTCATCGTGGGGCAAGCGCGGCGCGCTCGCCATCGGGTGTGCGTTGGCTGCCTGCGCCAGCGTGCAATCCGGGACCGACCAGGTGCAGGCCGACCCCGACGACTCCGGCGCCCACCTCCCAGGGCCCCCGCCGAGCGGCGCGCCGACGGCGTCCCCCTCGGGTTCGCCGTCGGATTCACCGCCGACCCTGGACGCCGGCACGCCCAACGCACCGCCCACGGAGCCATCGCCGGAGCCCGACCCCTGCGGGCCCGTCGTCGACGGGTGTCAGATCGCGCCGGGGACCCCGGTTTACGGGCCGGAGGCCGACGAACCGTTGGAGTGGGAGGGCCGGGGGGACGGCACGTACTACCAACCCAAGTGGGGCGCGGACGCGTACCTCGGCGGCGAGGACGCCCGCTTCGACGGCTACTCCGTGGTCATCTCCTTTCCCGGTCAGCCCGTGCTCGCCAATGAAGCCGACGCCCTGTACGTCACGCCGGGCATCTACCTCGAGAACGGCATGTACGTCGGCAACGGCTACACGGGCTCGACGAGCGCCTGCACGGGGACGGTCTGGGCGCAGGTCTTCATTCCGAGGCCCGATGGCTCGCTGGACACCCCGTTCGGGAACGAGACCGACTTCGCCGTGCCCTGCCCCAAGGGCCTCCAGTTCCGTGTGGAGCGCCAGGGGACCGAGTGGGTCTTCTCGTATCGCGTCGTCGGCGGCGGGGGGTTCATCGAGCAGGGGCGCTACGACGTGGGCGACGTGGTGCGGGCCGTGAACCCGTTCTCGGTCTCGACGGGATTGTACGACTTCGACGACATCGTGCCGCGCGTGGTCCCGATCACGTACGAAGCGCTCATGCTCAAGGCCGACGACGGGCTCTGGCATTGGGTGGACCGCGCGGTGTACGACGGCGACGTCACGTCCCCGTACTTCACGGTCCGGCCCGAACCGGGTCGCGTCGGCCTGACGACCTCCGAGCCGGGCTTGTTCTGCTACGCCATCGGCGAGCCGCTCTGGGATTCCGGCGACTCCTGCTACGCCCAGTCCACGCTGAACTGCAACTCCACGACGGGTCGCTGCAACTGATCCCACCGTTCGAGCGAGCGTGAGCGAGCCGGCTCGACGACGCCGCCGGATCAGGGCGTGGGTGCGGGATGGTCGCGCAGCATGGCTTTCATGTCGTCCACGAGCGGGATGGGCGCGTCGGTGCGCGTCTCCCTCGCGATGAACAGCTCGGCGAGCCCGCGCGCTTCGGCGATGGCCCGGGGCGCGAGCTTCTTGGCCAACATCGCGTGGGCATCGGTGGCCACTTTGGGTGAAAGGTCGACATACATGCGGTGGCGGCGTTCGGCGAGCTCGTGCTCTCCGGCGGCTTCAAAGACTTTCGTCGTGAGTCGGCTGCCATACACGTCTGCGAGGCGGCGCCTTTGGCGTCTCCGGCGAGGAACCGCGCATCGCCTTCGAGCGTGACGTGCGTGCGCGCGCCGGTCTGGAGCGTGCCGTTCTCGAGCCTGCCACGCAGCGCGGTGATGGCGCGCGTGCCCGTGGCCGGGGTGGCGGCGCCGAGCAGCGCGCCGAAGAATTCAGCGTCGATCGCCGGATCTGCGGGGACCGCTTCGGACAGGGCGAAGCGCTCCAGCAAGGCATCCGCCAGCCCCGTTCGCCCCAGCAGCCGCTCGTTGCCCATCCGCATGGCTCACCGCGAAAATCGTGGTCCAGTCGAGGCGCTCAGCGGCGAGGGTCAGGGTTCGCAAGCGTCGCCAACGACGCCGCCTTCATCGCCCACATGAAGAAGTCGCGGTGTAGGCGACCCACGAATCCTGGTACGACACGGCGGCCGGGCGCCGCAACGGGCCGCCCGGCCCCGTGCCCAAAACCAGCGCGTGCGTCCCCCAAATCCCGGAAGTCCGGCAATCGCATGCCTGAAAGGAATCCCCATGAACATCCTCGTCCTCGGCGCGTCCCAAGGCACCGGCGCCCTCGCCGTGCAGGCCGCGCTGAGCCGCGGCCACAGCGTCACCGCGTTCGCGCGCGCCGATGTCGCAGACTTCCTGGTGAAGGCGACGGAGAGCGACGCGTGGCTGCGGCAAGCCGTGCAGTTGGGCGGCTGAACGGGACGCCTCGTCGTCGGCGGTCTCGACGAGGCCGGCGTGGAAGTGGCGCAAGAGACCCACGGGCAGGGCGACGCCGGCCCGGTGGCCTTGCGCGAAAAACCGACGGCCGTCGGTTGTGTCCGCTGCGGGCGGGATGTCGATGAGCATGCGCCACGAGTCTGCCCCCTTCGCCACCCCGACGACCACGACCTCGATGGGGGTGGACAGAGCCGGTTGCGGGCGAATCTGGCCGCCGCCCCGACACCTGATGTGACCGGGCGGCGAGGGCGCGCCCATCCGCGTCAGAGCGCGTCGTCGGGATCCGGTGCCCGGTCGGACACGCGGCCGAGCGCGGCCTCGAACTTCCCACGGTCACCGCGGCCCGCGCGCGCCGCGAGGTCGTCCTCGGTGGCCCACGCGGCCAGCTTCTCGCCGGCGGCGCTCGCGATGAACTGGTTGATGGAGATGCCCTCCCGACGGGCGGCCTCGCGGATGCCCGCGTGGAGCGACGCGGGGAGCCGGACGCTGATCGTGCTCATGGGATGTCTCCGATCTCTTGCAGGTACTCACCGGGGTTGATGGCGCGGACGCCGAAGCGGTCTGCGCCCGTGAAGTCGCGGACGCTGAACGTGACGATCACCGGCGCGCCCGCATCGACCGCCAGCTCCAACACCATGTCGTCCCTGGGATCCACCAGCGTCGGGCGCCACAGAGAGAAGATCGAGCGGTGAAGGGCGACGGAACACTGGTAATCCAGGATGTCCGAAAGGTCGTCCCCAGAGAGACCCAAGTCGGCGAGCATGCGATGGGCGACGCCCTCGTACTCGAGGATGAGCGGCGCCGAGAGCGCGATGTCGAAGCGCCCGGTGCCGACCAGCGAAAGAAGGCGGAACGAAGCGCCGCGGTCGCGACCGCCCCACTTTCCGGCGCCGATCCGCTCTGCTACCCTCCCGGCACTCGTACTGTCCCTGATTCCGCTCCCCTTCACGCAGAGGTCCGCATGCTTCGTGGTGTCTTCTTCGCCGCCCGCCTGCTCACCGCGAGCATCGCGCTCACGTCCATGGCCGTCGCCCCGGCCGTCGCCGCGGGCAAGAAGCCCGAAGACGCCCTGAAGGGCCGGATCATCCTGAGCGAGCGGCCGTTCCCGGCGAGCTTCGCCAACGACGCCGCCTTCATCGCCCACATGAAGAAGTCGGACACCAAGGGCTTCAAGTACGCCGGCCGGGACAAGATCCCGCTCGAGTTCATGGCCTTCTTCGCCGACCCGATCAACGTCACGCAGCTCCAGGGCACCGTGTACGACGTCACGGAGCGCCTCGACCGCAAGGCGGACTTCCCCATCTACCCGGCGGGCAAGGGCGGGCGCGTGCTGGCGAGCTACTTCGCCCTGAACAAGGACACCTTCGAGCCCGAGCGCCGCTACAAGATGGTCATCACCACGGGCTACCGCGGCGTCGTGCTCGCGGAAGCGGACTTCGCCATCACCGCGGATTGAGCCCGGGCTCCACCAGCGCCCCGTCGCAGTCAACGGGCGCCGTGACCGGGTTGCACTCCGGCCCGCCGTCGTTCTCCATCGGCACGTCCATCGGGAAGTCGGTGCTGATCGTGTGGGCCCCGCCGCGCAGGGCGGCTTCGATTTCGGGGGCGTCCCCGGCCATGGTGCGGACCATGTAGCCCGCGCGCACGGCGGCGTCGATGCGGGCTTCTTCGCCGGTCGCGTCGTCGAGCAGCAGGAACGCGGACGACGGCTCGGCCTCGTCCCCCGAGGCGAAGAACACGCTGCCCTCCGTCTTCGGGTGCAGCGCCAGCAGCGCGTCCCGCGTCTCGGCGTGGTCGAGCAGCACGAAGAGCGTGCGCCCCCGCACCGCCTCCAGGCGCGGCCAGCCCACGGTCGTCACCGCCGTGCGCACGTCCGGCGCGTCGCCCCGCACGTCGTCGGGCGTGATCAGCCAATCCGCGGGGATCGCGCCCCGAATCTCGGCCTCGAGCTCGGGCAGGTGGTCCTTGATCTTGTTGTTGTCGACGTCGTCCTTGGGCTCCACGAGCACGATGATCGGCACGTGGCCCGGGTGGCTCTCCGACCAGCCGCGCAGCACGGCCAGGCAGTCCACGAAGCGGTCGCAGGTCGAGCCGGCGTCCACCCCGGGCAGGTGGTACACGTGGAAGCCGTCGTCCTTGAAGTGCACATCCAGCTCGAACTGACGCACATGCTGCGTCTCGAGCTGTTGGTCCAGGGGCAGATGCTCGTACTGCCAGTCCGGCAGGATGTTGTCGGGTTTCACGTGATAACTGTTGTGGGTGCCGCGGACCCGCACGTGGTTCATGCGCAGGTCCGGCGGGGGCGGCATGCCGTCCAGCGGCGGGACGTCCTCGTCGGGGGGTCGCGGCGCGGCGTCGGGCGCGGGCGCAGCGTCGGCCGAAACATCTCCCGAGTCGGCGTCACACGCCGGCAGCAGCGCCGCGAAGCCGACCAGCGCGCTCAGCGCACGCATCGGAACCCGACCTCGGGCCGGCGGTCCCGGGACCCCATGAGCACGCCGAAGCCGCGGTAGGTGATGGTCGAGAAGTCCGGCTGCGACTCGTAGGCCCCGCCGCGCACGGAGATCACGTCCCGGTCGCCGCGCATCTGGGGCGGCCGCGGGTCCTGGGCGCCCTCGGCGATGGTGCCGTACCAGTTGGCCTCGTAGAAGCCCGAGGTGATCTCGCGCAGGTTGCCGCCCAGGTCCTTGAGGCCCAGATCATTCACGTCCCCCGCCCGCGTGCCGACGGGCTCGGTGGTCATGCGGCAGCGGCCCAGGTTGGCGCGATCGCAGTCGGGCACGGCGTCCCCCCAGGGGAACCGGCGCGCGGTCAGGGGCATGGCGCCGCGGGCGGCGCGCTCCCACTCGGCCTCGGTGGGCAGGCGACGCCCGGCGAAGGCGCAGTAGGTCGCCGCCTGCGCCTGGCTCACGAAGGCCACGGGGTGGGTGGCGAACGCCGGATCGGCGTAGTGGGCGCTCGAGGGCAGGTTGGGCGAGGTGTACGGCGCCGAGCAGCGGCCGAAGTCCACGCAGGCCTTGTACTGGCGGTTGCTGACCTCGGTGATCTCCATCTCGAACGCGCTGATGTTCACGTGCCGCTGCGGGATCTCGTCGCAGTTCTCGTCCCGCATGGCCGGGTCGCCGCCGCAGTCTCCGGCCACGGCGTCCTGGCTGCCCAGGAGCGACTCCGCGGCGGGCACGGCGATCAGGCGGCTGCGCACGTCCGAGGGGCAGCCGTCGTCCGGGAAACCGTTGCAGTCCTGGTCCACGCCGTCGTCGCAGGGGTCCGGCGCGCCGGGGTAGGCGGCCTCGTCGTCGTCGTTGCAGTCGCCCATCGCCCCGGTGAAGCCGTCCATGTCGGCGTCCACGGCGCCGTCGCAGGCGTCCCCCAGGCCGTTGAGATCGCCGTCGGCCTGATCGGCGTTCACCGTCTGGATGCAGTTGTCGCAGAAGTCGCCCACGCCGTCGCCGTCCAGGTCCGACTGGAACGGATCCGCCTGCGAGGGGCAGAGATCCGCGTCGTCGTCGATGCCATCGCCGTCGGCGTCCTGATCGGGACACAGCGCGTCGGCGCCGTCGCAGTCGTCGTCGTTGCCATCGCCGCAGCGGTCGGGCGCGCCGGGGTAGATGAACAGCTTGGTGTCGTCGCAGTCCCCGTCGGCGGCGGACCAGCCGTCGCCGTCGTTGTCCACCTGGTTGCAGCGCAGGTCCGCGCCGTTGCAGTCCTGGTCCACGCCGTCGTCGCAGGTCTCCAGCGCGCCCGGGCGGATGGCCCAGGTGGTGTCGTCGCAGTCGCCCTCGTCCTCGGTGAAGCCGTCGCGGTCGTCGTCGCAGGGCGGGTCGTCGCCGTCGCAGTCCTGGTCGATGTCGTCCCCGCAGATCTCCCGCTGACCGGGCCGCACGCGGGCGGTCGTGTCGTCGCAGTCGCCCGCTTCGACGGTGTAGCCGTCGTTGTCCTGGTCGTCCGGGTTGGCGTCCGGGCGCTGGGTGCCGGCGTCCGTGCTCGATGAACTGGTGTCTGCCGGTTCGGCCTTGCAGCCCGCCAGCGCCAGGAGCAGCCCCCCGGCCAGGAACAATGCGCTCTGTCGCATGACGCGCTCCCTCACTCTTCCAGGATGACCTTCTTGATCTTGTCCATCTTGTCCGAGGCCGTGGTCTTCAGGGCCTCTTTGTAGGCCGCCAGCAGGGCCTCCGGATCGCGGATGAGCTCGTCGTTGCGGTGTTTGACGCCGAAAAAGAAGCCCCCACCGAAGGCGGCGGCCAGGAGAACGACCAGACCGATGATGCGTAGCATGGGCATCACCCTACCGGCGGCGCGCGGCCGGCCGCAATCGCATTGACCCCGATGCGCAAAGGTCCCGAAGATGCGGCACCATGTCCCGGTTCGCCCTCGCCCTCGTCTTTGCCAGCGCCCTCGCCCTTTTCGGGCCGGGCCCCGCGTGGGCCGGCGGGTACGGCCCCTTCGATTGGGGTGAGGGCCTCAAGTCGGCCACCAAGAAGCTCGACGGCCGCAAGCTCACGCCGCGCACGGATCTCGAGACCGTCATCGCCGAGGCCCGGCTTCTGCGCGACGAGCGGGACGAGAAAGTGCGTCTCGCGCGGTTGAAGAAGAAGCCCGCCGCCGAGATCCGGCGTCTGCAGAAGGCGCCGCCTGCCAAGGCCCGGCTCTCGGCGTGGTACTACTGGGTCGAACTCGGCAACCTGGACGCGAAGGTCGTGCTGCACTTTCTCGACGAACGCCTGACGAGCGCAGAGGTCAACGTGCTCTTCGAGGCCGCGCAGCGCGAGGCCGCGGCGGAGCTGCTCGACCTGATGCAGTCGAAGTACGGCGCGCCGAAGGAGCACCGCGGCGCCGAGTCCCCGGCCGCCCCGGTGGTGGACACGTTCGACGCCGGCGACACCGAGATCGAGGCTTACCAGCAGCCCGCCGTGAACGGTCGCAAGGGTTTCCTGCGCCTGATCTACCGCAGCAAGGATCGTCGGGAGACGATCACGACCTACCTCGGCCAACTCGAGGAGCGCCGCAAGGCCCTCGACCTGGCCCGAAACCCGCCGGGGCCCACGCCCGAAGAGCGCGAGATGCACCGCAAGTCCGCGCTCATGCAGCATCTCTGACCGAAAGAGCCCGCCCCTTGGACTTCTTCATCCACTACCTCGACGAGTTCTCGTACATCGGCATCTGCGTGTGGCTGATGCTGGCCGGGCTCGGCGTGCCGCTGCCCGAGGACATCCCGCTCATCTTCGGCGGCGCCATGGCCGGCGCGGGCAAGATCAACGTCGTCGTGCACTTCGTGCTGAGCATGATCTTCATCCTGCTCGGCGACTCGTGCCTGTACTTCATCGGGCGGCGCATCGGCTCGTCCTCCGAGGTCAGCCCGCGGTGGGCGAAGCTCATCACGCACGAGCGCCGCGCCAAAGTGCACGGCTTCTTCGAGAAGTACGGCATGTGGACGGTCTTCTTCGGCCGCTTCGTGGCCGGCATCCGCGGCGCCGTGTTCCTGTCCGCCGGCATCGCCAACTTCTCGTTCACGCGGTTCCTGCTGATGGACTTCCTGGCGGCGCTGATCTCCGTGCCGGTGTGGATCTACATGGGCTGGCTGTTCGGCGAGAACTGGCACGCCATCCTGGACACGGCCAAGGAGTACCAGACGTGGGTGGTGGGCATCTCCGCCGTGCTGGTCGTGGGCGGCATCCTGGGCGTGAAGGCCTGGAAGAAGCGCCAGGCGGCCAAGGCCGCGCCTTGAGGTCGGGGGCCGCCGCTCGCCTGCTGGGCGCCGCGGCGTTGGCGGCCTGCAGTTCGGGCACGCTGGATACGAAGGCCCTCGACGCGAGCGAGGCGCCAGCGGCGGACGCCGCCCCGGGCGCGGACGCCGATCCGTTCGGCCCCCCCGGCACGGACGCCCTGCGCCCGCCGCCGCCGGGCCCGGACACGGAC
>CAINDO010000552.1 GCA_903847385.1 uncultured Myxococcales bacterium
CAACCTCCCCCACACCCTCGGCCCCGACCGCTTCGCGCTCTATCGCCTGTCGCCCCGGGGCGACCGCCCAGCCGCAGTCCCCCGACCGAGCACGGGAGCGCCCAGAGGCGGCAGACGCGCCTGATCCGGCTCACTCAGTGCGGATGTCGCCCCGAGGCCGACCTGTCGAACCTTGCCCGGCCCCCCGGGGAGGCGCGCAGAACTAACTTCGGAATGAACCGGGCGCTCCCCTGACACTTTGAACCGGGCGCCTCCTTGGCACTTCGGGTTCAGGCAGCGTGTTGCACCACCCTTCGAATGCGACGGTGCGGATGCCCTGGCTGGAAACGAATCAGGAGATGGAGAGAGTGAAGTTCATCGTGGCGCTGGAATCCGGAGAGGAGGACTTCGCCACGCTGTGTCGGCGGTTCAACATCAGCCGGCAGACGGGCTACACGTGGAGGCGGCGCTTCGAGGCGCTCGGCCCGGCGGGGCTCTCGGACCGCCCGCCACTCGCGGGGCGCCACCCGAACATGACCTCCGAGGCGGTCTGAACCGCCCCGGCTCCGCCGGACACGCACCGTTTCCATGAAACCCCCGTCCCGAGCCGGGCCGGCCGGGCGGCCGCGAACCCCCAACTCGGCGGGGCAGGTCGACCGAGCGCATTGCCCGAGCCCGCCCGACATCCCTCGACCCCCGTCGCAGGGGTGTCAACGGCGCGCTGGCACGTGACTCGGCCCCAGCGGTCCGTGTCGTGGTCACGCCCGGTCTGCGTCGACCCCACTCCGGGCCGTGTCAAGGAGGCCCCCGGTTCGCGTCTCGAACGACCCGGTCACCATTTCAGAGGATGCCGGACCGTGGTAGTCGAGTCCCGGTCCGAGTGAGCCAGGCACCCGGACCGAGTCCTGCCGACCCCGGAATGTGTCAAGGAGGCGCCCGGTTCAAAGTTTCAAGGAGGCGCCCGGTCGTACATCCCGGCGGAGGGCGAAGATTCGCCCTCGCGCTAGTCGGCGATCCCGGCGCAGGGCGAGAATTCGCCCTCGCGCTAGTCGGCGATCCCGGCGGAGGGCGAAAACTCGTCCTCGCCGTAGTGGGCGATCCCGGCGGAGGGCGAAAATTCGCCCCCCGCCATAGTGGGCCGTCCCGGACGACACCAAAAATTTGCCCTCGCCATAGTCGGCCATCCCGGACTACCCCGAAAATTCGCCCTCGCGGTAGTCGGCGATCCCGCCCGACCCCGAACCGCAGCCCCCCGCCCCGATCAAGCCTCCACCCCACCCCCCGCTTCGTGCCAAACTCCGCGCCATGCACACCGCCACCCTCCGAACCACCGCCCTCCTGGCCGCTTTGACCCTCTCCGCGTGCGGGGACTCGGGGGGCGGCGCCGAGCCCGACACCACGGCCGAGGTCGACGCGTCGACCGGACCGAGCAACGACCCGGACGCCGCAACCGAAGCCCAGGACGCCGAGCCGGACGCGGTCATCCATACACGCGACGCCACGCCCGCCAACCCGGACACCACCGTGCCGCCCCCCACCCCGGCCTTCTGCACGGGCGCCGTCGCGCATCGCTGGGACCCGGCGAGCACCACGGAGCCGGACTTCTTCCCGGACGGCCTGCTCACTCGAGCCGACGACTCATCCCCCACCGGCCAAAGGCTGGAGCTCACGCCGACCTCGGCGCCTTGGGTAGAGACCTCGCCGACGCTGGTGCGCGACAGCCTGCGGTCGCTGAACGCGCTGTCGGGGTTCGGTGTGATGGGCGGCGTGCTGCTGCGCTTCACGGGGCCGGTCACGGGCGCGCCGCGCACGGCCGAGGAGAGCGTGACGAGCGCGGGCTGGCAACTGTGGGACCTGGGCGGCGAGGCGCCGACGCGCGTGCCCTTCGAGGCCAAGGTGCTCGAGGATGGCCTGACTGTGGTCCTTTGGCCGCTGCGTCCGCTTCGCCTGGCGACGCAGCACGCGCTGGTGCTCACGCGGGACGCCCACGCGGACGATGGCGACTGCATCGCCCCGGCGCCCACGACGCGGGCGCTGCTGGGGGGCGCGGACACTCCGGCGGACCCGGAGCGTGTCGCGCGGCTGGCGCCCACCTACCGCGCGGCGCTGGACCGGCTGGGCATCGACCCGGCGGATGTGTCGGTGCTGTCGGTGTATACGACGCACGACGATCTGTTGCCCATCCGGGCGGCGGCGGCGGATGTGTTGACGCGGCCGGTGTCCTGGGGCCCGGCGGCGGGCTGCGCGGAGCCGGACGGCGAGGGTCTCATCGAGTGCGAGGCGACGACGACGGTGCTCGACTACCGCGACGAGCGCGGCGTGGTCGACGGCAGCCGCGAGCCGCAGACGGGCACCATCCCCGTGACGTGGTGGAAACCGGCGCAGGGCGAGGGGCCGTTCCCCGTCATCGTCTACGGCCACGGCCTCAACAGCCTGCGCACCGAGGGCCGCGAGTTCGCCCGCCGCGTGGCCGAGCTGGGCATGGCCGTGGTGGCGATGGAGGCCGTGGAGCACGGCGACCACCCCTTCAAGGCGCCGAACGCCGCCGGCGAGGACGCCCTGCGTTTCCTGGGCCTGAACCTGGCCGAGCTGAAGATCGACGCCCCGCGCCTGGCCGGGAACTTCAATCAGACGGACGTCGACCGGATCCGCTTGATCTCTCTGTTGCGGCAGGACGGCGACCTGGACGGCGACGGCGCGGCGGACCTGGACGGCACCCGCGTGGCCTACCTGGGCGCGAGCCTGGGCGCCATGTGTGGCGCGGGTGTGTTGGCCCTGTCGCCGGACCTGGACGCGGCCGTGCTGACCATCGGCGGCGCGCGGCTCATCTCCGTGGTCACGGACACGGATCTGGTGGCGCAGTACCGGCCCATCATCGGCAACCTGGCCGGCTCCGTGGAGGCCTTCGACCGCCTGGTGCCCATCGCGCAGCATGTCATCGACGCCGCGGATCCGGGCACCTGGGCCGCGCACATCCTGCAGGACCGCTTCGATGGCCGCACGCCGCCGAGCGTGCTGGCCAACTTCGGCATGAGCGACGAGGTCGTGCCGCCCTCGGCCGGCCGTGCGCTCGCCCGCGCCCTGGGCGCCCCGCACCTGACCCCGGTGCAGGTGCCCGTGGACCTGGTCGAGGTGGTGGACGCCGACCGCATCGCCGGCAACCGCGCGGACGGCACGCGCACGGCGGGCTTCTTCCAGCTCTCCACGGTCACGCGCAACGGCGAGTCCATGCCGGCCACCCACGTGGACACCGCCAAGAGCGACGAGGTCGCCGCGCAGATCCGGGCCTTCTTCGGCGCCTGGGCCGCGGGCGAGGTGCCGGTCATCGTCCGGCCCTGATTGCAGGCGCTCAACCCAGCGCGGCGGCGATGCGCTGGCGCAGGCCGGGCGGGTTGCCGGGGCGGCGGGCGAGGGCCTCCAGGGCGGCGCGGGCCGCGGGGGCGTCCGCCACGCGCGGGGCCAGGAGCTGCACGAGCTGCTCGGCGATGCCGGCGTCGGCCACGTCGCCCTCGGCCAGGGCCTGCAGGCCGGCCAGGGTGCGGTCGTCCAGGGGGCGCTCGCCGAGGCCCATGAGCGCGCGGCTGGCCACCTCGGGGGCGTCGTCCGAGGCCAGCGCCAGCAGGGCGGAGCGGGCGGCGTCGGAGTCGAGCTTGCGGAGCGCCAGCGCCGCGCCCATGCGGACCTCGGGCTCGGCGGCGCCCACGAACGCCTCGATGTCGCGCTCGGAGCCCGAGACGCCGGCGTTGCCCAGGGCGCGCAGGGTGTCGAGCTGGTCCTTGGGTGTCTTCGCAGCCTGCAGCGCGGCCCGGAGCGTGTTCGTGCCCAGGCGGCAGGCCTCCACCGCGCCGTTGCGGCAGGCCGCGCCGGAGACCGCCCCGGCCGCCAGCAGGGCCGCGTCGCGCTGGACCTCGCCGGCATCCAGCGCGTCCAGGGCGAAACGCACGGTCTCATCACGCGGGGCCTGAACGAGCGAGAGGCGCTGGTACTGCATCGTGCGATCCGGATCGCCCGCCGCGGCCGGGCTCGAGAGCACCGCACGCAGGGCCGCCTGGGCCTCGGCCGTGCCCGCCTGCGCCAACAGATCGAGCACGAGCGCGCGGCCCGGCGACCCGGGCGCCATGTCCGCATAGGACGCCCCCAGCCGCGCCGGGAGCGTGGGATCCAGGCGCAGCAGACCCGTGGCCTGCCAGAGCCAGCGGCTGTGATCGGGCAGCGCGGCGGCGTCCGCGTGGGTCGCGGCGTCCTCCAGCAGGCGGTCGGCGGTCATGTCCCCGGCCCGCTGCCGCAGGAGCTGCTCCTCGCTCGAAGCCGTGCGCAGGGGCGTGAGCTTCAGGTCGGCAAAGGCCGCAGCGTCCGGCCCCTCGGAGACCAGGTCGAAGGTCAAGTCCCGCGAGGCGTCCGCCAGCGCCGGCCCCGGCCGCCCCTCGACGACCTCGGCCCGCTCCCGAACCTCGGCGTGCGTCAACAGACCCGCCTCGTCGATGAGGAACTGCGCAGCCCCCTCACCCACCCGAGCCACCGCCCCCGGCGCCACCGCCGCCGCGTCCAGTCGAGTGTACCGAGCCAACCGCCGGTCGACACACCCCCGCTCCACCGCCCCACAGGGCGAATAGGCGTAAAGAGCGTCCCCCAAAGGCGCCGGCGCGCCCTCCTCCCAAGAATCCGCCCCCACCGCCGGCTGAGGCGCCACCTGAAGCGCCGACATCAGCCAAGACACAACGGGCACAAGACCATCCGGAGCCCCAGGAGCGACGCCCGCCGACGTCAACCGACCCCGGGCATCCAGCTCCACCTGAACCTCCGTCGCATCCAACCGCCCCGCCCCCAACAAAGGCGCCCCCGTCACCCGAAACTCCCCCCGCTCCAACCCCGAGAGCGAAACCCCGAGCCGCACCCGGTCCCCCCGAATGCCCCCCGACCGGATGATGAGACGCCCCGCCAAGTCCATCCGAGCCGCCGCCTGCCCCTGCCCCACCCCCATGGTGGTGTGCTCAGCGCCCGCCGCCTCGAACACATACTCCAGCCGCCGCCCCGCCGGCCAACGAACCGCCAACAAAGCCCGCCCATCCGCGGAGGGAGCAACCTGAGCCGCAGCCACAACCGGCGCCACCGGACGAGCAGACCGAAGGAGCAGGCAAGCCGAGAGACCCGCCAGAGCAGAGAGAGCAACAAGAGAACGGCGCTTCATATGACGACTCCATGAGTGTGTGTGCCGACCTCTTCGCAGCGACCCGTCCCCATCTTTCAGAGATTCGTGAAGAAGCGCGGGGCGCGAGCGGAGCAAGGGCGTGGGGACCGAGCGGAGCGAGGAGGCCGGGCGGAGCGTGGGGGCCGAGCGGAGCAAGGGGGCGAGCGGAGCGTGGGGGCCGAGCGGAGCGTGGGGGCCGAGCGGAGCG
>CAINDO010000553.1 GCA_903847385.1 uncultured Myxococcales bacterium
CAGGGCGGCCTCGTAGCGGGCGGACTGCTCGTCGAAGCGGGCGACCGCCTGCCGCGCCAGGGGCTCGGCCTCGGCGTGGGCGCCCCGCTGCCGATGGGCGGCGGCGGCGATGCGCAGCATGTGGGCGGCCTCGAGCGGGGCGAGCTCGGGCTGGAACTCCGCGCCGATCAGGCTGTTGCGCGCCAGGGCGTCGTCCGGGTGCTGCCGCATCAGGTCCAGCTCGGCCCGATGGCGCTGCAGCTCCATCAGGTCCAGGTGGGCGTCGATCGCGTTGAGGCCCTCTTCGGCGATGTTCATCAGCGACTCGGCAGCGTCGTAGTCGCCGAGGATGGCCAGCGCCTCGCCCAGGTTGGCCTGCGCGATGGGCACGATGCGGTTGTACTCGGCGTCCCGTGCGTGGTCGATGCAGGCGCGGAACAGCGCCGCCGCCCGCTCCGGGTCGCCCAGCCGCAGGGACAGGAAACCCAGGTTGTTGTGGGCGTGTGCCAGCTCGATGGGGTCGCCGAGGCGGGCGCAGATCAGACGAAACTCGTCCCAGAGGCCCGCGGCGCCATGCCAGTCACCGGTGCCGTAGAGCACCATCGCCAGGTTGTTCAGCGTCTTGGCGATCTCGGGCACGCGGGAGAGCGCGCGGTTCTCGGCCAGGGCCTGCAGCAGGACCTCGCGCGCGCCGGCCATGTTGCCGCGGTAGTAGCGGGCGGCGCCCAGGCTGCGCAGCAGGTCCGCCCGGGTGGCGCGCTCGTTGGGCCCCACGCGGCCGAGGCCCTCGGTGGCCAGGCGCTCGGCCAGGGCCAGGTCGCCGCGGTGCCACGCGCAGGTGGCCCGCACGTGGAGCGCCCCGGCGCGGACGTCGTTGGACAGGTGCGGGTCGTCCACCAGGGCACGGGCGAGCTCGTCGGCGCGCTCGTAGGCGCCCGTCCACTGCAGGGCGCGGGCGCGGTCCAGGCGGGCGGCGGGCGCGTCCCCCAGGCTCTCCAGGCGCTGCAGGGCCTCGCGGAACTCACCCTGGCGTACCAGCAGGTTGCACAGGGCGAGGCTCAGCTCCTCGTCCGGCTCGCGGTCGAGCGCGGACTCCAGCGCGGCGCGGGCCCCGGCGATGTCTCCCCGGGCGAGCAGGGCCTCGGAGCGCAGGCGGGTGGCGGCGCGGCCACCCGACTCGGGCAGCGCGCGGTCGCCCTGCGCCTCGAGCAGCCGCAGCGCGCGGCTGGGGTGGTTGACGCGCAGGAGCGTCTGGCCGGCGGACACGAGCTCGGGCCAGTCCACCACCTCGCCCGCGTGGACGCGGTGCCACACCCGCTCGGCGCCGGCGAGATCGTGGCCCAGGTGCTCGTCCGGCAGGGCGGCGGCGGCGCGGTGCAGCTCTGCGGCGCCGGCGGGCCCGAGCAGGCGCAGGGCGGCCTCGGCCAGGCCCTGGTGGGCCGGCATGCTGCGGCCATCCGCGGTGCTCCGCACCAGGCCCTCGACCTCGAGCATCCACAGCGCGTGGTCGATGGCCTGCGCGGACAGTCGCAGCACGAGCTGGAGCGTGGCCCGGGCGACGGGGCGCTCCATGGCGGACACGGCGGCCAGCACCCGGCGACTCTCGGGGGGCTGCGTGCGCACCTGGGCCTCGACCCAGGCGGCGGTGTGGCGAATCAGCTCGGCGGACTCGGCCTGCAGGCGGGGGCCATCGATGGCCCACGTGCCCGGACGGCGCACGAGCAGGTTGCGGGCCATCGCCTCGCGCAGCAGTTGGCGCGCCGCCGCGGGGGTGCGCACGCCGGCGTGGGCGAACAGGGCCTCGAGGCGCTCGCGGACGTCGGGCGCGGGCATGAGCCACTCGTCCAGGAACCGGCTCGTGGTGTCCGGCGTCATGGGGTCGAGCTCGAGCCACGGGCAGTCCACGGTGGGCGCGCGGTGGGCGTCCACGACCATCACGGCCACGATCGGCATGGTGCGGGCGGCGGTCTGGAGGACCTCGGCCACGCGGGCCAGGGACGCGGGGTCCTCGCGGGGGGCGTCCACCACGAGCACGGCGGGCATGGGGCGCCGGGCCAGGCGGCGCACGGCGGCCATCACCGGGTCGTCGTCCTGACCGCCCCCCGTGAAGGTGAACGGGGCGGTGAACAGGCCGTCCGCCGGGTCGACGATGCGGCGGGGCCACGCACCGCGGATGGCGCCCGTGACCAGGACCTCGTCCGCCGCGGCCGACCGCCCGCTGCCCTCCTCGCCGGACACGACGAAGAACGCGCCGCGGCCGTGGGTCATCAGGGCGTCCACCGCGGAGAGCAGGCGGGGGCGCCAGGGGGGCGTCACGGCGGGCTGCGGGGTGGAGGCGAGCAGACCCTGGCCGAGGGCGTGGAGCTCCTGCTCGGCGTTGCGGCCGATGGCCTCGGCGAGCGACACCAGCACGTGCTCGGCGCTGGCGGGACGGCCGTCCGGCTCCTTGGCCAGCAGCGAGGTCAGGATGTTCCCCACGGCGGGCTGCGCCGTCGGCGGCGTGGGCTCGGCGTGCAGATGCAGGTGCGTGACCGGCTCGATCTCGGCGCTGAAGGGCGGCGTGCCCTCGATCATCTCGTAGATCACGCAGCCGAGGCTGTACAGGTCGGCGGCCATGCTGCGGCCGCCGCCGCGGAGGACCTCGGGCGCCAGATAGCCCAGCGTGCCGTCCACGCCCGCCGCCTCGCGGCCGAGGCCGGGGTCGATGAGCGTCACACGGACGCCGTTCTCCTGGACGTCCACCATCACGTTGGCCGGGGAGATGTCCCCGTGCACCAGGCCGCGGCTGTGCAGGGCGGCCACGGCGCGGGCGAGCTGCAGGCCGGCTTCGGCGCGCGCGTGCCGCGGCAGGGGCCCGAACTGCGCCAGGGGCTGCCCGGCGACGCGGTCGAGCACCAGCGCGCAGCGGCCGTCCTCGAGCCGGATGAGGGCGTGGGCGGCGACGATGTGCGGGTGCCGGATGGCGCGCAGGACGCGGTACTCGGCGAGGAGCGCGGCGTTGCCCTCGGGCGTGGCGGCGACCTTGAAGGCCAGCGGCCGCCCCGAGCGAGCGTGCGTGCCGGCGTACACCGTGGCGCGGGCCCCGGTGCCCAGCTGTTCACCCAGGCGGAACAAACCACCCGTCAATGGCTGGGCCAAACGCGTCTCCTCCGTCCTCGACGGAATAACGGAATCGAGACGGGGTTACTTGACGGACTTCGCGCAGGAATGCGCCGCCCGCCCGTCGCCGTCCGCTCGGGGCCGCGCTTCAGGGGCGCTTGCCGGGCCAGCGGTCGCGGGCCAGCGCCTCGAGGGCGTGGGCCAGGGCGGGGATGTCGCCGGCGCGGGCGCCGACCAGGCGGCGTTTGTCCAGATGGACACCCTCGTCCCGGGCGGTCGGCGGTGCCTGAGCCAGGCCAGGGGCGCCGCGAACGGCGTTCAGGCCGGCGTTCGTCGCGACCAGGAAGCCCGTCTCCGGGGCGTCCGCCGTGAAGCGGGCCACGAGGGCGAGCGCGGCGGGGTCCGCCGGCGCGCCGGCGGGCACGAAGAGGGCGTCGTAGCCGGCGGCGTCGACCTCGGCCAGGGGCTTGTCGAGCCAGAGGCCCTCGCCGTGGGCGCCGCGCAGGGCCGCCGTGGCGGGCGCCGTGACGGTCACGCGCCAGCCCAGCGCGTTGGCGGCGTAGGCCATGCCCACGACCTCGGCGCCGGACACGCCGGGGCCGGCGAGCACCAGCAGCTTGTAGGGACCCATGCCGGGCAGGCCCGTGGGCGCGAGGTCGCCCGGGGCCTCGGGCGCGCCGGGCACCGCGGGGGGCGGCGTGGGGCTCGTCTCGAGGGCCGGGGCGGGCGCGGGGGCGCCGCAGCCGAGCGCGATCACACCGAGGAGCGTCAGGCCGACGGCGCGCCGGCGGGCCTCACGGCGCACAGGTGATCCCGAAGGCCGCCGTGATCAGGCCGGAGATGCCGGGCATGCCGGGTTTGCCGGCCACGTCGATCACCGAGGGCAGCGACTGGTCGAGCTGCTGGCCGATGTAGGTGTCGCCGTCCGGGTTCACCGCCATCACGCGGGCGGACAGGGCGCTGTAGGTGGCCAGCCCCTGGGCCTGGTCGAGGGCCGTCAGGGGGCTGGCCTGCAGGCCGGCGACGAAGGCCTTGGCCAGACCGGCGTGCAGCAGGCGGTCGGCGTTGGGCACGAAGGCGTCGTATTCGGGGCTGTCGCCGATCTGGATCTTCTTGCGATCCAGGGCGTCGAGTTCGCCCTTCTCGGTCAGGGCCGTCGCGAAGGGCTCGCGGACCGCGACGAACAGCGCCTGGAGCTCACCGAGCGTGTCGCCGCCGCAGGCCGAGTCGCCCTCGGCGATGCGCCGACCGAGGCCGTGGGGCTGGCCGTCCGCGTCCCAGAGCAGGCCGACCGCGCGGTCGAAGCCCGTGCCCGAACGCTCGGCGAGGCCGTCGATGGCGCGCAGGAGCAGGTAGGCGTCCAGGGTGCGCACGGCGTGCCAGCCGGCGAAGCGGGCGCCGCCGCGCTCGTCCGGCGGGGCGTCCGAGACGGCGCCCAGCGTGAGGTCCTGCACGAAGTCCTGCGCGAGCGCGGCGCCGATGTCCGGCGTGGCCATGATGCCCGTGCGGGTGTCCTGGACCTGCTGAACCGCGGCGTTCAGGCCGTCCGTCTCGAAGTACAGGCTGGCGAGCCGGGTGGGCTCGCTCGGCGTGGTGGCGCCCGAGGACGAGAAGCGGGTGGGATCGCCCAGGTTGTCCGCCGTGAAGGTCGACTGCGCGAGCAGGTCGGCCATGGCATCGTAGGCGTCCGCGTGGGCCAGGGTGACCGGCGCCTCGGCCTCGATGAACGCCG
>CAINDO010000554.1 GCA_903847385.1 uncultured Myxococcales bacterium
CCGGCACCTGCGCCTGCCCCCCCGCGCCCGCGCGCAGCGCCGCGGACCCGGCGGACCCCATCGCCGGGGCGCCGTCGCGCGTGGCCGGGGCCGCCTGCCGCACGGACGTGTCCGACGCGAGCCTGGACGGCGCGGCGCTCATCGGGGCGGACCTCTCCGGCGCCGCCGCCGCGGGCGCGTCGTTCCTGGGCGCCGTGCTCTCCCACACGCGCATGGACGACGCCGGGCTCGAGGGCGCGGTGTTCGCCGGCGTGAACGTGGGGGACACCTCGCTGCGGCGCGCGCATCTGTCCGGGGCCCGCCTCGCCGGCGCGCAGCTCACCCCGGAGACCGACCTGGCCGGGGCGGTGCTCACGGCCGCCGACCTGAGCGCGGCCTCCGCCGCGGGCGTGAACCTGCGCGGCGTCGCGCTGGACGCCGCCGACCTGTCGTTCGCCGACCTTTCGGGCGCGGACCTGCGGGGCGCGCGGCTCACCGGCGCGCGTCTGTTCGGCACGGACGTCACGGGGGCCTATCTCGCGGGCGCCGAGCTCACCTCGGTGCGACTGTTCAACACACACCTCGACGACACCGCCGATCTCGCCCCGGCCCCCGGCAGCGCCTATGGGCCGCCCCTGCACCTGGCCGGCGCCGATCTGTCGGGGCGCTGGGACATCGGCTTTTTGTCGCGCCACCCGGGCTCGGATCTGGACGGCGTGGTCGTCGGGGGCGGCGCCGCGATGACCGTCGAGCCCGCCGGCCTCATCGGCGTGAGCCTGCGCGGCGCCGTGTTCGACGGCGACGCCGTGGGCGGCGTGCCCCTGCGCGCGACGGACGGCGGCCGCGTGCGCCTGCGGTCGGTGGACCTGACCGGCGCCGACCTCGAGCTCGACCTGATCACGGGCCTGGACCTGGAGCGCGCGACCGCGCCGGACCTCACGCTCCGCATGCGCCGCGCGGCGAACTTCGTCGGCGACGTGATGTCGGCTCCGGTCCCGTGGTCCTGCGGCCGACGCGACGCCGGCCTCGGCGCCGGCCTCGACGCCGACCGATTCGCCGTGAACATCGAGGGTTCCGATCTGACGAACCTCCGCTGGTTCGGCGGGCTCCGTGGCCTGCGCGTGCGGCAGTCCGCGCTGGACGGCGCCGTCTTCGACGACCTCGACCTGGGGGGCGGCACCGTGGCCGGGTGGGACTTCGCCGAGACCACCGCCGCGGGCTTGAACCTGGCCTCGGTCGAGCGTCTCTCGGACGCCTCGTTTCGCCGCACGGCGCTGCGCGGCCTCGTCGCGCCGAGCCAGGTCGTCAACGTGCGGTTCTTTCAGGGCGACCTGCGCGACGCCGACTTCAGCAACCGCGACCTGAGCGGGGTGATCCTGCGCACGAGCGACCTGCGCGCCGCGCGTTTCGACCGCGCCACGTTCACGGGGACCTGCCTGGACAAGACGCAGAACGCGGGCGCGAGCCTGGTCGGCGCGACCCTGAACTCCACGACGCTCCGGCAGCAGGACCTGCGCGGCTTCGACCTCACCGGCGCCCGCATGGTCAGCGGCATGACCTGCGAGAGCTTCCCGGCGGACCGCGTGACGGCGCTCTTCCCGGGGCTGCCCGGGAACCCCGTGATCGACAGCGGCTCGCCGCCTTGGTGCGGCGCCAACGAACGCTCGGGCGGCGTGCGGGCCCTCGGGCCGACCTCGTGTTACGAGGGCGTGGGTTGGGCGAACGTGCAGTGCTGGTCCCCGCAAGCCGACCGGCCGAGCACCTACAAGTTCACGAACGCGACGCGCTACGCCCTCCAGCAGGTGCCCTGGATCCGCGAGCTCTTCCAGAACGCGCAGGGTCTCAACGCCATCGAGCTCGTCCACCGCGCCGGTCCGACGACCCCGGGCATGGAAGGTCTCTACACCGACCAGCTCGACCCTGACGACGAACCGACGACCGACGAGGCGGCCAGGGCCTCGACCGCCGCCTCGGCGCGCCTGGACACGGCCGTCATCGCGGGCCGCCACTGGTTCGGCAGCTCGCAGCAGCCCATCTCCCTCTGGAGTTTCCACGACGCCGTCATCGGCCAGAGCAGCTTCCCCGCCGGGGCGAAGTACGTCGACATGGACTTCTCCGACCTGGCCCCCGGCACCATCACGGGCCCCGGACAGTTCGGGGCCCTGACGTTCACCCGCGCTCGTTTCACGGCGTCGTCGGCGGACGTCCTCGGTCAGACCGGCGCGCGGCTCCGCGCGGTGGACGTGCTCGCCCCGGGCGCGCGCTGGGCCGGCCGTGTGTTCTTCGGCGCGCACTTCGAGAACGTCGCCCTCGTCGACGCGGACCTGGGCGGGGTCTCGCTGTCCGGCGCTGCGTTCACACGCGTCGCCCTGCGCGGCGCCGACCTCGAGGGCGCGAACCTGGTGGGCGTCCAGGTCACGGACACCGACCTCTCCGGCGCGAACCTGCGCGGCGTGAGCTTCGCCGAGGCGTCGGTCTCGGGGCTCCCGACCACCCGCCAGGGCCCAGGCCCCGTGAACCTGAAGGGCGCCGACCTCACCGGCGCCTCGCTCGGCCAGCTGGATCTCAGCGAGACGATCGTGGACGCCACGACCGTACTGACCGGCGTCACGATGGCCGGCGCGCGCCTGCCCGCCGCCCTGCGCGGCCTGACGCTGAACGCGGTGACGCTGACGGACGTGAGCTGGAGCGCCCGGGACCTGGGCGGCCTCTCGCTCGTGGGCACCACCGTGACCGGCGCCGACTGGACGGACACCGTCCTGGTGGACGCCGACCTGCGCCAGACGGTGCTCACGGACGTGGGTGCCCAAGGCCTGCTCGCCCTCCGCGCCGACCTGCGCGGCGCCCGCCTGACCGACTGCCAGATGCGCGACGCCCGCTTCGACGCCGCCGACCTGCGCGACGCCGTCCTCGTCCGCGTCGACCTCTCCGGCGCGCACTTCACCGGCGCCGACCTGCGCGGCGCCACGCTGCCCGCCCCCGAGTTCATCGGCCCCGACGCCCGCTTCGACGGGGCCCACCTCTGCGCGTCCGACCTCGGCGGGCTCACGCCCGAGCAGGCCTCCGTCGTCCTCCTCGACCGCGGCTGCTGACCGCCGCGCCCGGGCGGCGGGCGGCGGGCGGCGGGCGGCGGGCGGCTCACCCCCGCCGGTACATCACGTCCGTGCGCAGCGCGTACTTCACGCCGGCGTAGACCATCACGCCCTCGTGGAGCTGGTCGTGCTCGAAGAAGAGCGCGCGACCGGTCTGGGGCACGAACTGAACGCCCCGGTGCAGGAACCACGTCTCCCCGCCGTCGAAACCCTCGTTCAGGTAGACCATGAACGTGAGCAGGCTCCGTTCGTCGTCGTTTCGAAAGTACGCGCCGTCGCAGTGGGCGCGGAACTGCTGCCCAGGCTGATACCGGTAGACGCGGAACCGCTCGTTGACCCCGCACAGGTTCCAGGGCCCGAGGCTCGGCGACAGGTGCGGCCGGGCGAGCGCCAGCAGCTCGTCCGCCAGCGCCTGGTCGTCGAACATCACCCGCGTGTTGTTCCGGATGTCGCTGCGCATCACGAAACCGGCGGCGGTGTTGATCGGCGCGTCGGTGAAGCCGATCGCCTCGCCGCGCTCGATGAGCGCGCGGCAGCGCTCCGCGGTGAGCAGTCCATCGACGGTGAAGGCGAGCTGTTCGGGCCCCATGGCCGAACCGTAGCGTCGCCCGCGGCCGCGTGCAATCACGCCTTGATCCCCGGGTGGCGCTGCTGCGAAAGATGCCCGATGCACACCGCCGACCCTTCCACGCCGTCCCACCGCGCGGACGCGCACGACCTCATCCGCATCCGCGGCGCCCGGGAGAACAACCTCCAGGGCGTCGACCTGGACATCCCCAAGCGCCGCCTCACGGTCTTCACGGGTGTGTCGGGCTCCGGCAAGTCCTCGCTCGTCTTCGGCACGCTGGCCGCCGAGTCCCAGCGGCTCATCAACGAGACCTACAGCGCCTTCGTGCAGGGGTTCATGCCCTCGCTCGGCCGGCCGGACGTGGACGCGCTGGAGGGCCTGACCACGGCGATCATCGTCGACCAGGAGCGCATGGGTGCCAACGCCCGCTCCACCGTCGGCACGGTGACGGACGCCAACGCCATGCTGCGTGTGCTCTTCAGCCGCCTGGGGCAGCCGCACGTCGGCTCGCCGCAAGCGTTCTCGTTCAACGTCGCCTCCGTGCGCGCCACGGGGCAGATCACCGTCGATCGCGGCGCCGGCGGTGGAAAAACCGAAGAACGCTCGTTCACACTGAACGGCGGCATGTGTCGCCGGTGCGAGGGCATGGGCTCGGTGAACGACATCGATCTCACCCAGCTCTTCGATGACAAAAAGTCGCTGAACCAGGGCGCGCTCACCATCCCGGGCTACACCGTCGATGGCTGGTACGTGCGCATCTTCACCGGCTCCGGGTTCGTCGATCCCGACCGGCCGATCCGCGATTTCACGCCGCAGCAGCGACAGGACTTCCTGTATCGCGAGCCCACCAAGGTCCGCATCGACAACATCAACATGACCTACGAGGGGCTCATCCCCAAGCTGCAGAAGTCGTTCTTGTCCAAGGACGTCGACGCCATGCAGCCGCACATCCGCGCCTTCGTGGAGCGTGCGGTGGCCTTCTCGCCCTGCCCGGACTGCGGCGGCACGCGCCTGAGCGAGGCGGCGCGGTCCTCGAAGATCGCCGGCATCAACATCGCCGACGCCTGTGCCATGCAGATCAGCGATCTCGCCGCGTGGGTGAGCGCGCTGGACGCCCCGTCCGCGGCGCCGCTCCTGGCCTCGCTGCGACACACCCTGGACTCCTTCGTGGAGATCGGCCTGGGGTATCTCAGCCTGGACCGCCCCTCGAGCTCGCTCTCCGGGGGCGAGGCGCAGCGCACCAAGATGATCCGCCACCTGGGGTCGTCCCTCACGGATGTCACGTACATCTTCGACGAGCCGACCATCGGCCTGCACCCGCATGACATCCAGCGCATGAACGAGCTGCTGCTGCGCCTGCGCGACAAGGGCAACACGGTCCTGGTGGTCGAACACAAACCCGAGGCCATCATCATCGCCGATCACATCGTCGATCTGGGGCCCGGCGCGGGCACGGCCGGCGGGCGCATCGTTTATCAGGGCGACGTCGAGGGCCTGCGACGCAGTGACACCCCCACGGGGCGGCATCTCAGCGACCGCGCCGCGCTCAAGACCACCGTGCGGCCCCCCCGGGGTGTGTTCCCGATCCGCGGCGCGCGGTCCCACAACCTGCAGGGCGTGGACGTGGACATCCCCCTGGGCGTGCTCGTGGTGGTCACGGGCGTGGCCGGCTCGGGCAAGAGCTCGCTGATTCACGGCTCAGTGTCGGGCCAGCCCGGCGTGGTCTCCGTGGACCAGGGCGCGATCCGGGGCTCGCGACGCAGCAACCCGGCCACCTACACCGACCTGCTGGAGCCGATCCGCAAGGCGTTCGCCAAGGCCAACGGCGTCAAACCCGCCCTGTTCAGCGCCAACTCCGAGGGCGCCTGCCCCGCCTGCAACGGCGCCGGGGTCATCTACACCGACCTGGGCATGATGGCGGGTGTGACGACGACCTGCGAAGAGTGCGAGGGGCGACGCTTCCAGGCCGCGGTGCTCGAATACAAACTCGGCGGGCTGAACATCGCGGAGGTTCTCGACCTGCCCGTGCGCGAGGCGCTGGCGTACTTCGAGACCCGCGAGGCCCGCACGCCCGCCGCCCAGGCCATTCTGACCCGCCTGGTGGACGTCGGCCTGGGTTACCTGCGCCTCGGTCAGCCGCTCACCACGCTCTCGGGCGGCGAACGGCAGCGGCTCAAACTCGCGACCGAGATGGGCGCCGAGGGCGGGGTGTACGTGCTCGACGAGCCCACGACGGGCCTGCACCTGGCGGACGTGGAGGGACTCGTGGGGTTGCTCGACCGCCTGGTCGACTCGGGCAAGTCGGTGATCGTCATCGAGCACCACCTGGCGGTGATGGCCCGGGCCGACTGGCTCATCGACCTGGGCCCGGGCGCGGGGCACGACGGCGGCCGCATCGTGTTCCAGGGGCCGCCCGCGGCGCTGGTCGCCGGGCGCTCGACCTTGACGGGCGAACATCTGGCGGCCTTTGTCGGGGGTGGGTGAGGCCGACCCTCACCCGACCCGAATCACCCCCTCCAGGTACATCACCGCCCGGCCGCCGATGAACACGCGGTCGCCCTCGACCCGGCAGTGCAACCGCCCGCCGCGCTTCGACACCTGGCGGGCCTCGAGCGTGGCCTTGCCCAGGCGCGCGGCCCAGTAGGGGGCCAGGATGCAGTGGGCCGAGCCGGTCACCGGGTCCTCGGGCGGGTTCACGGTCGTATCGAAGAAGCGGGACACGAAGTCGACGTCCGGGTCCGGAGTTTCGGCGCCGCCGGGCGCGGTCACGATGACCCACTTCGGATGCTGTGCCAGCCGCGCGAAGTCGGGCCGCAGCGCCCGCACGGTCGCGGGGTCGTCGTAGACCACCAGCGTGTCCCGCGCCTCGAGCACGGCCACGGGCGCGGGGCCGCCCAGGGCCTCGACGAGCGCGGGCGTGGCCTCGGCGGGGGCCGGCGGCCACGCGGGAAAGTCCAGCGTGAGCATGTCACCCCCGCGCTCGACGAACACATCCCCGACCCGGCGGGTGTGGACGTGCACCCGAGTCGAGCCCGGCCGCAGGCGCTCGCTGATCACGAACGCCGCCGCCAGCGTGGCGTGGCCGCACAGATCGACCTCGGCCACGGGCGTGAACCAGCGGAAGTGCCAGGCCTCGCCGTCGGGCACGCAGAACACGGTCTCGCTGAGGTTGTTCTCGGCGGCGATGTCCTGCAGCAGGGCGTCCGGCAGCCAGGCCTCCAGCGGGACGACCGCGGCGGGGTTGCCGGTGAACAGACGCTCGGCGAAGGCGTCGACCTGGTAGATCGGCAGCGTGCCGGGCGTCTGCATGCGCTCAGCCCTCGTACACCGCGTCCGTGATGGCCAGGCCGCGGTCGATGATGTCGAAGCCCTCGGCGAGCTGCGCCTCGGTGATGCAGAGCGGGGGGTTGCAGGTGAACTGCGACCAGCGCACGAAGGTGAACAGACCCTCGTCCTTGAAGAACTTGGCCAGGGCGTTCATGGCCGGGTGGCTGCCGTTGTAGGGCGCCAGGGGCTCGTTCTTGCTGTTCTTGCGCACGTCCATCATGCCGAACAGACCGATCTGGCGGCCCTCGGCGATGCTGGGGTGTTTGGCCTGCAGGCGGTCCATGTGTTCGCGCATGACCTTGCCCATGCGGGCGGCGTTCTCGACCATGCCCTCGTCCAGCATGACATGCAGCACGGCCTCGGCGGTGGCCAGGCCCACGGGGTGCGAGTTGTAGGTCAGACCGCCCCAGAACACGTTCTTGCGGAAGTGATCGGCGATCTTGTCGCGCATGCCCATGGCGCCGAGCGGGAAGTAGCTGCTCGTGAGCCCCTTGGCCATGGTCACGATGTCGGGGATGACATCGAAGTGCTCGAAAGCATAGAGCTTTCCGGTACGGCCCATGCCCGCCATGACCTCGTCGCAGATGAGCAGAATGCCGTACTTGTCACACAGCGCGCGCACGCCCTGCAGCCAGCCCTTCGGCGGCACCAGCAGGCCGTTCGTGCCCGTGACCGTCTCGCGGAAGATGGCGGCGATGGTGTGCGCGCCCTCCATCACGATCGTCTCTTCCAGGTACTTGAGATGATTGGCCGTGACCTCTTCCTCGGTGTTGCCGAAGCTGTAGTCGTAGGGCCGCGGATCCATGAAGTGCACGATGCCCGGAGGCGCCGGCTCGTTGGCCCAGCGGCGGGGATCGCCCGTGAGGCCCATGGTGAGCGCGGTGCCGCCGTGGTAGCTGCGGTAGCTGGCCATGATCTTCTGGCGGCCGGTGAACAGACGCGCGGCCTTGGCGGCGTTCTCGTTGGCCTCGGCGCCGCCGAGCGTGAAGAAGAACGTGTTGATGTCGCCGGGCGTGTGTTCGGCCATCAGCTTGCCCAGGCGGGCGCGGACCTGCGTGGCCGTCTGCGGGTACACGAAGATCAGCTCGTCGAGCTGGTGTTTCATGGCCTCGATCACGCGCGGGTGGCCGTGGCCGATGAGCACGCTCATGAGCTGCGAGTTGAAGTCCAGGATGCGCTGCCCTTCGGGGGAGTACAGGTACACGCCCTCGGCCCGCGCGATGGGCAGCGGGTTGACCGCGTCGTTGGCCGACCACGTGTAGAGCGTGTGCTTCTTGCACAGGTCGATCATCTCCTGCGTGGGCAGGGGCTCGGCGGCGAAGGGGTGGGGGTATCCGGGGTACTGGTTCTGGGCGCTCATCGGGGGCTCCGGCTGCGTGGGTCGAGAAACGCGCGCATCCTAAGCCCGCGGGGGCGTTTTCTCAATCGCAGGACCGGCCTGCTACAGTCGCGCGCATGCTCGCCCGCGTTCGTCCCGTCACCCCCCTCGCCGCCCTGCTCGTCGGCCTGCTCGCCTGCCAGAGCGGGGGGGCCGGCGGGGATACGCCCGGGCCCGACGCCGCCCCCGTCCCGTCGGCCGACGCCGCCCGCCTCGGCGACGGTCCGCCCGCCCCGCCGCCGGACGCCGGCCCGAACGCC
>CAINDO010000555.1 GCA_903847385.1 uncultured Myxococcales bacterium
CGGCGCGCCGACCCAGAGGGCGTCGACGATCAGTCCCGGGCCGGCGCCGGGCGCGCCATCCACGCCGGCCTCGCCGCGGCCGCCGGGCTCGCCGGTGAATCCGACGCCCGAGTTCCCGCACTCGTTCTCTTGCCGGCCGCCGCCGCCGCCGGGCGCGCCGTTGCCGGGGCTGGGCATGCCCGTGCCGCCCTGCGCGCCGTCCTGGTCGTTCACGCCGCCCGTGCCACCGTTTCCGCCGCTCGTCACGACGTCCGGGCACATGGTCTGGCCGCCGCCGCCGCCCCCGCGGCGATCGCAGTCCTGGAAGATGTTCGCGCTGTCCTGTGCGTCCTGGCCGTCGCCGCCGGCCGCTCCGTTGCTGCCGGCGTTGCCGTCCATGCCCGGCCGCCCGGGGCCACCGTGGCCGGACTCCAGGATGCTGTCCTCCACGACGACCCCGTTCGAGGCGACGAGCACGAGCGCGACGCTGGACTCGCCCTCGCCCTCCGCGTCCTCGGCCCGGAGACGCAAGCGCTGGAGTGTGGTCGGCTGGCCGATCCGGTCGCCGCGCGCCGCGGTGGTGTTGCCGGTGACGACCGTCTCACCGCCGCCGTCGCGCCGCCAGCCGCGGCCTGCGTCGTAGCCACCGTAGATGCTCACCCCCTCGACGAGCGTCAGCTGTTCCTCGTAGGTTCCGCGGGACACGTAGACGGCCTTGCCCTGGGCCGCGGCGAGCGTCTGACCGGCAGCGATGGTCCGCAGGGGCGCCTCGCGGGTGCCCGGCGCCTGGTCATCCCCGGACAACGTGTCCACGAACACGGCCCGCTCGACCTCGCCGTCGATCCCATCACAGTCCGCGTCCACGTTGTCGTGGTCCGGCAGGTCCGTGTCGCTCTGGACGATGCACTCGTGCTCGCAGCCATCGGCCGCGTTGCCGTTCAGGTCGATCCAGCCCGGAAGGCAGGCGGAGAGCACGCAGAGGCCGACATCGCAGCGACCGTCCGCGGTGGCATAGAGGCACTCGTTCCGGCAACGACCGCAGTTGCGGGCGTCCGTCTGAAAGTCGAACGCCTCGTCCACGGCGCCGTCGCAGTTGTTGTCCAGGCCGTCGCAGCGCGTCTCGCTCGGCGACTCGTAGCTGCCCGGGTAACGGCAGTCCCAGGCGCCGCCGAGGCACAGCGGCGCGGCCTGTACGCACTCGCCGACGCCCGAGCACGTGCCCGGCGGGAGCGTGACCTCCTCGTCGACCATGAAGTCGCAGTCGTTGTCGCGGCCGTCGCAGACCTCGGTCCCGTTCTCGTGCACGGACGAATCGGCCTCGTCGCAGTCGATGCCGGCGCAATCGCCGCCCTCGCCGTAGCCGTCGCCGTCCGGATCCATGCAGCCGGCGCAGCGACCGCTCGTCGGGAGACACTGGCGCGTGGACTGACCGTCCTCCCCGGGCACGTCCGAGCAGGTGAACCCCTCGGGGCAGGCGATCTGGGAGCAGTCGCCCCCGCAGAACGTGCCGCGACCGACCGTCAGGCAGCGGTCGAGCGTGCTGTTGCGCTGGCAGTCCGCGTCGGCCTCGCAGGGCTGGCAGAGCAGGTTGAGCGCCGGCACGCAGATCAGCGTGACGTCCGCGCCGGCGTTGCGCACGGCCGCGCAGGTGTAACCCTCGGGACAGTCCTCGGGCTGACCGCACAGCGTCGTGCAGCCGCGGCGCTCGACGAGCTCGATGCACCAGCCCGAGGCGCAGTCCTCCGCCGCCGTGCAGAGGGCCCCGAACTCGCCCGGGGCGGCGTCCGCGCCAGCGTCCCGCAGGCCGGGTTCGAAGGCGTCCCCGCCGGGCGGCAGGAAGCGGTCGGCCGTCGATGCGGCGTCCGCCCCATCCTGGGTGAGGACGTCGGTCGCTTCATCACAGGCGGCGAGGCAGGAGAGGCCGAGGCCGAGCAGGGCCGGGAGCGCGCGGGTCGAGATAGGCATCCCGCGACACTAGCAGGCCGGAGCCAGGGAGCGAAACCCGGTCGCCACCGACGGCGGCGCCCCATCGCGCCGCCGCCACCCGAAACGGGCTGAGACCAGTCGCGCCCGTATCCCCACGCGCACGACACGCCCGCAACCAATCAAAAAGTACAGGTTCGATGCAAATCGACCGTCGAATCAGAATTCGTCGAAGCCGATGTCGTCCCCGGCCCCGCGCGGCCGCACGTCCCCATCGTAGTCGAGCGCGGGCGCGACGGTGGAGTCCGCGGCGTCGATCGCGGGCGAGCCGACCCGCAAGCGCAGATTGCCGGCGGGCAGCGAGAAGATGTTCGGATCGGCCACCACCGTGCCGCGACCCGAGGCCCCGGCCGCCGCGTTGATCGCCGCCGCCGTGTTTCGGACGGTCGTGTTCTCGTCGTAGTAGTTTGCGAGCGTGTTGTTGAAGAACAGGTTGTTCCAGAACGCCCGCGGCTCGAAGAGCGCGCCCGGCTCGAACATGCCGTACCGCTGGTTCGCGTAGAAGATCGAGTTGTAGACGGCCAGCGAGCCGGCGAAGAACACGATCCCGGACCCGCTGTTGCCGGCGAAACTACAGTTCGTCACGGTCGCATCCGAGCCCGCGAACTCCATCCGGATGCCGTTGCCGGCGTTGTTGGCCATCGCCGTGTTGATGAGCTCGGCACGAGCATTCGTGACCTGAACCATCGCGCCCTGGTCCACGCTGGGGGGCTGCGTGCTGTTCCCGTGGAAGTCGCAGCGGTCGAGGACGATGCTGTTCCCGGCGCCCGTGACCTCGACGATCATCGAGTTGCCGTTGGACGTGTTGTTCGCGAACACGCACCGGGTGCAGGTGACGGACGCCGTCGGCGGCGCACCGCCGGTGCCCGGCGTGACGGCCACGCCGGCGGCAAAGTTCGCGCCGTTCCCGTTCTGCATGGTCACGTCGATGACCTGCATGATCGAACCGCGGAGCGTGATGGCCGCGCGATCGGGCCGCGCCGCGTCGATGGCCGGGATGCCCCCGCGCTCGAGCAGCAGGTTCTCGATGCGGTTGTTCACATCGCGCAGGTTCGTCGCCCGCAGGACGCCATTGCGCAGAGCGGCGTCGAACACGACGGATCGCAGCGCCCCGAAGCCCTCGACCTCGACGCCGTCCCGCATCGTGATGGGGAAGACCTCGAACTCGGTGGGGTGCATGGTGGCCGTGTAGAGGCCGGGCAGGATCGAGATCACCGCCCGCGGCCCGATGACCGGCCCGCTGAGCGCGTGTGTCAACGTGCGCCACGGGAACTGCCGCGAGCCGACACCGGTGGTGTCCGAGCCCGTGTCGTCGTCGACCCAGTACTGCCGATAGCACACACCCCGAAGGCACGTGCCGTAGGGCGCGGGGCACACGGTCCCGCAGGCGCCGCAGTTGTTCTCGTCGGACTCGAGGTCGAAGCCGTTGTCCGGCACGCCGTCGCAGTCGTCGTCGCGGTAGTTGCAGACCTCGCTCACGGCTACGTCGCCGACGCAGATCTGCGCGCCCGTCGCCAGTTCGCAGGCGTACGCGCCCAGGGTGCACAGATCGGCGTCCGCCGGCGAGTCACAGGGGCCGTCCAGATCGGGGAAGTCCTCGTCCGTCTGCCCGTCGCAGTCGTTGTCGATGCTGTCGCACAGCTCGGGCTGAGGGGGCAGGGGCACGGCGTTGCACTGCGTGCCCGCGCCATCCGGGCGGCAGACCTGGGTCCCGGCGACGCGGCAGGGGCCGACGCCGGAGGTGCACGCGGCGCCGAGGTTGAAGCCGTCGTCCACGCGCCCGTTGCAGTTGTTGTCCAGGTTGTCGCAGCGCTCCGCCGCCGGCACGCCCGCCGCGGCGCCGCAGACCGTCGACAGGCCGTCGGGCCCACAGACCGCCTGACCCCGGCGCAGGCACTCGCCCACACCGGCCGAGCACGCCGCGCCGACGTCGAAGCCCTCGTCCGCCCGACCATCACAGTCCTCGTCCTGTCCCGTGCCGCAGAGCTCGGTCTGCTCGAGGCCGGGGACGACGTTGCAGGTCGTCGTGATGCCGTCCGGCGCGCAGATCTTGGCGCCGGCGCGCCGGCACGTGCCCACGCCCACGGCGCAGGGCGCGCCGACGTCGAAGCCGTCGTCCGACGTCCCATCGCAGTCGTCGTCGAGGCCGTTGCCGCAGACTTCGGGCCGCGGGACCCCGGGCTGCGCGTCGCAGACCGTGCCGAGGGCGTCGAAGTCGCAGACTTTGCGACCCGTGGCCGCGCAGACCCCGATGCCCGTCGTGCAGACGTCACCGACGTCGAAGCCCTCGTCCGTCTGGCCGTCGCAGTCGTCGTCCTCCTGGTTGCCGCATCGCTCCTGCCCCGGCGGCGCCGCCTGGGCTCGGCAATAGAGCTGCCCCTGGACGTCGCAGCCGATGACCCCGTCGCGCCGGCACGCCCCCACGCCGTCGGCGCAGGCGCCCCCGACGTTGAAGCCCTCGTCCGTCTCGCCGTCGCAGTCGTCGTCCAGGCCGTTGCAGATCTCCAGCGCGGGCGGCCCTGGCTCGGCGCCGCAGCTCGTTCCGAGGCGGTTCAGCGTGCACTCCATCACACCGAGGCGGGCGCACTCGCCCAGGCCCGAGGTGCAGACGATGCCCGCGTCGAAGTCCTCGTCGACGAGGCCGTCACAGTCTTCGTCGACCTGCGTGCCGCAGAGTTCGTCGTGGGGTGCGCCGGGCTCGACGTTGCAGGTCGTGCCGCGCCCATCGCGGGTGCAGATGCTCATCCCGTTGCGAAGGCACTCACCCTCGCCGACACTGCACGCGACACCCACGGCGTAACCCTCGTCCGTCTCGCCGTCGCAGTCGTCGTCCACCCGGTTGCCGCACAGCTCGGCCACGGGCACGCCGGCGGCCACGTTGCAGAGCGTCAGGCCCGTCGCCGCGTCGCAAAGGAGCACGCCCGTTCGGGCGCACGCGCCCAGGCCGACGTCACAGGGCAAGCCGAGGGCGAAGTCTTCGTCGACGCTGCCGTCGCAGTCGTCGTCGAGCGCGTTGCCACAGAGCTCTTCGCCCGGCGCGGCGGGCACGGCGTCGCAGATCGCGGCCTCGCCCGTCTCGCCGCAGACGAGCACGCCCTCGCGCACGCAGGCGCCGACCCCGACCGCGCAGGCCGCGCCGAGGTCGAAGCCCTCGTCCGTCTCGCCGTCGCAGTCATTGTCCGTGGCGTCTCCGCACAGCTCGGGCCCCTCGGGCGGACCGGGCTCGGCGGAGCAGGCCAGCTCGCCGGCGTCCCCGCAGCGATAGCGACCGCCGCGGCGGCACACGCCCTCGCCGGAGGTACAGGCCTCGTCGAGGGGGAAGCTCTCGTCGATCCGCTGATTGCAGTCGTTGTCGATGCCGTCGCACAGCTCGAGGGCTTCGGGGTAGGCCGTGGGATCCGCGTCGTCGCAGTCCTCGCACACGTTGACGCCATCGGCGTCGTCGTCGGCGCGGCAGTCCATCCCGGGGACGCAGGTCACGCCGCCGCTCTCGCCGTCACACTGCTGGACGCCGTCCCGTTGAATTCCCCGGGCGTCGGTGAACTTGCAGGTGACGCCGATGCGGAACCCCTCGTCCGTGCGACCGTCGCAGTCGTCGTCCAGGGTGTTGCAGCGCTCGTCGATGGGGGCGGCGCTGCCGGCGCAGACGGCGTCCCACAGCCCGTTCACGCAGTGCTCGATGCCGCCGATGCACTCGCCCTCGTCCGTGCCGCAGGGGCGGGTCGCGCCGTCCTCGCAGTCCCGCAGGACCGCCACGTCCGGCGCCAGCATCGCGGCGTCGGGGAGGGGCAGATCCTTGAGCGTCAGGACTTCGGCGTCACGCGCGCTCGACCCGCTCGAACCCGTGGAGTCTCCACAGGCGCCGCAGGTGATCGCGATGCACGCCCCGATCGCCCACGAGGCGCTGCGCTGAAGAGCTTTTGTGACCATGCTTTAGAAAAAGTACCGCAGGCCGAGACTTGCATCCAAGTCCGGATTCGTCTCGGGGAGCAGGAACAGGCCCGGAGCGATCTCCAGGAACACGTCGATGGGCAGGCCGCCGGGGATCCAGGCGATCCCGAGGGGTACCCGGGCACCGAGGGCGCCGCTCCGGTCATCGTGCCCGCGATCATGGCCATCGACGCCGATTTTGCCGCCGATCCCTACGTACGGAATGAACTGATGGCTGCTGTCGCCGCGGACGCTCCAGCCGGAGAAGTGCAGCAGGTAGTCCGCGTGCACGTAGAGCGCGGAGTCA
>CAINDO010000556.1 GCA_903847385.1 uncultured Myxococcales bacterium
GCTCATGCTGCAGCTCGACGCCGGCGCCGAGACGGACGCCGTGACCGGCCAGCTCGAGCGCGCCATCGAGCTCTACGACCGCGCCGGGGACGTCGAGCACGTGCAGATCGTCGGCGAGATGCTGCGCGACCTGTACAAGAAGAGCGGGGACTTCGGGCGGTATCGCCTGCTGCGCGAGCGGTTCCGCGCGCTGGAGAGCCGGGCGCCGGGCATCGACCCCCTCGGCCTCGAGCTGCGCATCGAGCACCTGCTCTCCCTGGCCCGCCAGGAGCAGAACGAGGAGCGCGCCATCGAGATGGTCGAGCGCTGCGTGCGCCTCTTCGGCCGCATGCCGGACAGCACGACGCGCATCGACGAGTGTTTCGTCGAGATCAGCAAGATCTGCCGGCGCCGCGCGGACGAGGCCCAGACCGAGGAGGGCTTCCAGGACTGGCTGCGCCGCTCGCTCGAGGCCGTGCGGGTGGCCACGGGCATCAACCGGAGCCTGGGGAACTTCCACCGGGTCTTCGAGGAGATGCACGAGATGTTCGACGACCTCGTGGGCATGGGGGCCTTCGACGAGTACGTGGCGGCGCGCGCCGAGGGCCGCGATCTGGCCTTCGCCGTGGGTCAGGTGCCCGAGCTGCTCACGCTCTTCGACGAGCACCTGCAGCTCGACCCGGACTCGGGCTTCGACACGGGCCGGCTGCCCGAGGTGCGGGGCTTCTTCGAGGCGCTGTTGCGCTACCTGCTCGGGCTCGGCGCGCGGACGCAGGCGCTGTCGCTCCAGCGGTCGTTCACCAGTTTCCTGACGGCGGTCGGCGAGCACGAGCTCTCGGACCACTACCGCCGTCGGCCGCCGCTCTCGGAGGCCTGAGTGGGGCGCGCCTTCGCGCTTCGGTGCTGCGCGGGCGCGCTGCTCGCCGCGGTGCCCGTGTTCGGCCACGCCGAGGCGCCCCCCGTGCGCACGCTCGCGCTCCACAGCGCCGCCGAGGCCATCGACGAGCCGCTCGCGCTCGCCTTCGATCGGCGGCTGACCATCGTGGCCCCGCAGCCCATCCGGCTGGCGGTGCCGGGCAGCCCGGACGTCATCGGCGTGACGGTCAAGGACCGCGTCGCCGTCGTCACGCTGGTGGACAGCGACTTCGTGCGCAAGGAGCGCCCCGGCACGAACCTGACGCTGCTGCTCGAGGACGCCAGCGCCGTCGCTCTGCGGCTGACCGTGGCGACGCGCCCGGCGGACGTGACGACGGACCTGGTGCACCTGGAGCAGGGCCCCGAGATCGCCGCCACGCGACGAGCGATGGCCTTGAAGCAGCTGCAGCGGTGGGCCGAGGACGAGGCCGCCGCCCCCGCCGAGGTCCGCAAGGCCTTGCAGCCCAACGCCGCGCGCCTGGAGGCCCGCCTGGACGAACGCCTTTTGCAGCGCGTCGCCCGCCTGGGCGGCGAGTGGCTCGAGCGCCCGGGCCGGACGCAGGCGCACTTCATCTACGTGACGGGCGATCGGGCGCTGCGCCTCGGCGACACGTGCTGGGTGCGCTTCACCGTGGGCAACCGCAGCCAGCCGATGTTTCGCATCGGCGCGGTGCACCTGCGCGCCCCGGCGCTGCCCGAGGACGCCGCGGCGCCGGCCTGGGACGCCCCCGATCCGGAGGTGGTCGCCGACGCCGCGCCCCGCCCGGTGGCCCTGCGGCTGCCCGGCGAGCTCTGCCGCGCGCCGCTCACGCTCGAGGTCTGCGAGGCCGCGCCCGGTGAACGCTGCGTCACGGCCGAGCTCGACGCACCATGACGGAGCCCCTGGCCCCGGGCGCCGTGGTCCTCGGCCTGGAGATCCGGCGCGTGTGCGGCGCCGGCGGCTTCGGCACGGTCTACGAGGCGTGGGATCCCGCGCTGCTCCGGTCCGTCGCGCTCAAGGCGCTGCACAGCGCCGATCCGCGGGTGCAGCGGCGCTTCCGGGACGAGGGCCGGGCCCTGGCGCGCCTGGGGCACCCGAACATCGTGCAGGTCTACGGCGTGGGTGAGCTGCCGACGGGGCGGCCGGCGCTGCTCATGCAGTTCGTGCCCGGCGGTGCCCTCTCGGACCACCTGAAGCCCGGCGTGGCGTGCCCCACCTCGACGGCGGTGGACGTGGCGGCGCAGGTGCTGAGCGGGCTCGCCGCCGCCCACGCCGCGGGCATCTGCCATCGGGACGTCAAGGCCGCCAACGTGCTCTGGTCCCCCACCCGCGCGACGGCGATGCTCTGCGACTTCGGCATCGCCCGCCTGCTCGACGCCCCGCCCACGGACCCCACGGCCGGGCTCGTGGGCTCGCGGCAGTCCCTGGCGCCGGAGCGCCTGCGCGGCGTGGCCGACGACCCGCGCAGTGACCTCTTCGCCGCCGGCGCGCTGCTTTACCGCCTGCTCTCCGGCCGCGAGCCCTTCGACGGCCCGCCCGGGGATCTGATCGCCCTGGCGGAGCGGATGTCACAGCCGCCCGCCCCGCTGCCGCCGGAGGTCCCCGCCGGGCTCGCCCGCGTCTGCCGGGCCCTGCTCGCGGTGGATCCGGCGCAACGGCCGTCGGCCGCGGACGCCGCCCACATGCTCCGCGCCGCCGCCGGCCTCACGGACACGGCCGACGCGCCCGCCTCCCCCGCGCCCCCCGCTCCGGCGCGTCGCCCCGAGCGGCGGTGGGCGCTCGTCGCCGCGCTGGCCGGCCTGTCGCTGATCGCCGGTGCCACCGTGCTCGCCCTGCGACCTGGGCCCGAAAACCCGGTGCCGGAACCGCCGGCGCCGACACCCGAGGCCGTCCCGGTGGCGGCGCCGACGCCCTCCGCGCCCCCACCCAGCGCTCCGCCTTCGAGCCCGAGCGCGCCGGCCACCCAGCCGGCCACGCAGCCACCGGCGCCTCGACGCACACCGGCGCCGGTGTCGAGCGCGCGCACC
>CAINDO010000557.1 GCA_903847385.1 uncultured Myxococcales bacterium
GCCCCGCTGCGCCGAAGTGAATTCGGCTCCGCTCCCGGAATCATTCGGCTTTTTCAAAGCCTCGGTGATTCCGCCGGGCCGTCCTGGCCCGGGCAGGCTGCTTTTTCAGCAGCCTGCCGAGCGCCGACGGCGCGGGCCGCGGCTTCTTTTCCCGCTCGCGCCCGCGCTCGCGTTCGGATGCGCGCTCACCGGCTGCGTGGCCGAGTCCTTCGAGAAGGGCGAGACGCTCAAGTTCGCCACGTCCTGTCCCCGTGCGGACGGCGCCGACTGCGACGTGCGGTCGCAGCTCTGCCAGGCGCGCCGGTTCGCCTACGTGATGTGCCTGCGCGAGACGCCCTACGACGACACGAAGCGCCCGCGCGTCGCGTTCCGGCCCAACGTCGGCGACACGTTCGCGGTCGACCCCGCCGAGGGTCGCCGCCAGGATCTCTTGGGCGAAGGCCTGGCGCTGCTGGGCCTGCACGATGCCGATGCGCCCCTCAGCGAGACGCAGAGCGACCAGGCGCAGGACGCCGTGGCGGGGTGGTACGACCCGGAGACGCGGGTCATCACGCTGGTGACGCCCCAGGGCACGGACGCCTCGGGTCCCGAGCTCAACTCGATCCTCTCCCACGAGTTCGTGCACGCCCTGCAGGACCTCGACGGCACGCTCCAGCGGCGCGACGCCGACATCACCACGGACGACGCGGCGTTGGCGAGGCGGGCGCTCACCGAGGGCGAGGCCGAGCTGTTCCAGTGGATGATCACGGCCGTTCAGGAGGACCTGTCGATCTGGAACATCGGCGCGTGGCCCCGGGACCACTTCGACGCCGAGGTGCGGGCGTCGGCGGCCCCCTACGCGATGGCGAGCCTGATCTACCCGTACACGGTCGGGGTCGAGCGCGTGTCGAGCATCTGGTTCGAGCACCCGACAGCGTGGCGCGAGCCGTTGGAGGCCGTCCCCGCGGCGCACATGGCCGATGTGATCACGCAGCGCATTTGGCCCGCTCGGACACTCCAGGCCCCGGCTGCGCAGGAGAGCGCGACGGACGCGGCGTTCACGAGCCTGGGGGGCGTCGCGCTGGACGTCGCCTGGATGCTCGGCGTCGACGCCGATCTGGACGCGCGGGATCCGATCCTTCGGACCATGGGGAACGATCGGTTCGGCGTCTACGCCGAGCAGTCGCCGGTGGCGGTTTGGCTCGTCGAGGAGGCCCTCGTGGGGTCGATGCAGCGGGTGCTCCGCACGCTGGCCGAAGGGCTCGAGGGCGCTGAGACGCACACCGCGCTCACGCCCGACGGGCGGACCATCGGGGTGCTCGTGGTGAGCGCCGACGCCGACCTGCGCACGTCTTACGTGGCGCGGGCCGTCGCCGCCGTCGAGGGGGACGCCACCGCGCTCGAGGGCACCCGCGCGGACTCGGGGCGCGACTTCGAGCCCGCCGAGAGCCCCGCGTGCGTGTATCGTCCGCTGCCCCGGACACGCTGAGACCGCCCCACCCAACGCTCGGAGCGAGGCCTGATGCGCGACCCCCACGTTCAGCTCATCACCGACTTCTACGCCGCCTTCGCGCGCCGCGACGCGACGGGCATGTGCGCCTGCTATGCAGACGACGTCGTCTTCTCCGACCCGGTCTTCCCGCGCCTGGTGGGGGACGAGGCCCGCGGCATGTGGCGCATGCTCTGCGCCCGCGGCGAGGCCGCGAAGCTGCGGGTCTCGGCGAGCGACATCGTGGCCGACGGCAGCCAGGTGCGCGCGCACTGGGAGGCGCACTACGACTTCACCGCGACGGGTCGGGCCGTGCACAACGTCATCGACGCCGAGTTCGTGATCCGCGACGGCCTGATCGTGCAGCACACGGACCGCTTCGACCTGTGGCGCTGGTGCGGCATGGCGCTCGGGCCCGCGGGCCGCGTGCTGGGATGGCTGCCGCCGCTGCAAAACACCGTGCGCAAGCGGGCCGCCGGGGACCTGCAGAAGTTCCTGTCCCGGAGCCGCTGAGCCGGGCTTCAGGGCGCAGGCACGCAGGCCTGTGCGGCGAGGAACGGCCCGCAGGTCGTGCCCGCCGGGCAGTCCTCGGCGGCTGCGCAGGGGCGCAGGCAGTGGAGCGCCATGGGGTCGGCGGCGTCCGCGCCGGCGGCGCACAGTCCGCCTGCGTCGCAGGGCATGTCCACCTCGGCGCAGCGCGGCAGGCACTGCTGCGTCTCCTGGTCGGTGAGCGACACGCAGTCGAGCTCGGCGCCGCAGGGGCGCTCCGCGTTGCAGGGGGCGAAGGCCTCGCCGGGCGGCGGGGCGAGCGCGCAGGCTCCCAGGGGCACGCCTGCTTCGATCTCCACGGGCTGACCGTCGGGGCCGACCACGGCGCGGCAACGGGTGCCGGCGCAGGGGTCCTCGCAGGCGCCGGGCACACACATCTGCAGGCAAATCCGCGTGTCGAGGGTCTCGCCAGCGCATACGCCGCCC
>CAINDO010000558.1 GCA_903847385.1 uncultured Myxococcales bacterium
CCGGCACCGGTGGCACCCCCGCCGTCGACCCGGCGAAGGCCGCCCGCTGTGAGACGCAGTGCGGTCGTCTGGCCGACTGCGCGACCGCCGCGGACCCGGACCTCTGCCCCTGCTACGACCCGGCCGAGCGCGACGCGCTCTACCAGGGCTGCTACAACACCTGCCTCGGCCCCGTCGGCGACACCGTGCTCGCCATCGCCGAGGGCCCGACGGCCGCCGCCTGTGACGGCCTCGTCCGCATCATCAGCGGCGTGAACCCCGACTTCAAGGTCGGCTGCGTCGGCTCCCCCCCGATGTGATCCGGGGCCTTCGGGCCCCCATCGTCGTCCCCGCCTCTCATTCCTCCCGAGCGCGTCCCGCGCCGTCTTTCACCGGAACCCTCACTCCCCGTATAGTCGCGTCGACCGCGGCGCTCGCGCCCGGCAATCACGCAATGGGGAGAATGCATGAAGATGACCTTCGGCTCGAGGGCCCTCGGGCCGGCCCTCGCGCTCCTGTCGGCCTGCGGCAGCACCGGCACGAGCCAGGAAACGGACATGGCGGTCGTGCAGGACGCCGCCCTCGTCGACATGACCATCCAGGATGCGGAGGCCCCGGCCCCGACGCCCGATGTCGGACCCGACGTGTTCGTTCCCGAGCCGGACGCCGCCCTGCCGGACGCCGCCCTGCCGGACGCCGCCCTGCCGGACGTGCCGCCGAGCGCCTATACCCGTGAAGAGGTCCAGGCGCTGCTCGACGAGCGGTGTGTCGGCTGCCACATCGGTGGCATGCAGGGCGGGCTGACGCTCACGAGCTTCACGATGTCCACCGTTCGGGTGCCCGCCAACGAGGCGCCGCTCAACCGCATCGAGCCCGGTGACCACCAGCGCAGCTACCTGTGGCACAAACTCAACGGGACCCACGACACGCCCGAGGTGGGCGGCTCCGGGACCCGGATGCCCCAGGGCGGCGTGCCGTTCACCGGCCTGGAGCTCACCCGGCTGGCGCTGTTCATCGACGAGCTGCCGGCGCCCCCGCCGGAGATCTGCGACAACGGGCAGGACGACGACGACGACCTCCAGGTCGATTGCGGCGATCCCGGCTGCGCCGACGATGCCCACTGTCAGGTCGAGGACTGCGGCGACGACGTGGACAACGACGCCGACGGGGACGCCGACTGCGCCGACGCCGACTGCGCCGAGGACCCTCAGTGTGCGCCCGAGGACTGCGCGAACGGCGAGGACGACAACCTCGACACGCTCGTCGATTGCCAGGATCCGCTCTGCGATGCCTTCCCGGCCTGCGTCACCGAGATCTGTGACAACGGCGCGGATGACAACGCCGACGGCCTGACGGACTGCAACGACGACGACTGCTTCGGCGTGCCAGGCTGCATGGTCGCGTACACCGAAGAGGAGATGCAGCAACTGTTCAACGCCAACTGCGTCGGCTGCCATGTCGGCGGCCAGGCGCTCGGCGGGCTCTCGCTGGACGCGCCCTTCGCCGCGCGGACCGTGAACGTGGCGGCGGTCCGGCCGCCCCTGGACCGCATCGAGCCGGGTGACCGCCAGCGCAGTTTCCTGTTCCGCAAGCTCGAGGGGACTCAGGCCGAGGTCGGCGGCGGCAATCGCATGCCCTCGCCCGGCGACCGGCCCCTGAACCGCCTGCAGATCGAGCGGGTCGGCCTCTACATCGACACGCTGCCGGCCTTGCAGGAGCAGTGCGCCAACCGGATCGACGACGACCAGGACCGCCTGATCGACTGCGCGGACGCCGACTGCGCCGCCGACGCCGCCTGCCAGATTCGCGAGAACTGCGGCAACGGCGCCGACGACGACGGGGACTTCTGGGTCGACTGCCAGGACATGGACTGCCAGGGGCAGCCGGCCTGCGGTGCCGCCGAGGATTGTGCCAACAATCGAGACGACGACGGCGACCAGCTCATCGACTGCCGGGACGCGAACTGCGTCGGGGCCGCCGCCTGTGCGGTCGTCGAGGTGTGCGCCGACGGCAACGACAACGACGCCGATGGCGCGGTCGACTGCGGCGACGCCGACTGTGCCCTCGACGCGGCCTGCCCGGCCGGCGAGGACTGCACGAACGGCGCGGACGACGACGGCGACACCCTCGCCGACTGCCTCGACGGGGAGTGCCTCGGTGTGATCCAGTGTCAGGCCGAGATCTGTGGCAACCAGCGCGACGACAACGCAGACGGCTTCACGGACTGCGCCGATCCGGACTGCCGCGGCGCCCAGGCCTGCCAGCCCGAGGACTGCAACAACGGCGTCGACGACAACGGCGACGGCCAGACGGACTGCGAAGCGGCGGTCTGCCAGGCCGACGTCCACTGCCAGCCCGAGGATTGCGTCAACGGCATGGACGACAACGCCAACGGGCGCGTCGACTGCGACGACGTCCAGTGCGAGAACACGCTGTTCTGCACCCGGGAGGTCTGTGACGACGCTCTGGACAACGACAACGACGGCTTCACGGATTGCTTCGACTCCGACTGCTCCATCAGCCCGCGGTGCATCGTGCCGATGACCGAGCAGGAGGTGCAGTCGATGTTCGACATGTCCTGTGGCTGCCATGGCGGCGGCGCGCCGGCGGCGGGCATGACGCTCGGCACGCCGTTCGCCGCGACCACGGTGAACGTGCCCGCCAACTCGGGTGGGGGCCTCGACCGCATCGAGCCGGGCGACCACCTCGCCAGCTTCCTGTGGCTGAAGATGGCCGGCCAGCAGGCGGCCAACCAGGGCGTGCGCATGCCCCGCGGCGGCCCGTACCTGTCGGACGTCGACCTGGCGCGGTTCGCGCTCTACATCGACCAGCTCCGCTGACCCGGAGCGGCCTCAGGCCATCTCCTCGCCGCGGATCTCCAGCAGCGGCTGGCCGGCGACGACCTTCTGGCCCGGGCGGGCGAACAGCTCGCCCACGAACCCGAGCCCGCCGGCGCGATGCGGCCGGACGGTGCCTTCGGCCTCGTTGGCCACCAGGGCCACAAGGGTCTCCACGCCGACGGGCCCCAAGGTGGCCAGCCAGCGGACGCGACCGCCCGTGCTGGCGACCACGATGCGCCGCAGGCCGATGATCTTCGCGTACCGGGGTGCCACGGCGTCCGCGAGCCGCTGAACGGCCACGATGGCGTCGAAGGGCGCGACGATCTCCTCGATCGGGCCGGCGTCCGGCGTGTCCGGCGGCGGCTCGACGCGGGCGATGACCTCGCCGCGCAGGGCCACGCGGCCGGACTGACCGGTGTAACGTACGACGCCGCCGGCCGCGGTGGGCAGATGAATCATCCCCCGGTCCCTACCGTCAAAGCGGCCCCCGGCTCAAGTCGATTCGCGCGTGGTGTAGACGGCAAGGCGCGCGCGTTTGGTCTGCACCAGGCTCGGCGTCACACCTCCGAAAACAGGCAGGGGCGCCCCGGGCGCCAGTTTGAGGACGATCCGCTCCGTCGCCACCCGGCGGGCCGCGGCGAAGCCGGCCTCGTCCAGGCGGTCGTGGCAGGCCGCGGCGCGGACCGGCGCCCAGGTCGGGTTCGGCCCCGTCGACTCGGTGGGGAACATCGGATCGAAGTACACGACGTCCGCCGAGTCCGCGGGGAGCGACGGCAGGACGTCGCGGAAGTCGCCGAGCCGCAGCGCGAGGGGCGGGCCGACCCGCTGCGAGGCGTGCCCCGACCAGGTCAAGTACGCCAACGCCGGCCGACACTCGATGCCGACGACGTCGGCGCCCGCCGCGCGGAGGACGAGGGCGTCGTGGCCGAAGCCCAGCGTCGCGTCCACGATGCGGCGCCCCGGGCGGGCGCCCGTCGCGCGGACCAGGGCGTCGTCCGCGCCGCGCGAGAGTCGCCAAGGGGTGAAGCCGGGATGCCAGGGCGTCGCCGGCAGGCCGGGGACCTGCAATCGGGGACCGCCGGCCGTGAGCACCAGGCCACCGCGATCGGCGGGCAGGGGACGCGTGGTCCAAAGCTCGAAGCCGAACCACTCGGCCAGGGCGGCCAACTCCGCGGTCGAGGTCCGCGGGTGGCCGGAGAGCGCGAGGTAGGGAGACAGGGTCTTCACTGCCTGAAAGTGGGGCGACGACGTCGGGCACCCGTCGCCGCCCCGTTGGACCCGCCCATGAGGTCGGGCTCACGCTCACGGGGATGAGTGGGTCCGTCGGGAATCATGCCCATCGCTCCCCTCGACTTGCAAGCGTGATTTCCTTTGCGCTCGCGGCGCGTTCGAGTCCTAGAATGCCGACCCACGATGTCCGACATTCTCTCCCAGGAAGAGCTCGACGCGTTGCTCGCCCAGGTGCGGCAGCAGGAGCAGGACGGCGGGCAGGCCGACGAGCCGCCGCCACCCCCTCCGAAGCCCAAGGCCAAGGCCGCCGCGCCGGCGCCCCGGACCGGCGGGGGCGGGGGTGGTGGGCCCTCGACGCCCTACGACGACGAGGGCTCGAACATCGACCTGATCCTGAATCTCCCGCTCGAGCTCTCGGTCGAACTCGGCCGCACGCGGATGACGCTCCACGAGCTCCTGCAGCTCGGCCAGGGCTCGGTGATCGAGCTCAACCGCATGGCGAGCGACCACATCGACCTCACGGTCCACGGCCGGGTCATCGCCAACGGCGAGGCCGTGGTGGTCAACGAGTCCTTCGGCTTCCGCGTGCACGCGGTCGACTCGGTGCAGAACCGCATCAAGAAGCTGTAGCGACTGCGCATACCTGCTTGCAGGTTTGAATACGTTTGCCTACATTGCAGGAGAACCCTGCTGGAGGACAGACGTGCGCATCGCCCCCTTGACCCTCGCCGCCCTTTGCCTGCTCCCCGCGACCGCCGCCGACGCCCGCAAACCCGCCGAGACCCGGAAGGCAGCGCCCGCCGAGGCCGGCGACACCGAGGCCCGCATCCAGGCCCTCGAGTCGCGGATCATGCACCTCGAGTCCGAGCTCGCCCGGCGGCCCCTGGACATCTCGAGCTACCACCTGCCCGACACGGTCGAGCTCTGCGGCCAGAAGATCCGCACGGACGACCCGGACATCCGCGAGCGCCTCGAGCGCGAGCTCTACCTGGTCCTGGGTGACCGAGAGCAGGTCGTGCTTTGGACCAAACGCGCCCGCCGCGTCTTCCCGGCCATCGAGGCGGAGGTCGCCAAGGCCGGCACGTGCGCGGACGTGCGCTACCTGGCGGTCATCGAGAGCGGCCTGCGCGCCGGTGTCACCAGCCACGCCAACGCCCACGGCTACTGGCAGTTCATGAGCCCGACGGCGCGCGACTACGGCCTCTCGGTCGACGGCGGCTGGGACGAGCGTGCCGACCTGGCCGCTTCGACCCGCGCCGGCGTCAAGTACCTGGCCGACCTGACCCGCAGCTTCGACGGTGACTGGGCGCTGGGCATGGCCGCCTACAACACCGGCCCGGGGCGCCTGCGCAACGCCATGGAGGCCCAGGGCCGCAAGGACTTCTGGCGCCTCGACCTGATCGATGAGGCCGAGCGCTACGTCCCGCGGGTGCTGGCCGCCAAGATCGTGATGTCCGATCTGCAGGGCTTCGGCTTCGACCTCGAGGTCGCCGACGGCTACGCCCCGGAGCCCGTGGAGCGCATCACCTTGCGGCTCGGGGGCCGCACGCCGACCCTGCTGGAGACCGCCCGCCAGGTCGGCATCGACTACCGGACCCTTCGGCGCCTGAACCCTGGCCTGACCGACTCGGACCTGCCCTCGAACCGGACCTTCGTGCTCATCGTGCCCGAGGGCAAGGGCGACGCCGCCCGACAGCTCGCGGGCCGCGAGCCGGAGCGCTCGACCGAGACTCGAACCGCGCGGGTCGAGCCCGTTCGCGCCACCGGCGGTTCCGAAAAGGGCCGCACGCACGTCGTCCAGAAGGGCGACAGCCTCGGCAGCATCGCAGCCCGGCACAAGGTCAGCGTCGACGAGCTGCGCAAGTGGAACCGCATCGGGCGCAAAGAGGCGATTCGTCAGGGGCAGAAGCTGATCGTGCGTCGCTGAGCGTCCCGCGCTATCTTCTGCGCAAGGCAGGTTCGGAGAACACCCTTGTCCGAGAAGAAGTCCATCCGCGTCGTCGCCGCCGAGATCGAGCGCGACGGTCGATTCCTCATCACGCAGCGCCGCCCCACCGCCACGCTCCCGCTGCTCTGGGAGTTCCCCAGCGGCCGCGTCGAGCCCGGCGAACGGGACGAGGACGCCCTGGTGCGCGAGATCCGCGAGGAGATGGACATCGAGGTCCGCGTGGGCAAACTCTCGATGTTCCTCAAGCACGAGTACGACGAGTATTCGATCGACCTGTGCGTCTACCGCTGCGAGCTGGTCAGCGAGAACATCAAGCCGCGCAAGGTCCACGACTGGCGGTGGGTCCGGGCGGACGAGATGGACCAGTACGAGTTCCCGCCGGCGGACGCGCAGACGATCGAGAAGCTGCTGCGCGGTCGCTGAGCCGGCGCGGGGGCCGCCTCAGTACCGGACGACCTTGCCCTCGGGGCTGAGCGTGAAGCCGTCCGGGAGCTGACCGGTGAGCTTCGTCCGCGCTTCACCGACCTCGACGCCGAGCACGGCGGAGGCTTCGGCGGCGCGGCGCAGGATGCGTCCGGCGGCCTCGGCGTCCTGCAGCAGGGCGACGAAGGCGGCGTCCACCTCGGGCCGGAGGGCCGGGTGTTTGGGCGCCTTGGCCTCGAGGAGTTCGACGACCTTGATGCGAACGTCGTCGTCGTGGTCCTGCAGGTGGGGCAGCAGCGCCGGGATGATGGCGGCGTCGTCGTGGGCCTCGAGGGCGTCCACGAGCTGCATCTTGGCGTGGATCGTGCGGTGGTCCGAGGGCGCGTAGCCCTTCAGGGCCTCGAGCAGGGCCGCGACGAGGCGGTCCTTGGTGACCAGCCGGGCGAGGGTGCGCACGGCCAGCGAGACGTTCTGCTCCTTCTTGATGAAGGCGAGGAGCGCCTCGACGGACTGGCTCCCGAACCGGTCGACGAGCGTGTCGGCGACCCAACGCTTCTCCTGCTCGTTGATGATGGTGTCCTTGAAGTTCACGCCCAGGCGGCGCACCAGGGCCTCGATGGCCAGGGGCGTGCCGATGTCGGCGAGCTCCATCATGGACTCCTGCCGGACCTGCGCCTGGTGATGCTCGTTGAGCATCCGCTTCATGATCTTCTCGATCTTGGCGGGGGTGGGCTTGCTGGAGAGGAAGTCGAAGAGGCCCATGGGCGCTCCCTTGCGGTCGGGTGGGGAATTCGGGGCGCGGAAGCTAACAGAAAACGGGTCAGAGCTCCACACCCGGCGAGGTCAGCAGGGCGGGGTCCTTGGGCAGGCGGACGGTGAAGCGACAGCCGCGTCCGGCGGCGCTCTCCAGCTCGATCGTGCCCCGGTGTTCCTCCACGATCCGCTTGCACAGGTTCAGGCCCGTGCCGGTGCCGTCGAACTCGTCCTTCGGGTTCAGGCGGAAGAAGAGGTCGAAGATGTGCTCGTGGTACCGGGGGTCGATGCCGATCCCGTTGTCGGTGACGAAGATCTCCCAGTAGGCGCCGAGATCCGACCACTCGATCTCGACGCGGGGGCGGGGGCTGCGATTGAACTTGAGGCCGTTGGAGATCAGGTTCGTGAAGAGCAGGTTGATGCGGACGCGGTCGCCGACGAGCTCGGGCATGCCCGGCTGGATGACGACCTCGCCCACGTGGGCGACCATGCAGTGCTCACGGGCCTCGCGCAGGAGCTCCATCAGGCTGAACCGGACGTTCTCGCCCCGCTCCCGCTCGTGCTGGACCAGCCCGATGAGGTCGTCGGCCAGCTTCTCGATGCGGTGGACGTTCTGGATGATCGACCGCAGCATGTCGAGGCCCTCGGCCTCGAGGCGGTCGCGGTAGTCCTCTTCGACGAACGTGGCGAAGGCCTCGATGCCGCGCAGCGACTTCTTCAGGTCGTGCGTGATGGCGTAGACCATCGCGTCGAGCTCTTGATTGGCCACCTGCAGGTGCCGCCCGTAGGCGTCGACCTCGCGCCGCGTGCGCAGCAGGCTCTCGCCCATGTTGTTGAACGTGCCGGCGAGGCGCCCGAGCTCGTCGTGGCTGTGCTGGTTGAGCTCGATGCGGTAGTCCAGCGCGCCGGCGCCGATCATCTGCGCGCCACGCTCGAGCTCCTCGATGGGCCGCAGCAGCACCGACGCCAGGTAGTCGGCGAAGAGCAGCACGAAGATGAACGTCAGCACGACCACGGCCGTCAGCAGCCAGATGACCGTGTAGACGTCGCGGTAGGCCCCGTGCCGAGGGGTGGTCAGCACCACGTACCAGCGGGTGCGCCCGACGTCCGCGCGGGCGATCACCACGTCGTCGCCATCGCGGTCGACCTCGGCGGTGCCCGGGAAGCGATGTTCCAGGATGTAGGGCGCCGCGTACCGGCCGGCCTGCCGGGGATCGGAGTGCGCGGCGTAGACGCCCGTCGGTGTGATCAGCCCCAAGGCCACGCTCGGGCGGGCCTCGCCGCGCGCCCCGGAGAAACGATCGATCCAGATCGACTCGCCGATGATCGCGTCGATGGCGCTCTGCCCGAGGATGTGGCCGACGAAACCGACGCGGCCGCCGTCCGGTCCCTTGAGGGGCACGATCACGATCAGGCTCGGCCGACCGGGCTGGGTCAGCGGCGCCAGATCACCCAGCGTGAGACCACCGTCGGGCCCGAGCCGCTGGAACCACTGCAAGGCGTTGAGGTTCGGCGGCTGGGGGACGTTGTGGAACGGCTCGGCGAAGAACATGCGGCCGTCGCCGAGCGCCAGGAACGTGCGCGACTCGGAGCCGTGCAGGGCGTTGAACACCTGGATGTCGTCCGCGCCGGGCGCCTCCGTCAGCAGTCCCTTCGAGACCTCGATGCGAGTCGAGATGGCGTCGGCGTCCAGGGCACCGACGGGGAAGCGGGTCGCCAACATGCGCACGTCCCGCTGGATGTCCTCGAACAGCGTGGAGACTGCGAAGGCGGCGAACCGGGCGGCCTGGGCGTGGCGTTCGCGCACCGCCGCCTTGCCCGTGGCCACCGCGCGGTTCTCGTTGACGATGGCGCTCGTCAGGAGCGGCCCGAGGCTCAGCGCCAACAGGAGGAGCGTGACCTTGGTACGGAGATTCGCGCGAGAGAGAAGCATGCCGCCGACAGTATGTCCGGACCCGAGGGGGAACGCGACTCTGCGACCGAAAGCGGGTCGGGATCAATCGGTTCCGCGGGCACGTGTACCGGGCATTGAAAGCCGGCCGAAAAGGGACTAAATCACCGCGACTCTCTCACGCGCGACCGCTCGGTCCCGCTCGTGCCCACCTGCCATCCGGAGGTTCCCCATGTCTCAGTCCGACGGGATCATCTCGATCAACGCGGATCACACGCTCAATGTCCCCGATCAGCCCATCCTGCCCTTCATCGAGGGTGATGGCACGGGACCGGACATCTGGCGCGCCAGCGTGCGCGTCTTCGACGCCGCGGTCGCCAAGGCCTACGGCGGCCAGCGCAAGATCCAGTGGCTCGAGGTGCTCGCGGGCGAGAAGGCCTTCAACCAGACCGGCAGCTGGCTCCCGGACGCGACGCTCGACGCGTTCCGCAAGTACCTGGTGGGCATCAAGGGACCGCTGACGACCCCGGTCGGCGGCGGCATCCGCTCCCTGAACGTCGCCCTGCGCCAGATGCTCGACCTCTACGTCTGCCTGCGCCCCGTGCGTTACTTCGACGGGGTGCCCAGCCCGGTCAAGCGCCCGCAGGACGTGAACACGGTGATCTTTCGCGAGAACACCGAGGACATCTACGCTGGCATCGAGTGGCAGGCCGGCAGCCCCGAGGCCAAGAAGCTGCTGAACTTCCTGCAGACCGAGATGGGCGTGAAGAAGATCCGGTTCCCCGAGACCTCGGGCTTCGGGATCAAGCCGGTCTCGGTGGACGGCACGGAGCGCCTCGTCCGCGCGGCCATCCACTACGCCCTCAAGCAGAAGCGCAAGTCGCTGACGCTGGTGCACAAGGGCAACATCATGAAGTTCACCGAAGGCGCGTTCCGCGACTGGGGTTACGCCCTCGCCGCGCGCGAGTTCCGCGGTGAGACGGTCAGCGAGCGCGAGAGCTGGATCCTGGGCAACAAGGAGAAGAACCCGAACCTCACCGTCGCCGAGAACGCGCGGATGATCGACCCCGGGTACGACCTCATGACGCCCGCCCAGCGCGCCACCATCGACGCCGAGATCGAGGTCGCCCTCCAGCTCTGGGAGACCCACGGCGAGGGCAAGTGGAAGAGCAAGCTGCTCATCCGCGACTCCATCGCCGACATCACCCTGCAGCAGGTGCTGACCCGCGCGCCCGAGTTCGACGTGATCGCCACGCTGAACCTCAACGGCGACTACCTGTCGGACGCCCTGGCGGCCCAGGTCGGCGGCATCGGCATCGCCCCGGGCGCCAACATCAACTACACCACCGGGCACGCCATCTTCGAGGCGACGCACGGCACGGCCCCCAAGTACGCCGGCCTGGACAAGGTCAACCCCGGCAGCGTCATCCTCTCGGGCGAGATGATGTTCCGCCACCTGGGCTGGGACGAGGCCGCCGATCTGATCATCAAGGGCATGGAGGGGGCCATCGACGCCAAGACGGTGACCTACGACTTCCACCGCCAGATGGAGGGCGCGACCCTCCGCAAGTGCAGCGAGTTCGCCGACGACATCATCGCGGCGATGTGAGGCGAAACGCATGAAGATCCACGAGTACCAAGGCAAAGAACTCCTGAAGAAGTACGGCGTCGTCGTGCCGCGCGGCGTGGCCGCGTTCACGGTGGACGAGGCCGTCGCCGGCGCCGAGTCCCTCGGCGGCAAGATCTGGGTGGTCAAGGCCCAGATCCACGCCGGCGGTCGCGGCAAGGGCGGCGGCGTCAAGCTCGCGCGCAGTCTGGACGAGGTGCGCACGCTCTCGAGCCAGATCCTGGGCATGCAGCTCGTGACGCACCAGACCGGCCCCGGCGGGCAGACCGTCCGCCGCGTCTACATCGAGGAGGGCTGCGACATCGCGCGCGAGCTCTACCTGGGTGTGGTCCTCGACCGCGAGAAGAGCCGGCTGTGTTTCATGGCCAGCTCCGAGGGCGGCATGGACATCGAGGAGGTCGCCGCGCACACGCCCGAGAAGATCCTCAAGGAGTGGGTCGACCCGCTGCTCGGTCTGGCCGACTACCAGGCCCGCAACCTGGCCTTCGGGCTGGGGCTCACCGGCGGCAGCGTGAACAAGGCCGTCGCGTTCATGAAGGCGCTCTACCGCGCGTTCGTGGACAACGACTGCTCGCTCGCCGAGATCAACCCGCTGGTCATCACCGGCAGCGGGGACGTGATCGCGCTCGACGCGAAGATCAACTTCGACGACAACGCGCTGTTCCGTCACCCCGAGCTGGCGACCTATCGCGATCTGGACGAAGAGGATCCGAAGGAGATCGAGGCGTCCAAGTACGACCTCAGCTTCATCGCCCTCGACGGCAACATCGGCTGTCTGGTCAACGGCGCCGGCCTGGCGATGTCCACCATGGACATCATCAAGTACTACG
>CAINDO010000559.1 GCA_903847385.1 uncultured Myxococcales bacterium
CGCGACCGCCGCGGCGTCGGCGGCGGCGTCCGCGCCGGCCACGGCCCCGGCCAATCAGCCGAGCCCCGCGGCGCTGGCCACCCTGCTGCCCCACTACCTGACCATCCAGGAGGCCCTCGCAGGCGACACCCTCACCGGTGTGCCCGAGGCCGCCAAGCAGCTCGCCGACGCCGCCCGCGCCGCCGGCCTGAACGACGTCGCCGACGCGTGCGGCGCCCTGAGCACCGGGGACATCAAGGCCGTGCGCGCGGCCTTCAAGCCCATCAGCAACCCCATGGCCGAGTGGGCCCTCGCCGACGCCGCCACCAAGTCGCAGTTCATGGTCGTCCACTGCCCCATGGCCCCGGGCAGCTGGGTCCAGCGCCACCGCGCCGTCCGCAACCCCTACTACGGCAAGGAGATGCTGGAATGCGGCGATCCGAAGAACTGAAACGCGGCCGCGCACTGTGACCCGCGGAGTCACACCGTGACCGAACCGCGCACGCCGCCCACCGTCGGGCGCCTGCTCCTGGCCGGCCTGCTGGCGCTGTTCGCGCTCTCGGCCCTCGGCACGGCCCTGGCCCTGGCCACCACGCGCGCGGTGGACGCCGAGCTGTCCGAGGTGGAGCACCTGGCGGACACGTCGCGGCGGCTGGAGCGCGTCGGCGCGCTGTTCCGCGAGTTCTACATGCACCAGGCCCACCTGGCCCTGGGCATGGACGAGGCCGAGCACCTGGGCCTGACCCGGGCCGCCCGCGCCTCGCTCGGCGAGGCCCTGACCGCCCTCGAGGCGCCGCCGGTGGACGCCGTCGTCGCCGAGACGCTGCCCCGCCTGCGCGAACAGCTCGCCGGCCTCGACCGCCTGCTCGAGGCCGAGTTCCTGCCCGCGCTCCGGGCCGGGCACGCCAGCCACGCCGCCCACCTGCACCACCACGCCGCCGGCAGCGTCCAGGCCGCCACGACCCGCATCGACGCCGACCAGGAGACCCTGCGCCACGCCATCGCCGAGGCCCGCGCCCGCGCCGCCGAGGCCACGACCGCGTCGACGAAGGATTCGGCGCTGGTCCTGGGCTGCGCGCTCCTGCTCGCGCTCGCCGTCGGCGCCTGGATGCTGCGCGCCGTGCGGGGCCCCATCGAGCGCCTGCGCACGGCCGCCGCCGCCCTGCCCGACCGCCCCCCGGGCACCCGCGTCCCCGAGGACGGCCCCGCCGAGGTCGCCGCCCTCGGCCGCTCGCTCAACGGCGCCCTCGCCGAGCTCGACCGACAGCGCCAGGCCCGCGCCGAGGCCGAGACGATGGCCAGCCTCGGTCGCATCGCCGCCGGCGTCGCCCACGAGATCAACAACCCGCTCGCCGTGATGCTCGGCCACGCCCGCGTGCTCGAGGCCGTCGTCGCCCCCGAGGACGCCGCCTCGGCCCGCGCCATCGCCGACGAGGCGCGCCACTGCCAGCACATCGTGCAGGACCTGCTGGACTACGCCCGCCCGGGCCTCGCCGAGCGCGTGCGCCTGGATCTGGGCGAGCTCGCCCGTGGGGTGGGGGAGCGTGCCTGCGCCGGCGAGGTCGACTTCCGCGGTCCCGCCGAGGCCCTCGAGGTCCTCGTCGACGCGCGCCGCCTCGAGGCCGTCCTGCGCAACCTGCTGGTCAACGCCGAGGCGTTCGGCCGGCGCATCTCGGTCGCGCTGACCGTCGAAGAGTCGCCGCCGCAGGGCCGCGTCGCCTGCCTCAGCGTCATCGACGATGGCCCCGGCGTCGCCCCGGAGGCCCTCGAGCGCATCTTCGAGCCGTTCTTCACCACCCGCCCCGAGGGCACCGGCCTCGGCCTCGCCATCGCCCGCGCCGTCGCCGTCGCCCACGGCGGCACCCTCGTCGCCCGACCCGGCCCCGGCGGCCGCTTCGAACTCCGCCTGCCCCTCGCCCCCGCCTGAGGACCCCGCCCATGGCCCACCTGCTCATCGTCGAAGACAAGGCCTCGTTCCGCGACCTGCTGCTCAAGTTGCTCTCGCCGCCCCATGCGCCGCACCGCGTGGACACTGCCGGCGACGCCGCGACGGCCCGCAAGCTGCTCGACGCCCACGCCTACGACCTCGTGCTCTCCGACGTGCGCCTGCCCGACGCGGACGGCTTCACCGTGCTCGCCCACGCCCGGCAACTCCACCCGCCGCCCGAGGTCGTGATGATGACGGCCTTCGCCACGGTGGACGCCGCCGTCGCCGCCGTGAAGGCCGGCGCCTACGACTACCTCGCCAAACCCTTCGAGCCCGACGACCTGCGCCTGACCCTCGACCGGGCCCTGGAGCGCCGCAGCCTGCGCGCCCGCGCCGACGCCGCCGAGGCCACGCTCCAGCGCCTGCAGGCCGCCGGCGACATGCTCGGCGACAGCCCGCCCATGCGGCAGGTCCGCCGCCTCATCGAGCGCGTCGCCGGTCTGGACGTCACCGTCCTGGTCACGGGCGAGAGCGGCACCGGCAAGGAGCTCGTCGCCCGCGCCGTCCACCGCACCGGCCCCCGGGCGGCCAAGCCGTTCGTGGCGGTCAACTGCGGCGCCATCCCGGCGAACCTGCTGGAGAGCGAGCTCTTCGGCCACGCGCGCGGCGCCTTCACGGGGGCCGCCAACGCCCGCGCCGGCCTCTTCGAGGAGGCCGAGGGCGGCACGCTGTTCCTCGACGAGATCGGCGAGCTGCCCCTCGACCTCCAGGTGAAGCTCAACCGCGTCCTGCAGGAGCGCTTGCTGCGCCGGGTGGGCGAGTCCCGCGAGCGCCCCGTCGACGCCCGCGTCATCGCGGCCACGCACCGGCCCCTCGAGGCCCTCGCCGCCGAGGGCCGCTTCCGCGAGGACCTCTACTTCCGGCTGAACGTGTACCCCGTCGAGCTGCCCCCGCTGCGGCAGCGCGGCGAGGACATCCTGCTGCTCGCCCGCCACTTCCTCGGCGAGGCCGCGCGCCGGTTCGGGCGCCCGGTCGACGCCTTCGCCCCCGAGGCGATGCGCCAGCTCCTCACCCACCCGTGGCCCGGCAACGTGCGCGAGCTGCGCAACGTCGTCGAGCGCGCCGTGATCCTCGCGGACACCGAGGCCGTGCTCACGCTCGACCTGCCCGCGCGCGGCCCCGAGGCCGAACACGCGCAAGGTGCGCCGGCGTTCACGCTCACGGGCAACTTCCGCGAGGCCATGGAGCAGGCCCGCGAGCAGGCCACGCGGCAGTATTTCCACGCGCTCCTGCTGCGCACCGAGGGCAACGTCACCCGCGCCGCGGAGCAGGCCGGCATCGAGCGCGAGAGCCTGCATCGCCTGCTGCGGCGCGTGGATCTCAACGCCCTCGACTATCGGCCGGGTTGAGCCCGGCGCGTTTGTTCAGGCGTTGTCCGCCAGCGCCAGCAGCTCCTCGCTGCGGAAGAAATAGCGCGTATTGCAGAAGTGGCAGGTGATCTCGGTGCTCTCCCGCTCCTCGGCCATCGACCGCAGCTCCTCCACGCCGAGCCCGACCAGGACCGACTCGAAGCGCGCGCGCTCGCAGTGGCAACGGAACTGCACCGGACAGCGCTCCAGCACCACCAGCTCGTCGAACACCCGCGCCAGGATGCCCTCGGGATCCATGCCCTCGGCGTAGAGCTGCGAGAGCGGCGGCAGCGCGGTGATCCGCGCCTCGAGCGCCTCGAGCACGGCCTCCTCCGCGCCGGGCAGCCCCTGGATCAAGAACCCGCCGGCGACCCGGATGCCGTCCGGCCCCAGGACCTCGGACACGCCGAACGCCGTCGGCTTCTGCTCGCTCATCAAGAAGTAGTGCGCCAGGTCCTCGGCGACCTCGCCGGCCATCATCGGCACCACGCCCACGTAGGGCTCCTTCAGGCCGAGCGACCGCGTCACGGTCACACGCCCGGCGCCGAAGGCCAGGGAGAGCGGCCAGCGGCCGTCCGCGCGGCGCGGCAGATCCACGTCCGGCGCGTCGATGCTCACCCGCACGTCGCCCGCGGCGTTGGCCACGGCGTACACGGCGCCCAGGGGCCCGTCGCCCTTGAACTCGATGCCCACCTGCTCGTGCCCCTTGAGCATGCCGCCCATCAGCAGGGCGGAGGTCCCCACCCGGGACAGCGCGATGGCGCCCAGCGGGCTCGCCTCGTGCTGGTCGGCCAGCGTCCGCGCCACGTGCGTGGAGCGCACGGCGAGCGCACGCACGGTGCCGCCGCAGGCCAGCGCGCGCACGAGAACGTCAGTCGCCGGGCCGTCGGATTTCGTCTCTTCGTTTTCGGATCGTCTCGGATTCATGGGCGTACCCTTGAACGGGTCCGCCTCGCTGCGCAAGATGCGTCGCGCCATGGATGCCCCACGACACAGCGATTCGCGCCCGGAGTGGCTCGGACTGACCCGGACCGAGCTCGCCGAGCATCTCGTGCGCCAGGGCATCCCGGGGGGCCACGCCCTGCGCCTCTTCGGGCACCTGCACCGCCGACTCGAAGCGCCGGACGCCTGCACGGCCATGAGCCCGCGGCAGCGAGAGCGTTTCCTCGAGACCACCGCGCCCACGCACTGCGAGACCACCGAGGTCCACCCCACGGACGACGGCACGGAGAAGCTCGTCTTCACCCTGCGCGACGCACGCCGCGTCGAAGGCGTGATCATCCCCGAGGGGCCCCGCAGCACGTTCTGCGTGTCCAGCCAGGTGGGCTGCGCCATGGCCTGCGCGTTCTGCGCGACGGCCCGCCTCGGCCTCGAGCGCGCGCTCACCCCCGGCGAGGTCCTCGCCCAGATCTACGCCGCCCGGGTCCGCTGCGAGGCCGTCGGCCGCCCCCTGCGCAACGTCGTCTTCATGGGCATGGGCGAGCCCCTGCACCACTACGAGGTCACGCGGCGGGTGCTGGACATCCTCACGGACCCCACGGGCTTCTGCCTCGGCGCGCCGCGTCTGACCGTCTCGACCGTGGGCCTCGCGCCCCGCATCGCCCAGCTCGGCCGGGACTTCGAGGGTCGCATCCAGCTCGCGGTCAGCCTCAACGCCGGCACCGAGGCGACCCGACGCGCGCTCATGCCCATCACGGAGCGCCATGGCCTCGCCGACCTCCGCGCCGCCATCGCGGCCTACCCGTACCCGCGCAACCGCTACGTGCTCATCGAGTACGTGCTCCTCGGCGGCCTCACGGACACGCCGGCGGAGCTCCAGGCGCTCGCCGGGTTCGTGCGCGGTCTGCCCGCGATGGTGAACCTCATCCCCTGGAACCCCTTCGAAGGTGCGCCGGCGGACCTGCACCCGCCCGCGCCCGAGGCCATCGACGCCGCCTTCGCCGCACTGCGGGCGATGGGCGTGCCCGTCAAGGTCCGCCTCCCGCGGGGCCGGCGCGCCGTCGCCGCCTGTGGTCAGCTCGCCCGCATCACCCCCACGGCCGAGGTCGCTTGATTTCCCTCGTTATCTTGCGCGTCCGTGATGTTTGGCCGCTCACCGGCCATGAGGTAAGGTCCCGGATTGATGTGGTACGCGCTCATCGGTGACGATCAGGTCGGGCCTCTCACGCCCGCAGGCATGGCAGAGTTGCGCCGAGACGGCCGGCTCGACGATGGCACCTTCGTGTGGCGGGAGGGCATGGCCGATTGGTTGCCCCTCGCTCAGGTGCCCGAGCTCCTGAACGGCATGGCCGGCGCCGAGGGCGACGACCCCGAGGAGCTCGACGACTCGGAGCTGCGCGCCGAGGAAGAGGGCGCCACGCTGATGATGGACGGCGAGCAGGGCAAGGACTGGGCGAGCTACCTCGACGCCCTCGCCCGCCAGAGCACCCCCTTGGCCGCGGCCGTCTCCGCGCCCTTGCGCGGCCCGGGCAGCGTCTCCCACGCCACGGGGGAGCAGCGCGCCGTCCAGGTCGCCGCCGCCGCCAAGGCCGAGCCCGCGGCCCCCGTCCCCGCGCCCGCCGCCGCGCTGCCGGACTTCGACCTGCCCTCCATCGAAGAAGCGCCCGAGCCGGAGCCGATCGCCCCCGTCGGCCGGTCGGCGCCGGTCGTCAAGCGGAGTCCCGCGCCGGCGCCGGCGCCCGAGCCCAAGGGCCGAGCCGTCGAGATCGATTTCGGCAGCATGCTGGAGCCGGACGCCGAAGACGCCGGCACACCCGCGCCGATCCCGGTCACGCTGGCGTCCCAGGCGAGCGCTCCCGCCCCCGCCGGCGGCTCCAAGGCGAAGGTCTGGCTGATCCTGCTCCCCCTCCTCGGCGCGACCGTCGCCGCGGTCGTGCTGTGGGTCCAGCACACGCAGAAGACGCACACGCCCGGCACGCCGCCGCCGGTGTCTTCGGACGCGCCCACGCCCGCGACCACCGCGCCGACGGAGCCGCCCACGCAAGCCCCGACCCAACCGCCGACGCTGGCGCCCACCGCCGCGCCCTCCATCGCGTCCGCCCCGCCGTCCGTGGCCTCGGCCCCTGCGTCGGTCCCGCCGAGCGCTGCC
>CAINDO010000560.1 GCA_903847385.1 uncultured Myxococcales bacterium
CCGATCTTGCCCGCCCGCGCCGCCCGCGCCGCCCGCCGCCTCGCCGCCGGTGCCGGCGTCCGCCGTCTGTGCACCGCCCGCGTTGCCCTGGTCGGTTTCGACGGCGTCTTTCGAGGCGCCCGAGTCGTCACCACAAGCGGTCGCCCCCAGGGCGCTCAAGGCCAAAGTCAGAAGTCGACGCTTCATTTGACGACCACCTGCCAGGTCCGGAAAGTCTCGGCGGGGCCCTTCTCCCAGGAGCGGACGTACTCGAGCACCAGCGTGGCCTCGCCGGCGGAGACACCGGTGAACGAGAAGTACTCGACGCCGCCGGCGCCGACCATCTGCGGCTGGCCCGGCGCGGCCTTGGGCGCGCCCTCGTACCGTTTGGGGCCCGCGGCGAGGTGCGGGTCCAGGGGTTCGCGAATGCGCCATGCGAACCCCGTGGTGGGGTTGGAGTCCATGTGGACCTCGAAGGAGGCCCCGACGGCGACCTCGACGCGCTCCGGCGTGGGGGCTGCGCCCACATTGGGGGTCGGGGGTGCTCCACCGACGCTCGGGCCGCCCGCACCACCGACGGCAACCGCCCAGGCGGGCGTGGACTTCGGCGCGTCCGAGGGGGTCGCTCCGGCCGCGTTCGCGTCGCTGGCCGGCAGGGCGCCGATGCGCGAGATCTCCGTGGCGGGCGCGGGCGCGAGGGCGGCCGCCGGCGCGCTGCCCGGCGAGGTCGCCTCGGGTTTGGGGTCGGCCCCGCAGGCGGTCAGGCCCAGGGCGGCCAGGGCGCCGGTCATGCCGAGCGTGGACAGGGGCTGCATGCGAACTCCTCCCGGCGCGGACGCCGACGTGTCGAGTGATGCCTCACTACATATGCGGAGCGACGCCCCGACTCAAGCGCCGGACGACGCCTGCGCCCGCACGACCGCCAGGCCGGCGCCCAGAATCAGCAGCGCGCCCAGGGGCGCCGTCGCGGCCAGGCTCTCGCCGAAGAGCGTGACGCCCACCAGCACGCCGACCAGGGGCTCCACGTACGTCAGCACGCCGGCCGTCGCGGCCGTGACGTGTTTCAGGCCCCACAGGAAGATCGTGCCGGCGAAACAACCCCCGGCCAGGGCGCCACCCATCAGCCAGAGCACGCTGGTGAGGCCCGGCTGCATCTCCTGCACGGCGAAAGGCAGCAGGAACAGCGCCGAGAAGGCCGCGTGCCAGACCAGCAGCTCACCGGCGGTCAGGCGATCGGTGAACTTCTTCTGGATGAGGACCTGCAGCGCGTAGAACACGGCCGAGCCGCCGCCCAGGGCGGCCGTGCTCGCCGCGCGGCCCAGCGACAGCGCCTCGGGCCCCAGCAGCAGGCCCAGCCCCGCGAGCGAGACGGGCAGCGCCAGCCAGGTGATGCGCGGCGCGCGGGCGCGCAGGATCAGCGGCGTGAAGGCCGCGACCAGGATCGGCGCCAGGTAGTGCGACAGCACGGCCACGGGCTGCGGCCCGCGCGCCAGGGACTCGAAGTAGAGGAGCGCGTTGCCGGCGTCGCACACGCCCGTGCCGATGAGCGCGAGCCAGCACGCCCGGTCGCGGGGCAGGCGGCGGGGCAGCAGCGGCAGGCCGAAGATCGCCACCGTGCCGAGCACGATGCAGGGCACGTGCGGCCCCGACAGCCCCGAGCCCCGGATGGCCACGCCCCAGAAGCCCCAGGTGCAGGCGGCGAGCACGATGGCCGCGGCGCCCAGGCGGGCGCGGCGCGCGGTGTTCGGGTCGTCGGACATGGCGCGGCAAATTGGGCGAAACGGCGCGCGGAGGCAATGGTCGTGTCGGGGTCCGCTCGCTATGCTGCCGCCCCATGCGCATCGCTCCCCTCTCTCGTCTCCTCGTCGCCGGGCTCGCCGGCGGCCTGCTCTCCTGCGGCGACTCCGGCGGCGCGTCGAACGCCGGGACCTCGGCGAACGGCGGCGCGCCCGCCCCGGCGCCGGACGTCCGCGTGTCGACCCCGGACGCCCACGCGCACGACCCGGACGCCCACGCCGTGCCCCTGGACGCCCACGCGCCGACCCTCGACGCCGTCCTGGCGGACGCCCTGCCCCCCGACGCCGCCGCGCCGGACGCGTTCCGCCCCCTGCCCCGCCCGCGCCCCGGCCCGACCTCCGCGCTGGTCGCGCCCGCCGGCTGGCGCTGGGCTCGCGGGCTCATCCACATGCACTCCATCCACAGCCACGACGCCTGCGACGGCCGCCCCAAGGACGAAGCCGGCGTGGGCAACGCGCCGTGCCTGGCCGACCTGCGCGCGGCGTTCTGCAACGCCCGCCTGGACTACACGCTGCTCACGGACCACCCCGAGACCTTCGCGGACGTGACCTTCGAGGAGGCGTTGCTCTACGACGCCGCCGCCGGAGACGAGCTCGTGCGCGACGAGACGGGCGCGCCCGTGGGCAATCGCGTCGCCTGTGGCGGCGAGCAGGCCGTGCGCACGCTCCTGGCGCCCGGCAGCGAGGGCGACGTGATGCCCGTGATGCTCCCCCGCCCCGCCGCCGACCGCGCCTGGTACCGCACACGCACGCCCGAGGCCGTGCGGAACCTGCACGACACGGGCGGCCTGGTCTTCCACGCGCACACCGAGGAGCGCACGTTCGAGGAGCTCTCGCCCCTCGGCCTGGACGCCATCGAGATCTACAACCTGCACGCCAACGTGAACCCGCGCTGGCGGCAGCTCGGCGAGGTCCTGCCGGACATCCTGAAGCTGATCAACGCCAAGGAGAACCCGCCGCACCCGGACCTGTCGCTGCTGGCGGCCCTGCGCGAGAACCCCGAGGCGCTGGGCATCTGGAACCAGTTCGTGGTGCGGCAGCGCATGCTCGGCACCGCCGGCAGCGACATCCACCAGAACCTGCCGCCGCTCGTGCACCCCACGGACGGCGAGCGGCTGGACAGCTACCGCCGCCTGACCACGTGGTTCGCCAACTACCTGCTCGTCCGCGACGTCACCCTGGACGAGATCCGCGGCGCGCTCCTGGCGCAGCGGCTCGTCGTGGTGTTTCACATGATGGGCGAGCCGGACGGCTTCGACTTCTCCGGCGCGAAGGCCGACGGCACGCGCATCGAGATGGGCTCGGAGCTGCCCTTCGAGCCGGGCATGGTCATCCGCGTCACGCCGCCGACCAGCGTGCCGCTCGCCCAGCAGGACGTGCGCCTCATGCGGGTGACCCCCGCCGGCGCCGAGGTCGTGGCCCAGGGCCCGATGGCGCTGGAGTACCGGCCGGACGCGCCCGCGGTGTTCCGCGTGGAGATCCTGCAGACGCCCGAGCACCTGCGGCCCGAGCTCGGCAGCGTCGCGGACGACTTCGTGCGCCCGACGCCCTGGATCTACTCCAACGCGATCTATCTGCGGTGAGCCCTCCAGGGCGCACTGAGACCGGTCAGGGCGCGCCGACGACCGTCTCGAGCCGCTCGACCACGCGCATCGTGGGGTAGTCGCCCAGGTTGTGGTGGGCGGCGTTCTCCGGGCTGATCCGGTGGTGCTCCAGGCGCGCGCGCACAGTCACGGGGCCGCCGTCCGCCGGTCGCACGAAACGCAGCGGGAACACCCGCGACTCCCCCGGCGACAGGCGGTTGTCGGACACGCGCTCGGCCTTGGGCCACCACTTCCAGACCTGCCCCGCGCGGTGGGTCAGGCGGGCGAGGACCTTGCCCCCGGCGTCCACGGCCTCGGCCGTCACGAGCAAGTATCGCTCCGGATCGCCCGTGGGCACGCGGTGGCCGGCCCCGGCGTGCTCCAGGTACACGCCGACGAGCACCTCGGCGCCCGGCTGCGTCTGCGGCGGCGCGACGACCCGAATCCGCGCGCCCGGTTTCCAGTCGGCGAACTGCGCGGCCTGCGCCGGGGTCCAGGGCACCTTGGGCACCAGGCCCCCCGGCCAAAGGTGTTTGCCCCCCGTGCGCACGGGCCCCCCCACGGCCATCGGCCGCGTCACACGCGGCATGTGGCACTCCGGGCAGGTCTTGCCCGGCGCGGCCTGCCGCCACTCCTCGCCCGTGTTGAAGGTGCAGACCAGCGTGTCGCCGACCCGCGCCACGGCCTGATGGCACACGGTGCAGGTGTCCTCGCTGCGCAGCTCCGGCGCGTACACCAGGGGGTGCGGCGCCACGGCGTCCGCGTTGATGGCGGCGATCCCGCCCTCGCGCCAGTGGCAGGTCAGGCAGGTGATGCCCTCTTCGCGCAGCGTCGCGTCGAACTGGGCGTTGGGCGTCTGCCGGGGCTTGCGCACGTCCCCCGTGGCCTCGGAGAGCACGGCCTGCTGCCGCGCCACCGGCGTGTGACAGTTGTCGCAGAGCCAAGCCACCGCAGGGTCCTTGGACCGCTCGGCCTGGAACTGCCGGTCCGTCCAGGCGTGACCGTGCGTGGAGAGCGCCCACTCCGCGGCGATGTCCGGGTGGCAGGCCGCGCAGACCATCGCCGAGAACGCGCCGATGCTGGCCGGCGCGGGGGCCTCGATGGGCACGCGGGGGCGCTCCCAGCTCGGCCCCTCGGCCCGGGCGGCAGCGGGCGCCCCGACCCCGAGCAGCAGCCCAAGGACGAGGCTCAGGGGGTGACGCGGATGGCGGATTCCGGGCAGACGTCGACGCATTTCATGCACGCGGTACAGGCGGCCTCGTTGACGACGAAGGCCTGCTTGCCACCGTGGGCGAGGACCTTGAGCCGAATGAGGAACGGCAGGGGGACATCGGTTTTGCGAATCGCGAAGACGGCCTCGGGGCACACCTGGGCACAGGTCTTCTTGCCTTCGCAGCGGCGGTGATCGACTTCGACTCGGGCCATGACGATGGACCTTGGGGTGGAATCGGCCTCCGTGCAAGCGGCCCTTGACCGAATTCGGCACAAAGGGCAACGCTGCGCACCGTGAGCGCCCCTCGTATCCCGATTCGTCTCCTGAGCCTCGCGCTCGGTCTCGTCGCCTGCGGCCCCGCGGAGCAGCGCGAAGGCGATCCCCGCATCGGGTGGGTGGCCGACATCTCGGCCGAGCTGCCCGAGTGGCTTTCGGAGACGGGCATCTACGCCGACCCGGCCACGCTCTCGCCCGGCCCCGGCGCGGTCGCGTACGTGCCGCAGCACCCGCTGTGGAGCAACGGCGCGGACAAGGACCGCCTGCTCTTCCTGCCGCCGGGCACGCGCATCGACCCGACCGGGGCGGAGTTCGCCTTCCCCGTGGGCACCGTGCTGGTCAAGTCCTTCGCCTTCGACGCCATCGAAGGTCGCGACGGCGCCGTCACGCTGGAGACGCGCGTGCTCGCCCGCCGCGCGGACGGCTGGGTCTACGCGCTCTACCACTGGAACGCCGAGGGCACGGAGGCCGCGCTCGCCGGGGCGGACTGGCGCGCCGAGTCGCTCACGCTCGAGGACGCCTCGGGCGCGCGCTTCGACTACACGCTGCCCGGTAAACTCGACTGCCGCAGTTGCCACGAGACGCCGGGCACCACCCCCGTGCTGGGCATCGCCCGCTGGCAGCAGCCCGAGGCCCTCGCCGAGCGTGCGGACGACCTGTACACCCAGGCCCCGCCGGACGCCGCCCTGGACACCCTGGCCGACTCCCCCGAAGAGGCCGCCGCGATGTCCTACGTCGTGGCCAACTGCGCCTTCTGCCACAACGGCCGGAACACGGGCGAGAACGCCGCCTTCAGCCTGGAGCCGCCCGTCTTCCGCGAGAACACGGTCGGCCGCGAGACGGACAGCTCGGCGAGCGGGATCGGCGTACGCATCGTGCCCGGGGACGCCGAGGGCAGCGCGCTCTACGAAGCCGTGGTCCGCACCCGCCAGGCCGGCTACCGCGGTGACTTCAAGCCCATGCCCCCGGCCGGCATCGACCGCGTCGACCCGCGCGCCGAGCAGGTGCTGCGCCGCTACATCGAGTCGCTGGAGCCCGCCGATGCGCCTTGACGTTCGTCGGGCGATCGCGGTCGCCGTGCTCGCCACCGCCTGCGGGGACGCCAGCTCGGACGACCCGACCGCCCCCCTGCCCCACGTGCCCCGCACGCCGGACGCCTTCGCGCCCATCGGCCGGACGCCGAACGCAGACGCCGCGACCAATCCAGGCGCCGACGCCGGCGAACCCGGCGACGCCGGCCCCGACTGGGCGCCGCCCCTGGCGCTGAAGTTCGTGGACATCCCCCACGACGCGCCGCTCCTGCGCGCGACGGACCTGGCCTTCCTGCCCCAGGGCTCGCCCGAGTTCCTGTGGCTCGACAAGGACGGCGAGGTCCACCACATGCGCCTGCAGGGCGACCGCGCGCGCCGCCTGGGCGGCTTCCACGTGCAGGACACATGGTTCGACTCGGACGCCGGCCTGCTCAGCGTCGCGTTCGACCCGGACTTCGCCCACAACCGGTTCGTCTACCTGGGCGCCGCGATCAGCATGCAGACCAGCATCATCCGGCGCTACCACTTCGACCCGGGCGACTACGCCGCCACGGCGGCCAGCGGCGTGGAGATCTTCCGCGTCACCGGCGAGGGCGCGCGGCGGTCGTGGCACAACATCGGCTCCATCGGCTTCGGGGACGACGGCCTGCTCTGGGCGCTCTTCGGCGACAAGACGCTGGGCGACCCGGCCCTGGACCCGGCATCGCTCCTCGGCAGCCTGGTGCGCATCCGGCCGCTGCCCGGCCCCGAGGGCGGCTACGAGGTCCCCGACGACAACCCCTACGCCCTAATGGGCGGGCACCCCGCCGTGTACGCCAAGGGCATGCGCTCCCCGTGGAAGGGTCTGTTCTACCAGGGCCGCTGGTTCTTCGGGGACGTCGGCCTGGACTCCGCCGAGGAGGTCAATCTCATCGACGCGCCCGGCCAGAACTTCGGCTGGCCCATCGCCGAGGGTCCCTGCGAACAGACCTGTGACGAGCTGCGCGATCCCTGGGTGTACTACGACCGCTCGTCGAGCCACCCCTTCGTGGCCGAAGACACCGAGGCCGTGCCCGCGCGCCTGCGCAGCGTGTGGGTGGGCTGGATCTATCGACCGGACTGGCCCGGCGCCGAGAACGACCCCTACCTGGGCCGCTGGCGCGATGTGTTGACCTTCGGCGACTGGGCCACGGGGTTCGTGCGCGGCCGGCGCGTGGCCCCGCCCGGCGAGCCGGACACGGGCCGTACCTGGCCGGTGGGACATCTGTATCACTCCACCGCCTGGGCGCAGGGGCCCGATGGTTACGTGTACACCACGGCGCTCGGCACCTGGCCCGCGGACTCGATGGAGCTCACACCCTCGCCGCTGCGCCGCGCGGTCCTGGCGGAGTGACCCCCCCATGCTGACACTCGAACACCTCGGCACGCTGAAGTGCGCCGCGGCCAGCGGCCTGGCGCTGCGCGGCGGCCGGTTCCACGTCGTCGCGGACGACTGCACGCGCCTGCACGTGTATGACGCCGCGACGCTCGCCGAGCTGCCCGGCGTGGCGCTCCTGCCGGACGCCCTGCCCGCCGAGGCGCGCGCCCGCAAGGCCGCCAAGCCCGACCTGGAGATGCTCACGCCCCTGCCGGACGGCCGCCTGCTGGCCCTGGGCAGCGGCTCCACGGCCCGGCGCGCCCGCGGGGTCGTCATCCCCCTGCCCGCCCAGGCGGACACGCTGTCGACGCACGATCTGTCGCCGCTGTACGCCGATCTGTCGGCCGTCTTCGCCGAGCTCAACCTCGAGGGCGCCTGTGTCACCGGCGAGGTGTTGCGTCTGTTCCAGCGCGGCAACGGCGAGGCCGCCGTGAACGCCCTGGTGGACCTCGATCTGTCCGCCGTCATGGAGACCCTCGCCGCCGGCGCGCCCTGGGGCCCCGAGCTGCTCCTGCGCACGCGCCGCGTCGACCTCGGCTCGCTGCCCGGTGGCCCGCTGGGCTTCACGGACGCCGCCACGCTCCCCGACGGCGATGTGTTGTTCACGGCCGTCGCCGAGGGCGGCGGCAGCACCTACGAGGACGGAGCGTTCGGCGGCGCGGCGCTCGGTCGACTCACCGCCGCCGGCGCGCTGCGCTGGCTCGCCCCCCTGCACGGCCCCCACAAGCTCGAGGGCATCACGTTGGCGCCCCGCGCGGACGGCGGGTGTGACGTGTTCATGGTCGCGGACGCCGACGACCCCGCCGTGCCCGCCCCCCTGCTGCGCCTGCGACTCGACGCGGCCACGCTGACCGAGGGTCCGCGATGAGGCACACGGGGCCCGCACTCGCGCTCGCGCTCCTCTCAGCAGGCACCGCACGCGCGGAGCTCGCCGAGGGCCCGGTGACCGGCGAACTTTCGGGTTACGCCGAGACACGGCATCAGGTGTTCTTCGGCCTCGCCTCGTCGCTCGGTGATTTGTCGCCCGTGTTCCCCGACGGTTTCCACCCGGACGAACGCTACGGCGCCGTGGAGCGGCTGCGCCCCACGCTCAAGCTGCACCTGGGCGAGTCGGCGACGCTGGTCTCCACGGCCGAGGCGCGCACGTCCCACGGCTTCTACGACACCCGCCAGGACGAGATCGGGGACGTCGTCTCCGTCGAGCGGCTGTACGTCACGGCGTCGTCGGACGACTGGGATCACACCGCCGGCAAGCTCAACCTGACCTGGGGCTCGGGTCTGTTGCTCAACCCCACGGATCTGTTCAACGACAAGAACCCGGCGGATCTGCAGGCCGAGCGGCCGGGGCTGTGGGCCGTGAAGTCCCTGTGGGCGGCCAACGACCACACCAACCTGACCTTCGCCGCGGCCACGCCCGAGACGCCGTGCTGCGCGCCCAAGCTCATCGGCCGCTTCGACACCACCCTCGGGCAGACGGATTTGGCCCTCGAGGCCGCCTGGGACACGGACGCCGAGGCCGCCGTGTTCGGCGTGGACGTGCGCAGCGAGATCACGCTCGGCCTTTGGCTCGAGGCCGCGACGACCATCCCCAAGGCCTCACCGGACGCCGCCACGACGAGCTTCGAGCTCGGCGTGGACGACAGCTGGGACGTCCTGCAGACGCTCTACGTCGCCGTCGAATACATGTACCAGCAGGACGGCCTGACGGCGCCCGGTGAACAGTTCCAGGCGAGCTCGTTCTCGCCGGACGCCCTCGCCGGCACCACCCCCGAGGCACTGGTCGCCGAGCGGTTCCGCGAGCGGCGTCTGTTCATGGGCAAACACTACGGCGTGGCGCTCGTGCGGCTGGAGATCAGCAACGACTGGCGCGCGCAGGTCCTCAACGTCACCAACCTGAACGATCACACCGGCCTCGTCGTGCCGCAGGTGAACTTCCTGCCGGCGGACGCCTTCACGCTCACCCTGGGCGCGCAACTGACCTACGGCCCCCAGGGGGGGGAATACACGATGACCTTGCCCGAACTCACGGACACCCAGGCGAAGCTGCTGCCCGTCGTGTCGCCCACGCTCGGCCCCGCGCTGGTGGCCAATCAGGGCGAGCGGCTCTCGCCCAACGCCTCCGTGTTTTTCTGGGGTCGTTATGCCTTCTGAGCCCACGGTCGCCCCCGGCGAGGCCGGCGAGGTCGTCGTCCGCCTGGAGAACGCCAGCCGCGTCTACAACCCCGGCGAGAATGAGGTCCGGGCCATGGACGCCATCGACCTCGTCATCCGCCGGGGCGAGTTCACCGCGCTCGTCGGGCCCTCCGGCAGCGGCAAGAGCACGCTGCTCCACTGCCTCGGCTGCCTGGACGCGCCCACGAGCGGACGCGTCGTGATCGCCGGGCAGGACGTCACCGCGGGCCTCACGGCGGCGCAGCGCGGCGAGATCCGCAACAAGTCCATCGGGTTCATCTTCCAGAGCTTCAACCTGATCCCGGTGCTGACGGCCTACGAGAACATCGAGTTCGCGCTGCAGATCAACGGCACGATGAACGCGAAACAGATGCGCGAGCGGGTGCTCGAGATGCTCGACCTGCTGGGCCTGACCACCCAGAAGGACCGCCGGCCCAACCAGCTCTCTGGCGGCCAGCAGCAGCGCGTGGCCATCGGGCGCGCCCTGGCGAAGCGCCCCGCGCTCATTCTCGCCGACGAGCCCACGGCCAACCTCGACCGCAAGACGAGCGAAGACATCATCGCCCTGATGCGCCGCATGAACGAGCAGCTCGGCGCGACCTTCGTCTTCTCGACGCACGACGAGCACCTGATGGGCCACGCGCGCCGCATCGTGCGCCTGACGGACGGACGCATCGTCTCCGAAGAGAGCCGGCCCGCCCATGGCTGACGCCTACCTCTGGCGTCTCGCCGCGCGCAACGCCCTGCGCAACCGGCGGCGTTCGTTCTTCACCCTGACCTCGATCCTGCTGGGTGTGTCGCTCTTCATCGTGACCCGCAGTTTCGTCGATGGCATCGACGCCACGCTGATCGCCATCGAGGTCGACAACGAGTCGGCGCACGTGCGGGTGGTGCCCACGGACTACCTCAAAGAGGAAGACTACCAGCCGCTCGACATGCCGTTCCCGGACGTACCGGGTCTGTCGAAGCGCTTGGCGGACCTGGCGCCGGGCACACGCGTCATCGACCGCGTCTCCTTCGCCGCCGAGGTCGGCGACGGCCGCCGCACGTTGCGCTGCCGCGGCCTGGTGGTGGACCGGGACGCCTACAAGGCCGTGTTCCCCGTGGGGGAGCTGCCCGTGCCGCCCGGCGACGAGCCCTACCTGTGGGCCGGCACGGGCATCGCCGACACGTTCGGATGGAAACCCGGCGACCGCATCTTCCTGAAGGCCAAGACACGCCGCGGCACGCTGAACGCGCTGGACGCCGTGCGCTTCGCCGGGCCCATCTCGACGGGCCACCCCTTCGTGGACAACTACACCGTCATCCTGCCTCGCCACCTGGGCGCCGAGTTCCTGGACCTGCCCGCCGACTTCGCCACCGAGGTCCTGGCCCGGTTCCCCGACCCCGCGCTGGCCATGGCGGCGGAGCGCCTCGTCGAGGCCCCCGGCAGCGTGCTCACCGCCGAGACCTGGGAAGAACGCACCGCCGACTTCCGCGCGGTGAATCAGATCCGCCGCGCGGCGTTCAACATCGTCGTCGCGCTGATCCTGATGATGGGCGCGGCCGGCGTGGCGAACACCGGTCTGATGAGCGCCATCGAGCGCACGCGTGAGATCGGCACGCTCATGGCCATCGGCCTCGCGCCGGCCCGCGTGCGCAAGCTGATGACCATCGAGGCCGTGCTCATCGCGCTGGTGGGCGCCGTACTCGGTGTGTTGCTCGGCAGCCTCGTCGCGCATCACTTCGCCGTGCATGGCCTGCACTTCCCCGAGCTCGAGCAGGCCGAGAACGTCTCCCTGGTGCCGCCGGTGCTGTTCTTCGACCTGAGCGCCCGCACCATTGGCATGGCCGCCGCGTTCGGCATCGGCACGGCCCTGATCGCGGCCATCTGGCCCGCCGTGCGCGCCTCGCGTCTGTCCCCCATCGAAGCCCTGCGGGAGGACGACTGACATGCTGCTCCGCTACGCCTGGCGCAACATCTCCCGCCACCCCACCCGCAGCGCGCTCACCACCTTCGCCGTGATCGTGTCCGTCGCGATGCTGCTCGTGGGGCACGCCATGATCGAGGGCCTGCGCGCCCACGTCGTCTCCGAGTTCGCCAAACAGACCGGCGACGTCCGCCTGCGCCACCCGGACTACGAAAAGGAATCGCGCTTCGACCCGCTCGAATACAACATCGACGCCTTCGGCGCGCTCCACGACCGCCTGATGGGTGTGTCCGGCGTGCGACAAGTGCTCGGTCGCATCCAGTTCCGGGTCATGGTGCAGTACACGGACGAGTCCACCATCGTGCCCGAGTCCGCCGGTATCCCCGAGGACAAACTCACGGACGAACAGATCTTCGGCCGCAAGGTCGTCGAGTTCGCGCCGGCCATCGGCTTCGAGCCGGCGCCCGAGCGCGAGGTCTCCCGCCTGCAAGACCGCATCGTCGACGGCCGCTACTTCAGCGACGACGCCGAGAACGAGGTGATCCTCGGCAGCGATCTCGCCCGGCGCCTCGGCATCAAGAGCGGCGTGGACGTCCAGATCGTCAGCTACCGCAAGGGTGTGTCGGACATCGGCGCCCAGGTCGTCGGCGTGGTGGACTACGGCAACCGCTTCGCCAACCGGCTCGCCCACCTGCCCCTGAAGACCTCTGCGAAGCTCCTGGAGATGCCCGACGAGGTCACGGACGTGCTGGTCCTCGGCCCCGGCCTGGACGCAGCGGGCGCGCTGAAGAAGCGCCTCGTGGACTCGGGCCACGTGTCGACCCTCGAGGTCAAAGCCTGGTCCGAGATCGGCATGGCGCGCCTGGTGTCGACGATCTTCAGCGTCGTGCTGACGATTCTCCTCTTCTTCATCGTGGCCGTGGCCGGGGTGAATCTGCTCAACACCATGATGATGACCGTGCTGGAGCGTCAGAAAGAGATCGGCGTTCTGCTCGCGCTGGGCATGAAGCGCCTGAGCGTGGTGAAGGTGTTCGTGCTCGAGGCGCTGGCCTTCGGGGTCGTCGGCTGCATCGCCGGCGCCGCCATCGGCAGCGCCGTCGCCCGGTACCTGCACGAGAACGGCATCAAACTCGGCGAGGGCACGACGCGAAAGATGTTCGTCCCCGTCTCCGACACGGTGCACGCCATCCCCACCGTGACGGGTCTGTTCTTCGCCGTGGGCGTCGGCCTCGCCGTCGCATTCCTCGGCGCGCTCGGGCCCGCCATCCGGGCGTCCCGCGTGCATCCCATCGAAGCCATGCGCAACAAATAGGTCCGGAGTGACAACATGAACCGACGCCGACTCCTCGGCGGACTCGCCGCCGCGGCCGCCCTGCTCCTCGCCAGCCTCGCCCACGCCGAGGCGCCCACCCCGGAGCAGCTCGTGCAGAAGATGGACGAGGTGATGACGTTCAAGACGCGCGTCACCGACGCCACGTTGAACGTCACGCGCGACGGCAAGACGGACACCAAGACGCTGCGCATCTGGAACCGCGGTTGGGACGACAGCTACAGCGAGTTTCTGTCCCCCGCCCGGGACAAGGGCGTGAAGTATCTCAAGCTCGAGAAGAACCTGTACATGTTCCTCCCGAGCACCGAGAAGGTCGTGAAGATCAGCGGCCACCTGCTGCGCCAGAGCGTGATGGACAGCGACTTCAGCTACGAGGACATGCTCGAGCAGCGCGCCCTGCTGCAGGACTACGACGCGAAGCTCCTGGGCGAGGACAAGGTCGACGGCAAACCCTGCTGGATCGTCGATCTCACCGCCAAGAACCCGGGCCAGACCTACGCGCGCCGCAAGATGTGGATCGCGCAGGACACGTACATCCCCGTGAAGGCCGAGCGCTACGCCCAGAGCGGCCTGCTGCTCAAGACGCTGACCATGAGCGACGTGACGGACGTCGGTGGTCGCAAGTTCCCCCTGCGGATGGTGATGCAGGACGCCGCACGCAAGGGGAGCCAGAGTGAGTTCAAGATGGCGAACATGCAGTTCGACCTGGCCCTCCCCGACGACACCTTTTCGCGCCGCCGCCTGATGAAGGGGGACTGATGAAAAACGAACGCCTCTTGCCGTTTGTGATGCTGCCGCTCGCGCTCGCCGCCTGCGGTGACTCGGGTGGGTCCTCGGACTCGAACACCGTTGACCCCGACGCCTCCGTCACCCCGGACGCGGCCGACACACCGGAGCAGGACTCGCAGGTGATCGGCGGGGACGCCGCGCCCTCGCCGGAGTCGGACGTCGGCCCGACGGGTGACGCCGGCGAGGCCGACGCCGCCCCGGAGCCGCCCCCCGGGCCGTTCCGCGTACGCGGCACCCTGGAACAGGTCTATGTGTGGCAGGCGCCCGTCGAGACGCCGCTCGAGCTCGTCGCGGCCGATGGCAGCGTCTCCGACACCGGCGTGACGGACACCCAGGGCAGCCTGGTGTTCCGCGAGGTCCCCCCCGGGCAGGGGTACATCGTCCGCGTGGCCGCCGAGCCGGCGACCCACGTCGAAGATGTGTGGGTGCGCTCGACCGACGACCTAGGCCCCGATCCGGCGCTGTACGAGCAGCCCCTGCAGCCCGGCTACGGCTATCTGACGACCCGCGACGGCACGAAGCTCTCCATCTTCGTCACGATGCCGGGCCCACCCGAGAACGGCCCCTACCCCACCGTCGTGACCTACTCCGGCTATAGCCCGTCGCGGCCGGGGCATCTGTTGAGCGACGCCGCGCAAGGTTTCTGCGGCGACTTCCCGATCCTGTGTGACGCGCCGGACGATCCCAACGCCCTCATCGCCGGTGTGTTGGGCTACGCGACCGTCGGTGTGAACATGCGCGGCACGGGATGTTCCGGCGGCGCCTATGACTATTTCGAGCCCCTGCAGCAGCTCGATGGGTACGACGTCGTCGAGACGGTCGCCCACCAGCCGTGGGTGTTGAATGGCAAGGTCGGCCTGGTCGGCCTTTCCTATCCCGGCATCACGCAGCTCTTCGTCGCCCAGACGCAGCCGCCCTCGCTCGCCGCCATCACACCGATGTCGGTCATCGCGGACAGCGCGACCTCGACGCTCGTGCCCGGTGGCATCTACAACAGTGGGTTCGCGCTCGCCTGGATCGACAACGTGCTCGAGCGCGCCAAGCCTTACGGCCATCAGTGGGTCACGGACCTGGTGGACGCCGGTGACACCACCTGCGAGGAGCACCAGCTCCTGCACAGCCAGAACCTGGACGTGGTCGCCAAGGCCCTGGCCAACCCCTACTACAGCGACGAGGTGGCCAAACCCGTCGACCCGAGCTCGTTCGTCGATCGCATCAACGTGCCCGTTTTCCTGACGGGTCAATGGCAGGACGAACAGACCGGCCCGCACTTCGCCACGATGCTCGACAAGTTCACCGGTGCCCCGGTGAAGCGGTTCTTCGTGACCAACGGCGTGCACATCGATGGCCTCGCCCCGCAGAACCTGATGGAGTGGTTCATCTTTCTCGAGCTGTACGTGGCCGAGCGCGTGCCACAGTTCGACGCTGGCGCGGCGAGCCTCGTGCCCGTGTTCTTCAGCCAGGTCTTCGGGGCCTTCGTGCCCCTGCCCGAGAACCGCTTCGAGGCCGCCCCCGACTTCGAGACCGCGAAGGCGGCCTACGAGTCCGAGCCATCGCTGCGCGTCAACTTCGAGACGGGCACGGCCGATGGCCTTCAGGCCGGCGCGCCCCAGGCGGCGTTCACGCAGTCCTTCGACGCCTGGCCCATCCCGGAGACCGTCGCGCAGCGCTGGTTCCTCCAGCCCAATGGCACCCTGGGTGACACCGCGCCCGTCGCCGCGGACGCGCCGGGTCATGCGTTCCACCACGAGCCGGCCGCGGGCGACCGCACGTTCCTGCCGAACGGCGGCGTCGAGGCGCTGCAGCCCGCCTACGTGTACCCCGCCCTGACGGACGATCAGGCCGTCGCCTGGACCGGCGCCGCCCTGGACGCCGACACCGTGATGATCGGCAGCGGCAGCGTCGACCTGTGGCTGAACTCCACCGAGGCGGACGCGGATCTCGAGGTCAATCTGACCGAGATCCGCCCGGACGGGCTCGAGGTGCTGGTGCAGAGCGGGTGGCTGCGGGCCAGCCACCGCAAGCTGCGCGACGACGCGACGGAACTTCGCCCGGTGAAGTCGCACTACCTGGCGGACATCGAGCCCATCGTGCCCGGCGAGTGGACGCCGCTGCGCGTGGAGCTCATGCCGTTCGCCCATGTGTTCCGCGCCGGCTCCCGCGTGCGCGTCTCCGTGGACACCCCCGGAGACAGCCGCGCCGCGTGGCGGTTCATCCTGCTCGAGCAGGACGGAACGGCCGTGCACACCATCGGCAACGACGCCGCGCACGCGTCGAGCGTCGTGCTGCCGGTGATCCCGAACGTGGACGTGCCGACGCCGCTGCCCGCGTGCAACGCGCTGCGCGGCCAACCCTGCCGCCCCTACACCCCGCTCTCGATGGAGCCGGCGGTCACTCCGCCGCCCGCCCCGCCCTCGGGAGGGTGAGCGTCAGGGAGCGGTCGCCGCGGCGCTCGGCGGCGGCGTGAACATCTTGACGCCGCTGCCCTCGTGGGCCACGCGCACGATGCGCAGCGGCTCGGACAGCAGGCCCTCGTAGGCCAGCGCGCGGATCTCGTCCATGCGCAGCGGCGTATTGCTGCCCACGGCGCCCGAGCCCTCCGCACAGCACTTGGACAAGAGGACGTCGATGTTCGTGGCCGTGAACACGCCCGCGAAGACGTCGAAGAGCACGCGGTCGTCGTCGGGGTTGCCCAGGGTGATGGGCTCGCCCGGCACGGCGGCGAGGCCCGTGAACGTGCCGTAGTCGCGGTGGTTCTTGAGCGGCGCGGTGATGGCGCGGACCTTCTGGCCACCCTCTTTCGGGGGCGCGACGCGCAGGTAGATGGCGTCCTCGCCGTCCCGCCGGGCGAAGAAGGCCACGGTGGGCTTCTGGGCCTTGAGGACCTCGCGGTCGATCTTCATCGCCGCGTCCACGTAGGGCATGACCTCGTGCGGTAGCGAGAGCGACTGGATGGCCTCGTTCTTGGCCGTACCGAACCCGCGCAGGCGGAAGAAGGGCGCCGCGGCGATGAGGCGCACCTCGGCGCGGTAGCGGTCGGCCGTGGTCTTCGTGCCGTCCGCCTGCTCGACGAGGTACTGCAGGTCCATCATCAGGACCTGACCGGGCTGGCCCTTGAACGCGTGTGTGACGTCGCAGTCGTTCAGGTCGTCGGCGGTGCCGTCGCCGTAGTCGAAGTGGAACCGCGCGATGCCCTTGCCCGGCTTGGGCGAGACGCGCTGGCAGGCCAGCTTGACCGGCTCGCCGACCATGACATCGACGGGCTGGCCGTTGTTCTCCAACAGCGGAATACCCTCGAGCGCAACGACCGAGAGTTTGGGCTGATCGAATTCGACGAGGGTGGTGCCGGACCGGCCGAGGTAACGCCACGCCGTGAAGGCGACAAACACGAGGAGCGAGAAGATGAGCAGCGCGCCCGAACGGCCGCGCAGGAAGCGGAACATGCTCAGTGTGCGGCGGCGCCTTCGCCACCCTCCTCGCCGGGGCCCACGGAGGAGCCCGCGCGGTCGGTGCGCAACACGGCGAAGTTCATCTGGCTGTACTCAGCCTGGGCGCAGGTCATCATGATCATCTTGATCACGACGAAATTCACCGAGTTGTCGGACTGGATGATCACCTGGCCGTCGAACGACTTGTCCGGGTGGGTCAGCTTCCACTGGTCCCGGTTGCGCTCGAGCCGCTCCTTGAGGGGCGGGAGCACGAAGTCGACGTAGCGCTCGTTGGTGATCTCGTTGGCGTCCATCACGAACTGGCCCTCGAACGCGATCTTGGCCTTCGAGATGGCGATGATGGGCGCGCGCTCGAGCTCCACGGCGTTGAACGCCTTGGGCAGCGTGATGTCCTTCGTGATGGTGAGGATCTCACCGCTCGCCGAGAACGTGAGGAGCAGGAAGATGACGAGCATGGTGAGCATGTCCACCATGGGCGTCACGTTCAGGTCGGCGATGACGTTCGCGCGCCCGTGCCCATCCGCGATCTTGCGGATGAACGCGAGGGGAACATTCTTGCCCAGCTGTTTTCCAGGCTTGTGAACGGCAGGCATGTGGAATCAGCTCCTCGCCATTACTTCGGGGGGACCGGCCCGCCACCCGGAGGGGGCGAGTTGGGGTCGTCCGGCATCATGCCCTTCACGACGTTGGCATCCGCCAGGGACAAGCCGGAGAGGCCGTTGTCGATCAGGATGTCCATCGTCTCGATGACCTGCCGGTACTCGACGACGTCCGTCGAGGCGATGACCACCGCCTGCTTCTTCTTGTCGACCACCAGCGCAGTGTCGTTGGCGACCTTCTTGATGTGCTCGCGGACCAGTTTGTTCAGGTCACCGTCGGCCTTGCGAAAGGTCACGGGCGGCACGGCGGCCGGATCCACGTTCGTGAAGTTGATCGTGATCTCTTCGGGCTGCACGAAGATGAGAAGCTTCTTGGGCTTCTCTTTGTCGGGATCTTCTTCCTGCGGCGTCGGCGAGGTCTTGGGCAGCACCTGCGACGCTTGAATGCGCGCAAGCTGCGTCCACACCGCGGTGATCAGCAGGAAGGCGATCAGCACCGACAGGAGGTCGATCGTCGGGACGAGGTTGACGGTGAAGTCGACTGACTTCTTGCCGCCTTTTGCGGGTGTAGGTGCGCCGCCGCCAGCCATGAGGCTCTCCTAAGAAGGTCGGTGTGGGGGGCCGGAAACTCGCGCGAGCGAGTCTCAGGCTTCCTTGGCGCCCTGGAGCTTGTGGCGGTTGGCGAGGACGAAGTTCACGACGCGGAGGGAACCTTCGTTCACCTCGTCGATGATGGTCTGCGTCTTGCCCTGGAGGATGGCGTAGAAGAGCAGCGCCGGGATGGCGGCGATGAGGCCGAATGCCGTGCAGTTCATGGCTTCGGAGATACCCTCGGCGAGCTTGGCGGCCTTCTCGGAGGCGTCGGCGTTGGCGACGGCGCCGAAGGACACGATCATGCCCGAGATGGTGCCGAGCAGACCGGTCAACATGGCCACGTTCGAGAGCATGGCGAGGTAGGGCGTGCGCTTCTCGACGCGGGGCAGCTCGCGGAGGGCGGCCTCGTCCATCGCGGCCTGGACCTCTTCGGCCTCGCCCTTCACCTTGAGCAGACCGTGGTGGATGATGCGGCCGAGCGGCGTGTTGGAGGTCGAAGCCAGGCGCACGGCCTTGGCCAGATCGCCGTCGAGGACCGTGCGCTGGAGCATCGTGACCAGCTCTTCGGCGCGGACGCTCGCCTTGAAGTACAGGAAGTAGACGCGCTCCAAGACGATGGCCCAGCAGATGATCTGCAGGACCAGGATCGGCCACATGAAGAAGCCACCCTTAGAGAACGATTCGGCGATGAACCCCATCCAACTGCCTCCGGTGTGCGTATCCGCGAATTGGCGTGCGAAAATCGTTGGCGCAGGCCGTATTGAGAGCACTCTCCGGCCTGCAAGACCCGGGATAGGTAGCCGAGAGCACAAACGGTGTCAAGGTATGGGCCCCGTGAAAAAAACTGCACCCCACGGCGGGACGCGAAGATGATTCCTTGGCGACGGATCGCACTCCGTCGACGCAAGATTTGTGCTATCGGGCGGAGGACGGCATTGTGTGGCCGGTCAGCTGCCTTTTGAGCCGAGACACCGGAGGATTGACGCCTCGATGGCGACGCACAAGACGACGACGATTCGCGCCGGCCTGAGCTTCGGCCTGCTGCTGGCCCTGCTGCCCCTCGGCTGCGACAAGGGCGCGGACAAGGGCGGCGGCAAGTCCGGCGAGCAGAAGGCCGCAGAGGTCGCCGCCGGAGGTCCCTGCGCCTGGGACGAGGACTGCAAGAGCGACAAGCTCATCTGCATGTACGAGAAGTGCGTGAAGGGCGAGCGGACGCCCGAGGCCAAGGCGATGATCGCCCTCCAGCGCAAAGCGGACGAGGAGAAGGCCAAGGCAAAGGCCGAGGCCGATCGTCCCCCCGGCCCGACCGAGGGCCGTCTGCTGGTCCGCGTGTGCCCCTTCGTGAAGAAGACCGGGCAGTTCACCGCACGCGTCACCGCGAAGAGCAAGGCCACCGGCCAGGAGACGCTGCTGCAGCTCGAGGACCTCATCGAATTCAACGCCGTGCAGTCGGAGTTCCTCTTCCGCAAGCTGCCGGTCGGCGACTACGAGTTGAAGGCGGACTACGGGGTGAAGGTCGGCGCGCAGCGCGACGTCGTCACCCTGAAGTGCGACAAGAAGGGCAAGCAGCCCTGCGCCAAGGACGGGTCGACCCGGCTGATGACCGTCGTCCCCGTGGCCGAGGAGCCGCCCCGCAAACTCGACGAGAACGGCAAACCCGAAAAGAAGCCCTGCGACTGGACCGCCGAATAGCCCGCGCATGCAGGGTTGCGCTGCGACGCGACATCCCGCATGCTGCGGCGCGCCTTTTGTGCGAGGCCCCAAGGACGACCGATGGCAAAGAAGAACAAGGAATCCGCGGACGAGATCATCGACAGCCTGGCCAAAGACGTCGGTGCGACCGATGGCGAGGCCGGGAAGAAGCCGGCCGCCCGGGGTAAGCCCGGCGCCGACGCACACGTCGAGACCATGAGCCAGATGTTCATGAGCGCCGGCGGCGAGATGAAGGAAGACATGGCCGTTCTCATGGAACGGTTCGTCGATCCCTCCGCCCGGAGCCGCGGGGCCAAGAATTTCGTGCTCGTGACGCTGCTGCTCGCCGTAGTCGGCGGCGGCTTCTACCTGCTGTCCCATCTGTCCTCCGAGGACGCCCGCGAGGAGCGGCGGCTGAAGAAGCTCGCCCTCGAAGAGGCGCACATGAAGGAGCAGCTCGCCAAGCTCAAGCGCTTCGGCAACCTGCGCATCGAGACCAACCCGCCGGGCGCGGTCATCATCCAGGACAAAGACCCGAACAAGTGCGTCAAGCCGAACGCGGCGACGGGGACCACCGAGCCCTGCCTCACCCCGCTCGACATCTCGAACCTGGACGTGAGCCAGACCTATGAGTTCGACATCGGCATGCCGAACTACGAGAGCTACAACTTCAAGGTGGCCGAGCACCTCTGGACCAAGCAGCAGGGCGCGGAGGACTACTCGTTCTTCACGCAGATCGACCTGATCCCCAACGCCTGCGAATACTGGTTCACGTACGACGGCAAGCTGAAGAAGGAAGTCCAGTTCAAGGGTGAGACGGGCCAGCCGGACTGCAAGAAGTACAAGGACGAGGCGACCAAGAAGGGCACCACCGTCACCGATTGCACCTGCAAGGTCCTGCCCCCCGGCACGCCCAGCGCCCCCCCCAAGTAATCTCGCGGCGCCCGCCGGCGCCCACCCTCCCGGTCAGTCTTCGTGATTTTCCTTGCCAAGCCCGGGTCGGGCGCGCATTTTCCGCGCGCTTTTTTTCCCGGCGGGAAGGAAATATGGCCAACCTCGACGACTATGACCTCTCACCCGATGCACCGTCCAAATCCACGGACGACTCGGGTTCGACCGACGAGATGGGGCAGCTCAAAGGCGCCTCCGGACTCGTCCGGATCCCCCTCGCGCTGCTGCTGATCGCGGCGCTCTGCGGCGCATGGTTCGCCGCGACGAGCACCTCGGACTTCGTGCAGCACCTCGACCGCGAAGTGCACAAGATCCACTGCTCGTACAACCCGAGCGCCGAGATCGAGAGCACGATCGAGAGCCCGTGCCGCACGGTCATGCTCTCGCCCTACAGCTCCTGGTTCCGCCAGGACTACTGGGGTGGCATCCCGGTGAGCCTGTGGGCCATCGCGGTCTTCGCCTTCCTGGCGTACCGCGCGGGGCACCTGCTGGTCCGCGGCCGCTCCCTGCGGTCGGAGGGCTTCTTCCTGATGATGGCCACGCTGCTGCCGGCCCTCATGAGCGCCCTCTACTACTGGCTCGCCATCAGCAAGGTGGGGGCCATCTGCAAGGTCTGCCAGGGCATCTACTGGTCGAGCGCCGCGGCAGCGGTCTTCGGCATCGTCACCCTGGTGATGTCCAAGGGCTCCGACGGCAAGGGCATCGGCCGGTTCGCCCTCGGCCTCGTCGAGGGCACCGCCTTCGTCGGCATCCTCACCGGCGTGTACCTCACGATGGCCCCCAAGGCCGATCCCAACGCGGGCGGCCCCAAGGGCTGCGGCACGTTGGCGCAGCCGGCGGACGAGAACGGCATCATGATCGCCATCGCGCCCCAGGCCGGCGGCACCCCGACCATCGAGGTGCTCGACCCCCTGTGTCCCTCGTGCAAGGCCTTCGACACCCGCCTGCGAGCGAGCGAGATGGGCAGCAAGCTGGACATGAAGGGCGTGCTCTTCCCCCTGGACGCCACCTGCAACTGGATGGTGACCCAGTCGATGCACCCCGGCGCCTGCGCCATCTCCGAGGCGATGCTCTGCGCCGCCGGCAACGTCACCGGTCAGGGCAACCCCGCCGAGGCCCGCAAGATCCTGGACTGGGCCTTCGCCCACCAGGAGGAGCTCACCACGCAGGCCAAGACGGACGAGCCGGGCCTGCGCAAGCGCCTGGAGACGGAGTTCCCCGGGGTGAAGGGATGCCTCGGTGGCAATCAGGTCAAGAACAAGCTGACGAAGAGCCTGCGCTGGATCGTCGCCAACGCCTTGAACGTGCTGACGCCCCAGGTTTTCATCAACGGCACCCGCATGTGTGACGAGGACACGGACCTCGGCCTCGAGTACACCCTGTCGCACATGCTCGCCGGCGCCGCGGGAGCCAGGAAATGAACGACACCGTCCTGAAGATCGTCGTGGGCGCCTTCGCCCTCATCGTGCCCTGCGCCAAGGTCTCCGGCTGGCTCGGCGACGCCGGGAAACGCTACGCGGAGAACCGCGCGGCGATGTCGGCCAAGCCCAGCGACGTCCCCGTGGCCGCCATGGCCGAGGACCAGTACTGCACGCCGCAGCTCAAGGCCATCGTGCGCCGCGTCGCCGGCGCCTGTGGCCTGCTCGGCGGGAGCGGCGAGGGCGGCCGCGGCTGCCAGCCGCAGACGGCCCAGAGCGTGGCCTCGCTCTCCGGCGAGGACTTCAACGCCCTGTTCCTGCCGCTCTCGAAGCGCGCCCACATCATCCAGTTCGACGCCGAGAACACCGAGCTCGACGACCTGGGCAAGGCCGAGGTCGAGAAGGCCTGGGCCGACCAGCGCGGCGCCAGCTTCTTCTTCGTGGTGTCCCGCGCCAGCACGGACGGCGACGCCAAGAAGAACGAGGAGCTCTCGGCCAAGCGCGCGCAGTCGGTGCTGGGCCACCTGGACGCCAAGTTCCACGACCCGGACCTCAAGAAAGAGGTCGGTCTGCTTTGGCTCGGCGAGGGCTTCGCGCAGCTCGGCCCGGAGTTCTGTGGCTGGCAGCGCTCGCGCTCGACCGCCGCGGAGACGCCGTGCACCGAGAAGGAGATCAACCGGAGCGCCTTCGTCGCGTGGATCGACTGTGCGATCTGAGCGGACCCGGCGGCTCTCCCTCTGCGCCTCGCTGCTGGTCGGCCTGAACGCCTGCAGCGGGGGCAACGACGCCCCGCGTCCGCCCGAGGAGAAGATCTCCCGGACGGACAGCGTGAAGGTCGCCCCCAAGGCCCAGACGAACGCCAGCGCCGCCCCCGTGCCCGGCGCCAGCTTCTGCGAGAAGCTCTACGCCCCGGGTGAGAAGCCCTTCAAGGCGCCCGTGGAGCGTAAACTCTCCGGCGTGAAGGCCCCGGAGCCCGCCGTGAACGGCTGGACCTACCTCAACCTCTGGGCCACCTGGTGCAAGCCGTGCGTGGAGGAGATGGGCAACCTGGGGCGCTGGAAAGAGGCCCTGGCCAAGGACGGCAACCCCATCAACCTGGAGCTGTGGAGCATCGACGCCGTGTCCGACGAGGACACGCTGCGCGACCGCGTGAAGGCCGGCGGCCTGCCCGGGAACGTGCGCTGGGTCGAGTCCGAGGCCGCCTTCGCCAGCTTCATCGAGGGCGTCGGCCTGGACAAGACGGCCGCCATCCCGATCCACATCCTGATCGACCCGGCGCAGAACGTGCGTTGCGTGCGCGTCGGGGCCATCCACCCCGAAGACTTCGCGCAGGTCAAGGGCGTCGTCTCTCAGCGCTGAGCGCGCCGCTCACTCGTATTCGAGGGCGTCGCTCACGTTGAGGCGGGCCGCCTCGCGCGCCGGGTACCAGCCCGCGAGCGTGGAGACGATGACCACCAGCACCGCCACCTGGGCGATCTCGACGCCCGGGAAGAGCAGCTCTATGTACCAGCCCGACTGGACCACGAAGATGTCGTGGATGAGGATGAAGCCGAGCACGAGCCCGGCGACGATGCCGGCGATGACGGCGCTGATGCCCAGAATGCCGGCCTCGAGCATGACCATCCGCCGCACCTGCCGACGCAGCATGCCGATGGCGCGCAGCACGCCGAGCTCGCGGATGCGGTCGAGGACCGTGGCCAACAGCGCGTTCACCACGCCGAGCACGGCGATGACCAGCGCCACGAACTCCAGCGCATTCATCACGGCGAAGGTCTGGTCGAGGATGTGCTCGAGCTCGCCGCGGAACTCCGTCTGCGTCAGGACGAAGAGGTTGAGGGCCTCGCCGTACTTCTCCTCGATGGCGCGTTTCACCGGCTCGGGGTCGGCGCCGGGCTGCAGGTAGAGCTCGTAGGTGTCCACGCGCGCGTCGTTCCAGTCGCGGATCATCGTCGCGCGGTCGAGGATCACCGTGCCCTGGTCGCTGGTGTAGTCGAGGATGACCCCGGCGAGGCGGTAGCTGCGCTCCCCCGTGGGCGCGGCGAGTTTGATGGCGTCCCCGACCTTCAGGTCGAGGCGGCGGGCCAGGTTCTCCGAGACCATCACGTCCCCCTGCAGGACGGCAGGCACCGAGGTCTCCGCGTCTCCCTGCAGAAAGGTCATCTGCGAGTGTTTCGCGAAGATCTCCAGGTTGGCGGAGAGCAGCTTGATGGGCAGGTCGCGGTAGACGATGTTGATGATGCGGATGCGATCGACCTCGGCGACGCCGGGGATGGCCGAGAGCGGCTCGCGGAGCGTGTCCGCCATGGGGGTGTTCTTCACGCCGCTGAAGCGCGCGCCGCTGGTGACGAAGATGTCCGCCGGGACCGTCTGGCTGACCCACTTCAGCGTCGAGGTCTTGAAGCTGCCGAGGAACGCCGCGAAGGCGACCGTGAGCGAGACGCCGACCATGAGCGCGCCGGCCGTGATGGTCGCGCGGCGGAGGTCCCGGGGCACGTTGTCGTTGGCCAGGCGGGCCTCGACGCCGAGGGCGGCCTCGAGGGGGCGCCGCAGGATCGCCCGGACGAGGCCGAGCACCCGGGGCAGGCAGAGCGCGAGGCTGAGCAGCACGAGCGTGGTCGCGGCGAACGGGCCGTAGGGCTGGCCTGCGATGGGCGGCAGCGCGCGGGCGATCAGCGCGGCCCCGGCGAGGGCGAGCGCCCCGGCGTCCGCCCGGGTGAAGCCCCGCCGCGGCGCCTGGGGGGTGAAACGGCCGGTGCGGAGGGTCTGCACCGCGCTCACGCGGGTGGCCTCGCGAGCAGGCACGAAGGCCGAGGCGACGGCGCCGGCCACGCCGAGCGCGAAGCCGGCCAGCACCAGGAGCGGGTCGACGTGGACCTCGGTGGCGGCCACCTGCAGGTAGATCTCGTTCACCGACGCCGTCAGCGCCGCCAGCATGAAGCGGGCGAGGCCGAGGCCGATGGCCACCCCGAGGGCCGAGCCGACGCAACCGAGGAGGAACCCCTCGAGCGTGAAGAGCGCGAGGATCTGGCGCTTCGTGGTGCCCAGCGCACGCAGGATGCCGAGCTCACGCTTCCGCTGCACCACGCTGATGCTCATCGTGTTGTAGATGAGGAACATGCCCACCAGGATCGCCACGAGGGAGCCCATGGTGAGGGCGAGGTTCAGGCCGCCGAGCATCTGGGAGACCTGGGCGTTGCGACGATCGGGGCGGTTGGCCTCGAAGCCGGGCCCGAGGGCCGCGGCGATGGCGGCACAGACCTGCTCGGCGGGCGTGTCGGGGGCGAGGGCGACGTCGACCCGGTCGATGCGCGTGCCCCGGTCGAAGGCCACCTGCATCGCCTGGTAGTACATCACGGCCACGGCGCCGCCGAAGGCCCGGCCCACCCCCTCGTCCTCGATGAACCCCCAGATCTCGAACTGCTGGACGCCCGTCGGCGTCTGGATGGGCACGGCGTCCTTCAGCTTCAGGCCGTAGCGGTCGGCCAGCTTGCGGCCGATGATCAGGTGCGTGCTGGCGTTGAGGAAGGCGATCGGGTCGTCCTTGATGGCCTTCATCTCGGCGGAGTCGTAGCGGCGGAAGTGCTCGTCGTCCTCGCCGAGGAAGTCGACGCCGATGATCAGCAGGCGCTCGCCCTTGGCCCCCGGCAGGCGCAAGAGCGCCGTCTCCTGCACGACCGGCGTCGCGCGCAGGACACCGGCGACACCGCGGATGCCCTCGAGCTTCTCCTCTTCGTAGCTGGCGGCGGCCGTGACCTCGAGGTCGGCCTTGCCCGAGATGTCGTCCAGCGTCTCGGCGAAGCTGCGCAGAATCGAACGATTCACCAGCACCACGGAGATCAGCATGGCCACACCGAGGGCGATGCCGAGGACGGTCAGGGCCGTGCGCAGCCGATGCTCGTAGAAGCGCGGCAGGCTCACCGTGCGCAGCAGCCGCCCGATGCGCCAGGGCGAGAGCGCCAGCGCCGCCAGGTGCACCAGCGACAGCAACGCGCCGGTGAAGAGACGACCGAGCCCGCGCAGCAGGGCGCGCACCTCAGCCCACCCCGCCGACGCTCGGCACGGTCACGGCCTCGTCGCCCTCGAGGTGGCCGTCCCGCAGACGCACGAGGCGGTCCCCGGCCTCGGCGGCTGCCCGGTCGTGCGTGACCATGACCACCGTGGTGCCGTGGTCGCGCGCCGTCCTCTTGAGCAGCTCGAGGATCGAGCGCCCGGTGGCGCTGTCCAGGTTGCCCGTGGGCTCGTCCGCCAGGATGAGGCGCGGCTCGAGGATGAGCGAGCGCGCGATGGCCACCCGCTGCATCTCGCCGCCGGAGAGCTCGTGGACATGGTGGTGCGCGCGTTTGCCGAGGCCGACGCTGTCGAGGATCGCCAGCGCCCGATCCCGGTCGGCGGCGGTCGCCTTGCGCTCGAGCATCACGGGAAGCAGGACGTTGTCTGCGGCGTTCAAGGTCGGCAGGAGGTTGAAGAACTGGAAGATGAGCCCGACTTTTCGCCGCCGGAACAGCGTCAGGGCGTCGTCGTCCAGCGTGCCGATGTCCTGCCCGTCGATGCGGATGGTGCCGGCCGTGGGCACGTCCAGCGCGCTGACCAGGTTCAGAAGCGTGGACTTTCCGGAGCCGGAAGGGCCCATGATGCTCACGAACTGGCCGGCCGGGATGTGGAGGTCGATTTCGACCAACGCTTCGACCCGGGTGGCCCCTTCGCCGTAGGTCCTGGAGACGCGGTGCAGCTCGATCATGGTGGTCGGACCGTACTGCGTGCCCCGAAGCCTTGCACGGTAATTTGACGCCCCTGCCCTCCCCCCGCCGAGCGCTCCGCGCCCTGTGCCGCCTGCCGGTCTTTGGCCTGGCCGGTGCGCTCGCGTGCCTCGCGACCAGCGCCGCCCGCGCCGGCGAGCCGGAGCCCGAGCGCCGGGAGCGGATCGAGTCGCTGCACGCCCACCGCATGCTGTTCGACCGGACCGGCGAGCCCATGGTCACCGTGGGCCTGGCTGAGCACGTCACGCGGGTCGAGATCCGGACCTCGGTGCCGGTCTCGCTTCTGCCCGAGGGTGAGGAGGCGTTCCGGGTCACCGTGCCCGCCGACACGCCGCTGACGCTGGAGATGCACGACACGCGGCAGGCGCGGCGGCGACACTGGCTGATCGCCGAGCGCTTCACGGCGGCCGGGTTCGACGCGGCGACCTCGGCTCGCGCACGTCTCGACGCGGCGGGGCTGCGCACGGGCGTGTTCGAGTCCGGCGCGCTGACCGGCCTCGCCGGACGTTTGTTCGACACCCGAACGATCACGCTGGCCGTTTCGCCGGGGGACTCCCCCGCCGCCGCGCGGGCCGGTCTGGCGCGGGCGCGCGGTGCAGGATTCGTCAACGGCGAACCCTTCGTCGAGGTCCTGGAGCGCGCCGGCGGCCTGATCGTCGCGCGGTTTCCGGGCGACTTCGAGGTGCGCGGCCGGGACCTGATGTGGCTGCGGCCCGAGGGCGAGGCCCTGTCGGAGATCCGCATCCCCGGCGAGCCGACGAAACAGTATGCCGGCGAGCTCTACGTCACCCTGGGCGGCGACGGCCGACTGGTGCTGGCGAATCTGGCGAGCGCCGAGACCCTGCTCGAGAGCGTGGTGCCCTCGGAGACCTTCCCGAACGCGCCGGCGGACGCCCTGAGGGCCCAGGCCGTGGCCGCCCGCGGGCAGTTCCTGGCCAAGCTGGGCCTGAAGCATCGCGGCGACCCCTTCATGCTGTGCAATCGCTGGCACTGTCAGGCCCACGGCGGCCAGGGGCGAGCGACCCCGGCCACCACCGCGGCCGTGCGGGCGACCCGCGGCGAGATCCTGGCCACGCCGCGGGGCGGGCTGGTGGACACGGTCTATCACTCGGCCTGTGGCGGTCAGACGGAGGGCTGGGACCAGAGCTGGGGCGGCGAGGGCCGCGCCGGGCTCGGCGGCGTGGACGACCGCATCGGCGCCGGCGACCGGCCGTCGACGCCGGGCGCCGCGGAGACCATCCTGGCCGACGCCGGGGGCGAGGCCTGGTGCGCCGGCAGCGGTCGGCGCGGCGGCGTCTACCGGTGGACCCACCGCATCGACGGCGCCGCCCTCAGCCGAAACGCCGGTCGATTACGCGCGGTCGGCCCCGTGAGCGACCTGCGCGTGACGCGCCGCGGTCGCAGCGGGCGTGTCCTGACCCTGGAGGTCGTCGGCGCCCAGGGCCGACACGTGGTCGACGGCGAGTCGGCCATCCGCCGACTGCTCGGCGGCTTGAAGAGCGCCTACTTCGCCATCACGCGCGAGGGCGGGCCGCCGAACGGAGAGCCGGCACGCTGGGTGATTCGCGGCGGCGGCTACGGCCACGGCATCGGCCTGTGCCAGCACGGCGCCATCGGGATGGCCCACGCCGGTCACGGGTATCGGGCCATTCTGCAGCACTATTACCCGGGGACGCGGCTCGAGCGGGCGTGGTGAGGCCGCGTCAGGCGGGGTTGCGCGTCGGTGCGTCCACCGCGGGGGGACCGAGCTCGTCGGGGGTCTCGGGGAGCGGCGCGTTGGGCGCGAGCGGCGCCGCCGGACCGCCGGGCTGGGAGGCGAGGAACCGGGCGAGGCGCCGCCGGTCGACCAGCCAGGCCGAGACGCCATAGCCGGCCATGGCCAGGGCCCCGAGGAGCGTGGGCACGTTGCCGACGCCCAGCAGCTTGGCCCCCGAGGCCGTGAGCAGGACCATGATGACCGGCTTGAGCACGTTGTCCGAGGCCTTGGAGGACAGGCGGGCGCCCACGTACACGCCCGGGATGCTGCCGAGGAGCAGCGACGCCGTCAGCCCGAACTGGACCTCGCCGAAGAGCACGTGCGCGAGCGCCGCCGAGCCGACCAGGGGCACCGCCTGCACCAGATCCGTGCCGACGAGCCGCCGCATGCTCATCTGCGGGTAGACCAGCATCAGCGCAGCGATGATGAGCGAGCCGGAGCCCACCGAGGTCAGGCCCACGACCAGGCCACCGACGGCACCGGCGACGAGCGTCGGCCAACGCCGCAGGGGCACCTCGGCGTCCTCGATCTCCACCGGGCGCCTCGGCCCGAAGACACGGCGGACGATCATCGACCCGAGCACGAGGAGCAGCGCGCCGCCGAGCAGGTTCTTCATCGCGCCGGGGTCGTCCCCGAACAGGTGCCGCAGGAGCATCACGCCCAGGAACGCCGTCGGGATCGACCCGAGCATCAGCCACCGGACGACGTCCGTGCGCACCGTGCCGTGGCGCATGTGCACCGCACCGCCCACGGGTTTCATGCACAGCGAGGCCACCAGGTCGCTGGAGACCGCCGTCAGCGGGTCCACCCCGAACCCGAGCACCAGCATCGGCGTGAGCAGCGCGCCGCCGCCCATGCCCGTCAAGCCGACGATCAGGCCGATGGGCAGGCCGGCCAGGGCGATGCTGTAGTCCAGAGTCACGAACGGCTCCCGGCGGGAATCAATTGCCCATATCTTGATCGGTTTTGGCGGTTTATTGCAAGCCGCGTCTATCGCCCCTTTGGACCCCGGCGGCGGGCCGGGCATCGCATCGCGGGCGCAGGCTTTCTACCGCGGATTCGCCCGCGTGTCAGATCCCGCCCGTGACCGGCCACGGATGGCCCGCGCCCGGTCCGGGCTCAGTGCCCGCCCAGGTAGGCCTTGCGGACGTCGTCGGAGGCCGCGAGCACCGAGGCCCGCTCGGACATCACGATGCGCCCGACCTCGAGCACGTAGCCGTGGTGGGCCACGCGCAGCGCCATGTGCGCGTTCTGCTCCACGAGGAGGATGGTCGTGCCCGCGGCGTTGATCTCCCGGATGATGTCGAAGATGGTGCGCACGACCTGCGGCGCCAGGCCCAGCGAAGGCTCGTCCAGCAACAGGAGCCGCGGCCGGGCGAGCAGCGCGCGGGCCATGGCCAGCATCTGCTGCTCACCGCCGGAGAGGGTGCCCGCCGCCTGTTGGAGCCGCTCGCGCAGTCGCGGAAACAGGCGCAGCGCGCGGTCGCGGTCGGCGGCGATGCCGGCCTTGTCGCTGCGGGTGTAGGCGCCGAGGTCCAGGTTCTCGTCCACCGTGAGGTTGGCGAACACGCCGCGCCCCTCGGGCGAGTGCGCCAGTCCGAGCCGCACCAGCTCGTGCGGCGGGCGCCCGTGGATCGGCTGACCCTCGAAGAGGATCTCGCCGCTCGTCGGCCGCAGCAGCCCGGAGATGGCCCGCAGCGTGGTCGTCTTGCCCGCCCCGTTGCCCCCGATGAGCGTCACGATCTGGCCCGCCTCGACGCTCAGGCTCACACCCTTCAGCGCGTGGATGGCCCCGTAGTGGACGTCCAGGTTGCGGATCTCGAGCATCGCCATCAGGGCCCCTCCGCCGACGCGTCCGGCGGGTCCGGCGCGCCCAGATAGGCCTCGATGACGGCGGGGTCCGCCTGGATCTCGGCGGGCGTGCCCCGGGCGATCGTCACGCCGTGGTCAATCACGGTGATGCGCTCACAAATCCGCATGACCAGGCCCATGTCGTGCTCGATGAGCAGGATCGTCAGCCCGAACTCGCGCCGCACGAAGGCGATGAGGTCCGCGAGGGCCATCTTCTCCTGCGGGTTCATGCCGGCGGCGGGCTCGTCCAGCAGCAGCACCTTGGGGCCCGTGGCCAGCGCCCGCGCGATCTCGAGGCGCCGCTGATCCCCGTAGGGCAGGTTGCGCGCGAGGTCCGTGGCGCGGTGCGACAGGCCGAAGATCTCGAGCAGGCGGTGCGCCCGCTCGCGAATCGCGGCCTCTTCGCCGTAGTGTGCCCGGGTGCGGAGAATCGCCGCCGCGAAGCCGGTCTCGGCGCGCACGTGGCAGGCGACCCGCACGTTGTCGAGCACCGTCAGGTCGCCGAAGAGGCGGATGTTCTGAAAGGTGCGCGCGAGCCCCGAGGCCGCGATGCGGTTGGGCTTCTGCCCGTTCAGGCGCTCGCCGGCGAGCAGGATCTCGCCCGTCTGCGGGGTGTAGACCCCCGTGAGGAGATTGAAGACGGTCGTCTTGCCGGCGCCGTTGGGCCCGATCAGCCCCTGGAGTGCGCCCGGCGGCAGCGAGAGCGAGAAGTCCGTGACCGCCTTCAGACCACCGAACGAGATCGAGATGGCCTGGACGTCCAGAATCGCGGCGTTCGGCTGCGTCACGGCCGCTTCTCCTGCGCTCCGCGGCGCGGGCGGCCGAGCTCCCAGATCTCACGGATGCCGAACAGACCCTGGGGCCGCACGCGCATCATCACGATGAGCGTGACGGCGTAGACGACGAGGCGCCAGTCGGAGAACTCGCGGAGGAGCTCGGGCAGGATGGTCAGGAGCCCCGCCGCGAGCAGCGCCCCGGAGATGGAGCCCATGCCTCCGAGGACCACCATGATCACGATGTCGAAGCTCTTCTGGAAGCCGAGCTCGCGCGGGTTGAGCGTGGTGCCCGTCTCGTGGGCGAAGAGCGCCCCGGCGATGCCGGCGAAGAACGCCGCGAGCACGAAGGCCCGGACCTTGTATTTGGTCGTGTCGATGCCCATCGCCTCGGCGGCGATCTCGTTCTCCCGAATCGAGAGAAACGCGCGGCCCTCGCTGGACTCTTTGAGGCGGTAGGCCACGACGAGCAGCAGGCCGAGCATCACGTAGACCCAGAAGACGGTCGTGTAGAACGGGATGCCGCTGAAGCCGAGCGCGCCGCCGAGCGAGGTCGCCAGCGTGAAGGCCGAGGCCTGCTCGATCTGGGCCGGGACGAAGATGACGTCCCCCGTCTGCTGCAGCAGCACGCGCAGGATCTCACCGAAGCCCAGGGTGACGATGGCCAGGTAGTCGCCGCGAAGGCGGAGCGACGGCAGGCCGACGAGGTACCCGGCGCCCGCGGCGAAGAGGCCGCCGACGACGCAGCCGAGCAGGAAAAGGAGGTCGCCGCCGCCCAGGAACCCGCCGTGCACCGCTGCGCTGCCCCAAAGGACGAATGAGCCGTAGTAGGTGACCGCCCCGGCGACGTACCCGCCGACCGCCATGAAGCCGGCGTGGCCGATGGAGAACTGCCCGGTGAAGCCGTTGACCAGGTTCAGCGACACCGCCAGCAGGCAGTTGATGCCGATGTCCATCATCAGCTTCTCGTAGAACGGCCCCAGGATGGGCACGACCACGAGCTGCAGCAGGAACGCCACGACGACACCCGCCACGAGCGGCCCGACGGCCCGCGGGAGCACCCAGGCGAGGCCCGGCCGAAGCGCCGACGCGCGCGCGCTGAGCATCAGACCTTCTCCACGGTGGCCTTGCCGAGCAGCCCGGCGGGCCGCACCAGCAAGACGATGATCAGCAGCGAAAACACATAGATGTCGCGCATGTGCGGCGAGAGATAGGCCGCGCCGAACATCTCCATCAGGCCGATGAGCACGCCGCCGAGCATGGCGCCGCGCACGTTGCCGATGCCACCGATGACCGCGGCCACGAAACACTTCAGGCCGAGCAGGATCCACGTGGAGTCCGCCGGCTGCTTGAGCGCCCCGGGGTACTTCATCACGTACAGAAACCCGGCGGCGGCGGCCAGCGTGGAGCCGATCACGAAGGTGATCGAGATGACGCGGTCGACGTTGATGCCCATGAGCGACGCCACGGGGATGTTGTACGAGACCGCCCGCATCGCGCGACCGAGGCGCGTGCGGAACACCAGCCACTGCAGCACACCCATGAGCACGAGCGCGACCGCGATGACCGTGAGGTCGACGATGCGGAAGTTCACGTCCGCCACGGTGAAGAGCGTCGTGTCGGGCAGGAGCTGCGGCATCTTCTGCGGCTGCGTGCCGAAGAGTTCTTTACGTTGGCCGATGTTCTCCAGGAACAGCGAGATGCCGATGGCCGTGATGAGCACGTTCAGGCGCGGCGCTTTGCGCAGCGGCCGATAGGCCAGGCGCTCGATGCCGAAGCCGAGCAGCCCGCAGAACGCCATGGACGCCAGCAGCGCCACGAGCCCGGAGTAGAGCGGCGGCGTGTCTCCGCCGATCACCGCCCACCCCGCCGCGGCCGACACGACGTAGGCGATCCACGCCCCGGTCATGAAGATGTCGCTGTGGGCGAAGTTGCTGAACTGCAAGATGCCGTAGACCATCGTGTACCCGAGCGCGATGAGCGCATACAGGCTCCCGACGGCGACCCCATCGAAGAGGGTCTGGAGCAGCTTGGTCATGGGCGGGCGCGGGCCGGGGGCCGGTCAGTTCGGCGCGATGGTGGCGGCGTAGGCGGGCTTGCCGCCCTTGATCTGCAGGACCACGGCGGGCTTCTTGGCGTTGCGGTCGGCGTCGATGGAGATCACGCCGGTCACACCTTTGAAGTCCTTCGTGGCCGCCAGGGCCGCCGCGAGCTCCTTGCCGCCGAGCGAGGGCGCCTTGCCCATCGCCTCGAAGAGCAGGCGGGCCGAGTCGTAGCCGAGGGCGGCGAGGCCGTCCGGCACCTGGTTGTACTTGGCCTGGTACTTCTTCACGAAGGTCTGCACCTCGGGGCGCTGCTCCTCGTGCGAGTAGTGGTTGGAATAGTAGGCGCCCTCGATGGCCGGGCCGCCGATCTCCGTGAGCTTCGAGGAGTCCCAGCCGTCGCCGCCGAGCAGCGTGGCCGTGAGGCCGAGCTTGCGGGCCTGCAGGGCGACGTTGCCGACGTCCGTGTAGTAGCCCGGCAGGAAGATGGCGTCCGGGTTGGTGCCCTTGATGGTCGTGAGCTGCGCCGAGAAGTCCTGGTCGCCGCCGGTGTAGGCCTGCTCCGAGGGGACCGCGCCGCCCATCTCCTTGAAGGACTTGATGAAGTCGTCCTTCAGGCCCTTCGAGTAGGCCTGCGCCTGGTCGTAGAGGACCGCGACGTTGCCCAGCTTGAGGTTCTCGCGGGCGAACTTGGCGACCACGAAGCCCTGGTAGGGGTCGATGAAACACACGCGGAAGATCATGTCGCCGATCTGCGTGACCTGCGGGTTCGTCGACGAGGGGCTGATCATCGGCACGCCGTATTGCTGCGCCACGCGGCCGCCGGCGATGGAGAGCGACGAGGCGACCTCGCCGAGGATGGCTACGACCTTGTCCTCGGTGATGAGGCGGGTGACGACCGTGCCGGCCTCCTGGGACTTGCCCTGGTCGTCGTAGGTCTTGACGGCGATCTTCTTGTTGCGCACGCCGCCGGCGGCGTTGACCTCTTCGATGGCCAGCATGATGCCGTTGTGCGTCGACTGCCCGAAGGTGGCCTCGGAGCCCGTGAGGGAGCCGAACTCGCCGATCAGGATCGTGTCGCCGGCGGGGTCGGCGGGTTTGGCGCTCGAGGCGCCCGAAGCGGACTCGGGGGCCTTGCCCTTCTCGGGCTCGCCGCCGCCACCACCCCCGCGCATCTTGTCACACCCTCCGAGCAGCGTCGGGCCGAGGGCCAGCGTGAGCGTCGAGAGCAGGGCGGTAAAGTACCCCAGGGGTCGGGCGTCGGATCGCATGCATCCCTCCAGGCGGCGCGAGTCACAGCAAAACGGGTGGCAGTGGCCAATACCCCAGGGCGCGGGGGGTGTCAATGCGGGCGCGGGCCCGCGGGGGTGTCAAGGCGAGTTGACAGCGCCGGGGGCGATTGTCACGGTCCGGTGTCTTTCCGCCGGCGTTTGCGCGGCGATTTGCGCCTGAACCGATTCAGCACGATTCTTGCCTTGGCAGGGGGGTGTTCCCACGGTCGCTGCGATTCGCACACCCCCTGCCCGTCGACCGCCGCCCGAGTCGACCACCGCTCGAAAGGACGCCCCATGGCCGCCCCGGCCCCCTTCGCATGCCGCTCCGGACTCGCGCTCGCGCTCCTGCTCTCCGCCTGCGGCAGCGACGCGTCCGCCGAGGTCGACCCCGACGCCGGCGCCGGGGGTGAAGCCGCGGGCGGTGGGGGTGGCGGGCCCGGCGGTGGCGCCGGCGGAGAGCCCGCG
>CAINDO010000561.1 GCA_903847385.1 uncultured Myxococcales bacterium
CCCGCCGCCGCCCCGACGCCCGCCGCCCCCGCCGAGGAGCGCGTCGCCGCGACGGCGCAGGCCGCGTCGGACACGCCGCGCCGCATCATCGCCCCGCAGGTCAAGGTCGACACCGAGAAGCTCGACGCCCTCGTGGACCTCGTCGGTGAGCTGCTCATCGTGCAGAGCATGGTGGTGGCCGACCCGGACGTGGCCAAGCTGAACTCCCAGAGCTTCGCGCGGAATCTGTCGCAGCTCGTGCGCATCTCGAAGGACCTGCAGCGCACCGCGATGGCGATGCGGACCGTGCCCATCGGCGGTCTGTTCGAGAAGATGAACCGCGTGGCCCGGGAGGCCAGCAAGACCACCGGCAAACACGTGAACCTGGTCATCGAGGGCGGTGACACCGAGCTCGACCGGACCGTCGTCGAGGTCCTGCACGACCCGTTGGTCCACATGATCCGCAACGCCGTGGATCATGGCATCGAGATGCCCGAAGACCGGCGCGCGTTCGGCAAGCCCGAGTCCGGCACCGTCAAGCTCTGCGCCCGCCACGAGGGCGGCCAGATCCTCGTCGAGATCCGCGACGACGGCCGCGGCCTGAACGCGGAGAAGCTCATCAACCGCGCCCGGGAGAAGGGCCTCATCGGTCCGAACGACCAGCTCACCGACGCGCAGGCGTACCAGATCATCTTCGCTCCGGGTTTCTCCACGGCGACCAAGGTCACCGACATCTCCGGCCGCGGCGTGGGCATGGACGTCGTGAAGACGAACGTCGAGCGCGTCCGCGGTCGCGTCGAGGTGGACTCCGAGTACGGCTCGGGCAGCGTGTTCCGCATTCGCCTGCCGCTGACGCTGGCCATCATCGACGGCCTCGTCGTCCGCGTCGGGGACGAACGCTACATCCTGCCGACGGAGTGGGCCCGCGAAGCCATCCGCCCGAAGGTCGAGGACATCTCGACCGTGTATGGCGCCGGCGAGATGCTCAACGTCCGCGGTCAGCTCGTGCCCCTGGTGCGCCTGGGCGACGTCTTCGGCGTCGAGGGTGCGCAGCGCCAGCCCGAGCTCGGCCTGGTCGTGCTCGTCGAGGGCCTGGGCCAGCGCAGCGGCCTCGTGGTCGATGAGCTGCTCGGCCGGCAAGAGGTCGTGATCAAGAGCCTGGGCGAGTCCCTGGGCAAGATCCCCGGCGTGGCCGGCGGCGCCATCCTGGGCGACGGCCGCGTGGGTCTGATCCTCGATGTCCGCGACGTCCTGAACCTGCATGGCGGAGTCCTGGTGGACTCCGACCGGGCAGCCTGAGCCCGATTCTTCCGATGACATGGTTGTGACCAGAACCGACAAGAAGAACGGACGAACGCGATGAAGATCGGATTCCAGGCAAGACTGATGGCCGCCGCAGCCGCCGGTTGCGTAATGACCGCCGGCATGGGTTACCTCGGCGTCCGCCTGGCCGATCAGATTGAAGGCCGCGCCTCTTACATGTTCCACAACTACACCGAGGCCCTCGGCGGCCTCGCGGCGGTCATCTCGGACACGGCCCGGCTCGAGGAGAGCGCCTAGGCGATGCGCTCGATCACCGAGCCGGCGCAGTTCGAGACCTTGCGGGCCGAGGCCGCCCACCTCACGACCGACATGCATGCCAGGATCAAGGCTTACGGCGCGACCGAGTTGAACGTCTCCGCCAGCGGTCGCAACGAGACGAAGGACTTCGAGGCCGTCAGGACCGCGCTCGACGCTTATCTGACCGCCTTTGCCGATACCCAGAAGTCCCACGCCGCCCGGCTCGCCGGCGACACGAAGGCCGTCGAGGCCCTCGCCGCCGCCGCGGAGAGCCGCGACGCGCGCTACGGGACCTTGCTGGCCGCCCTGGATCGTCTGGGCGTGACGGCCGGCGAGATCGCCGCCGACCTGGACAAAGCCAACGACGAGGCCTTCGTGGCCGGTCGGCGGTCGGCGGCCATCACGGCCATCGTCGCCTGCATCGCCTGGCTCGTGGCGGCCTTCTTCGGGGCGCGTCTCTTCGCTCGCAAGCTCGGCGCCGGCATCACGGCGCTGCAGACCAACGCCGCCTCGCTGCGCTCCGCCGCGGAGCAGGTCTCCAACGCGAGCCAGTCTCTGGCCGCCGGCGCCACGCAGCAGGCCGCGTCGCTGCAGGAGAGCTCCGCCTCGCTCGAACAGATCTCTTCGATGACCCGCAAGAACGCCGAGAACGCCAGCGAGGCCAAGGTGCTGGCCGGGCAGACCCGGTCGGCCGCCGAGAAGGGTGGCGAGAGCGTGACCGAGCTGACCCGGGCGATGGACGACATCTCCCGCTCCGGGCGCGAGATCGTCCAGATCATCAGCGTCATCGACGACATCGCCTTCCAGACGAACATCCTCGCGCTCAACGCCGCCGTCGAGGCCGCTCGGGCCGGCGAGGCGGGCATGGGCTTCGCGGTCGTCGCCGACGAGGTCCGCAACCTCGCCCAGCGCAGCGCCAGCGCCGCCCGGGACACCGCGGCCAAGGTCGCCGAGTCCGCCCGCCGGAGCGCGGCCGGCGTCGACCTGAGCCACCGCGTCGCCGCCGCCTTCACGGAGATCCTCGACCGGGCCCGCGCCACGGACGAGCTGGTCGCCGAGATCCAGACGGCCTCGCACGAACAGAGCACTGGCCTCGAGCAGACCAACCTGGCGGTCACGGAGATGGACCGCGTGGTCCAGCAGAACGCCGCCGCGGCGGAGCAGAGCGCCTCGGCCTCCGTGTCCCTGGTCGACCAGGCGGCCGGTGTCGAGGCCGTCTCGCTCGACCTGGTGTCGCTGCTCGACGGCGACACGGAGCGCGGCACCGCCGCCCCGGTGCAGACCCAAGATTCGAAGTCCCCGGCGCCTCGACGCTCGCGTCGTCCCGCCTCGATGCCGGGCCCCGCCGCTCGGGCTCGCGCCCGCGCCGCCGCCGCCCCCATGGCAAACCTCGCCGCCCGCAGCAGCGGCAAGGTGGATCGGGCCCAATCGATGCTGCCCCTGCCGTCCGACGGCGCCACCCAGTTCTGAGTCACGGGAGAATGGTCATGCAGATGGAAACAACGGTCGGTGAGAGTGTTCGTCGTCAGTCCGCACGCGCCGACGGCAAGTATCTGTCCTTCTCGCTCGGCGAGGAGGAGTACGGCATCCCGGTCCTCGGCGTCCGCGAGATCGTCGGTGTGATGCCCATCACGCGCATCCCGAACCTCTCGCCCTACGTCGTCGGTGTCATCAACCTGCGCGGCAAGGTGGTGCCGGTGGTCGATCTTCGCCAGAAGCTCGGCATGCCCCCCATCGAATACACCCGCCGCACCTGCATCATCGTGGTCCGCCCGACCCCGAGCAGCATGCTCGGCCTGCTGGTGGACAGCGTGCTCGAGGTCATGCAGCCGAGCCCCGAGGAGATCGACAAGACCCCGGGCGTGTGTTCCCAGGAGCGCGGTGTCACCGGCGTCGCCAAGGTGCGTGGCAAGGTCAAGGTCCTGCTCGACGTGAGCGCCGTGCTCCGCGAGGATCTCTCCGGCCTGCGCGACCTGCTCGGCGAAGGCTGAGCCCGCCCGTCGTCCCCCGGTACGCCCATGGGGGCGTTGCCCCCACTCGATTCGGCGAGGTCCGAGCCATGATTGCCAAACAGACCGCGAGGACGCCGGCCGCGTCCCCCCCGGCCGCCCGGCGCCCCATCCGGGTGCTGGTGGTCGACGATTCGGCCATCGTTCGCAAGCTGGTGCGTGAGGCGCTGGAGCGGGCCGGTGACATCGAGGTGGTGGGCGTCGCGCCGGACCCCGTCATCGCCCGCGACAAGCTGCTGAACCTGAAGCCCGATGTGATGACGCTGGACGTGGAGATGCCCAAGCTCGATGGCATCTCGTTCCTGCGCGCAGTCATGGCGCATCAGCCGCTGCCGGTGATCATCCTGAGCTCCATCACGCAGGAGGGCAGCGCCAAGGCCCTCGAGGCGCTCTCCGCGGGTGCCATCGACGTGCTCGCCAAGCCGGGTACGGCGTACAGCGTGGGCGACATCGAGAACACCATCGTGGAGCGCGTGCGACAGGCCGCCCGGACCGTGATCCGGCCCCGCGCCGGCCTCGCCAGCCTCCGGCAGTCCGGCACGCCCATGCCGATGCCACCGCTCACGCTCGGGAAGGCGTCGCCGACGCCCCCGCCACAGCTGCGACCGCAGGCGACCCCTGCGCCGACGCAGGCCAGCGAGGCCGCGGCGCACGGGTCCCGCGTGGGACAGGCGACGCCGGCGCCCCAGCGGTCGAGCGTCCCGCCGCCGCCGGCGCAGCGGCCGTTCCGCGCCCCGCCGCCCATCGGGCAGGTGCCGGCGCCCCACAACTTCGCGCTCGGTCAGCTCGTTGCCATCGGCGCCAGCACCGGCGGCACCGAGGCGCTCGCCCGGGTGATCTCCCTGCTGCCGGCCAACTGCCCGCCCACCGTCGTGGTGCAACACATCCACCCGGCCTTCGTGGCCTCCTTCGCCGCCCGCCTCGACGCCAACAGCAAGGTCGATGTGAAGGTCGCCCAGGAGGGCGAGCTCCTGCGGCCGGGGCAGGTGCGCATCGCGCCCGGGGACGTGCACCTGGTCGTGGAGCGCCAGGGCAACAGCTATCGCACGGTCCTGCGCAACGGCCCGAAGGTGTGTCACCAGCGGCCGGCGGCGGACGTGCTCATGCACTCCGTGGCCAGCGCCGCCAAAGGCAACGCCGTGGGTGTCATCCTGACCGGCATGGGCACGGACGGCGCCGAGGGTCTGTTGGCGATGCGCCGCGCGGGCGCCCGAACGGCCGCCCAGAACGAGGAGACGTGTGTCGTGTTCGGCATGCCCCGCGAGGCCCTGGCCATCGGCGCCGCCGAGGAGGCCGTCGCCCTCGAGCGGATGGCCGCCCACGTCGTCAGCCTTTTGAAGAAGGCTTGACCCGCCGAGGCGCCGCGGGCTTGCTCTGGTCCGGCTTCGCGCTCAGCTCCTTCTTCACGATGAAGAGGTGGTTGAAGCCACGCAGGTAGAAGTTGTCCTCGGCGGCGGCCTTGTGCCAGTTGCCGAGCTTCAGCGACTTGTTGTGCCGCACCACGCACACGTGATCGATCAGCTTGAAGCGGCGGGAGAGCAACTCCATGCAGCGCAGGCCGATCGGCACGAACCCGTGTTTCTTGCTGTAGTAGTCGCAGATGTACATGCCGAAGTAGCGGCGGTCCTTCAACACACGGAACGCCTCCCCGAAGGCGCCGTCGAGGGCCTCGAAGTAGCGCTCCTCGGTGGCGTTGATGCGCCCGATGCAGCGCGGATCCTCGCTGTACTTCACGTTGTCCGAGTACGGCGGGTCCATGAACACGAAGTCCACGCTGCCGTTCTCCAGCGGGAGCTGCCGGGCGTCGGACTGTTCGATGTCGGCCCGATACGGTACCAGATCGAAGCCCCGCACCTTGCGGCCGAGCTCCCGAGCGACGTCGATCGTCGTGCCCGAGCCGCAGAAGGGATCGACGATGAGATCGTCCGCGCGGGTGTATCGCTCCAGCAGGTTCCAGATGACATAGCTGGGCGTGGCGCCGATGTATCGGCTGTCACCCTGCATGCCGGCGCCATAGTGTTGCGAGGGGTAGTCCCAGAGCGTGGTGGTCTGGAGTTTCAGGGGCGGTTTCGAGAAGGCCATGCGGTGCTCAGTCGGTTCCGGGCGAGGCCAGGGCGGCGGCGAAGGCCCGCAGCCCGACCCAGGGCGTCGGCCCCACGGTGTCGAAGTCCAGGAAGGCGGGCAAGGTGTGCACGCTGCCATCGCGCGCCACGATGGGCGGCCAGGCGGGGGGTGGTCTCAGGTAGTGGCCATCGGGCCGGCGCATGTGTCGGCGGTCGCTGGCGAACTGCATGAGGAACGGCGCCGCCGGGTAACGACGGAACCGGGGCAGATAGCGCGAGAAGATCTCCTCGCCGTGCGGGAACGAGGCGGCGAGCCAGGCGGCGATGGGAATCCGCGGGCCGGCGAGGCTGTCCGGATCGCGGATCTCGCCGGCGACGCGGACGACGACGTGGTAGTCCCAGACCACGGGCTCACCGGCGCGCGGCGCGGCCCGCTGCGCCCAGACCGCACACTGTCGCGCCGGGTTGCTGATGAACACGACCTCGATGGGGCCGGGCTCGCCGGCCTCGACCGCGCGCTTCGCCTCGTGCCAGGCGTTCTCTTCGCAATAGTAGGGCTGCGCGAGGGGGGGCATGGCGGGCATCCTGAAACCTGCGGGGGGCGCGGTCAAGCGGCCGTCGCGGCGCTTCGGTGCCAGTCGCTCCAGGCGTGGACCTCCAGCGCGAGCGCCAGATCCGGGGCGATCTCGCCGGCCGGCGCGACGTCCCAGGTCCATTGCCGGTCCGGCGACGGACGGCGCGCGCCCAACAGGGCGTCCTCGGTCTCGACGACGGACGCCTGGCCGGGCGGACCCACGGCCGTATAGACGCGGCGGATGTCCGTCACCACCCCGACCCGCCCCGGCAACGCGGCGAGCCAGGCAAAGTGCGCGTCGATCAGGGCCCGGCCGAACGCGAGGCGGTCGGGCTCGGTCACGCCCCGGGCCTCGGCCCACTGCAAGGGCATGATCGGGAGCTGGGAGGCCAGATTCAGGGACAGCGTCGTCGTCGGCTCGGGCAGGCCGGCCAGCGGGTCCGGCGTCGGCACGGGTGGCAACCGGTGCCCCGCCCGCGCCAGCGCGGCCACGCTGCCCGTCACGTCCACGGCGAGGCAACTCGCATTGCCACACGCGGCCGCGCGGCGTCGGGCTGCCCGGGGGTGCACGCAATCCACGAGCGTCACACGCGCGTACCGGGGCGCGACTCTCTCCAGCGGCACGTCCAGCAGCCGGCCGGACCCCAGGAGCACCAGGTGGTCCCCGCCCGTCGCCACGCCCTCGACGAAGGCACGCGTCTCGCGCAGATGCGCCGCCCAGGCCGCAGACTGCCGCCGCTCCCGCGCGCCGATGGCCACGAGCTCGGACACGTAGCCGAGGCGCCGGACCTCGGGCGCGGCGGGCGTGAGCAGCGCCTCGAGCCACTCGCGGATCACGTGACCTCGCCCTGCGCGACCGCGCGGTACAAGCGCTCGACGCGGTCGGGCACGTCGGTGACGGTCACCGTGCGCGCAGCCGCGACGGTCACCCGCCCCGGCGGTCCCCCGGGGATGGCCCGCACGTGTTTGCGCGCCGTGATCGTCACTTCGGCGACGACCTCGCTGCGCAGGTCGCTGTGGTGCACGGCCAGCGCCGCGGCGTCGAGCAGGGTCTCGGGGTGCGGGGCCTTGCCGCGCGCCGGCTGCGGCACCACCACGTGGGCCCCCGGGGCGTCGCGCACGTGCATCCACGTGTCGTTGCCCCGGGCGATCCGGAACGTGAGCGCGTGGTTGTCCGCCCCCCCGCGCCCGACCAGGATGCGCTCCCCCACCCGGCTCACGAAGGGCCGGTAGGGCAGCCGCTCGGGGGTGGCCGGCCGCTTCTGCCCCGGCGGCGCGGGCGGGCGCGGCGGCCCCAGACCCATCTTGCGCAGCGCGGCGAGGGCGGCGTCCGGCGTCGGGTCCGAGGCGATCAGCGCGTCGAGGGCCTCGAGCTGCACCTCGACCTCGAACTGCCGCGCCTCGACCTTCACCCGGCCGTCCCGCCCCTTGCGGTACTTCTGGAAGAGCTTATCGATGTTTCGCTGGCCGTCGACCTTGGGGTCCAGGGGCACCACGATCTCCGGCGCGTCCTCCTGGTACCAGTCGACGACGTGGGCCTCGGTCGCGCCCCGCGGCAGCTCCAGGCGCGCCCACTGGGCGGCCAGCAGCTCGCCCCACAGGCGGAACTGCTCGAACTCGCCGAGCCGGACGAGGTCGCGGGCGAGATGTTCCCGCAGCCGCTCCAGCTTCTGCCGGGCCGTCCGGAGCCAGCGGTCGCGGGCTTGCAGCGCCTCGGCCGCGTGCAGCTCGGTCAGCACCTGCTGCGCGGCCTGCTCGACCTCGCGGGCGGTGGTGAAACGCGGCGCGGGCTCCTCGCGGGCCGGTCGGGGCGGCAGCGGCGTGAACGGCCCGCCCGTGACGAGGCCCCGCGCACCCTCGGGCAGGCCGGCGGCGGCGCGGATCACGTCGGCGTCGTCCAGCGCGACCAGGCAGCCGCCTCGGGGCAGGAGCTCGGCGACCAGCGCGCCGCCGGTGAAATCCAGCCGCACGATGCGCTCGCCGGCTGGCGAGGTCAGGCCCGTGACGCGCGCCCCGGTGGCCTGCGCGCGCAGGTACTGCCCCAACGCCCAGGGCTGCTCGGGCAGGGGCGGTTTGCCGAGCGCCTCGCCCAGCCGCGGCGCGCCCACGGGGCACGCGAACACGGGGTACACGACGTCGCGGTCCACGTGCACGGCCAGCACGAGCGTGAAGGGATCGGGCTGCCACACGCGCTGAATCCGCCCGCCCAGGAGGCGCGGCGCCAGCTCGGCGGTCACGGCCGCCACCTCGACGGAGGTCATCGCGAACATCGGCCGAGCATGGAACGGTCCCGGGCGCGCGATGTCAACGGCGTCGGCGCGCTGCGTCTCGACGCGCTCGTTCGCGCGCGCTAAAATGCCGGACCCTCGAGTGCGGGCCCGCCCCCGCGCCGTCCTCGTTTCCACAGGAGCCGTGTCATGCAGCTTTCCCCGCAGAACCTCGATCCCAAAACCTGGTCCGGCGGCGTGCTCGTCCTCGGGCGAGTCGCCGGTGCGGCGCCCTCGGCCCTGGAGCTCGCCCTCGACGAGGTGCTGGGGAAGGCCCTCTCGACGGCCGCCGAGCGTCTGCTCTTCAAGGGCAAGCCCCGCCAGGTGCTGGCCGTGGACACGCACGGACGCCTGCCGGCCGCCCGCGTGCTGCTGATCGGCCTGGGTGACGCCGCGCCCTCCGCGGCCGCCCTGCGCGACCTGGGCTCCATCGCCGTGAACGACGCCCTGGCGCAGCGCCACCGCAGCGTGGGTTTCGTTCTCCCGACCGGCGACGCCGCCGCGCAGGCGTTCCAGATCGCCGCCGGCGCCCAGCTCGGCGCCTACCGCTGGGACACCTACAAGACCAAGGATCCGGACGCCCCCGCGCCCCAGCTCGAGCGCTTCGACCTCTTGACCGACGCGGACGTGTCCGGCGCCGTCGAGAAGGCGGGCGCCCTGGCGCAGGCGGTCTCGCTCAGCCGCACGCTGGTCAATGAGCCGCCCAACGAGTGCAACCCCAGCCGGCTGGCCGCGCTGGCCCAGGCGCTGGGCGCGGAGTACGGCTTCCAGGTCACCATCCTGGAGCGCGAGGCCCTGGAGAAGCGCAGCATGGGCGGCATCCTGGCCGTGGGCCGGGGCTCCGTCGAGTCGCCGCGCCTGATTCACCTGGCCTATACGCCGGCGGGCGCGGGCGCGAGCAAGGCGCCCCTGGTCTTCGTGGGCAAGGGCCTGACCTTCGACTCCGGCGGTCTGTCCATCAAGCCGGCGAAGTCGATGGAGGACATGTACATCGACATGGCCGGCGCGGCGGCCGTGCTCGGCCTGATGCGCGCCGTGGGTCAGCTGAAGCCGAACGTGCCCGTGCACGCCATCGTCGGCGCCGCCGAGAACATGCCGGACGGCGCGGCCTACCGCCCCAGCGACATCCTGCGCATGGCCAACGGCAAGACGGTCGAGGTCCTGAACACGGACGCCGAGGGCCGCCTGGTGCTGGCCGACTGCCTGCACTACGGCACGGAGTTGAAGCCCGCCGCGCTGGTCGACCTGGCCACGCTCACGGGCGCCTGCATGGTCGGCCTCGGGCCGAACTACTCGGGCCTTTTCACCGCCCACGACGACCTGGCCGCGGACCTGCAGCGCGCCGCCGAGGCCGCCGGCGAGCTCATCTGGCGCCTGCCCCTGGACAAGAAGCTCGGCGACTCCATCAAGAGCCAGCGCGGCGACATCAAGAATCTGGGCGGCCCGTACGGCGGCGCCATCACCGGCGCGCTGTTCCTGCAGCACTTCGTCGGTGACACCCGCTGGGCCCACCTGGACATCGCCGGCCCGGCCCTCGCGGACAAGGACGACGGCCACATCCGCGCCGGCGGCACCGGTCACGGCGTGCTGACGCTGTGGTCGCTCGTCGAGGCCGCTTCGGCCTGAGCGCCATGAGGGCCCCCGCCGCCGCGCACTGGCTCCTGGGTTTCGGCCTGCTGGCGCCCTGCGCGGCCCGGGCGACCGAGCCCTCCCCCGCGCCCACGCCGGCCGAGCCCACGTTCTGGGCGGAGCGCGAGGGCGAGCGCCTGCGGGTCACCGTCGACCTGCGCCCGATTTTCGACGCCGCATGGCGCACGCGCCTGCGCAGCGGCCTGGCCTGCGTGGTGGCCGTCGAGCTGCGCCTGCGCGAGCACGACGGCGGCAAGGTGCGCGGGCGCCTGCGCCGCGTGCTCCCCGTGCGGTGGGACCTGTGGGCCGAGGAGATGCGGCGCGAGCCCGGCGGCCAGGCCGACTTCGAGACGCAGCGCTGGCCGTCGCTCGAGGCCTTCATCGACGCCGTCGCCCGCGCCGACGCCGTGGCGATGGGCGAGCGCATCCGGGCGGACGAGAAGGTCTTCTTCGTGGACGCCCGTGTCGAGCTGAACCCCTGGTCGGTGCAGGCCAAGACCCTGCCGCCCGAGGTGGGCGGAGGCCAGGGCGCCGGCGCCGCCCCCGAGGCGATGTTCGACGCGTTTTTGCACTGGGCCGAGGACGGCCGACCGGGCAAGGCCGAGCGCGCGTTCTCGACCCGGGGCCACCCGTTCCGCGCGGATCGGTTGCCGACTTTCAAGTCGGCCCCCCGATGAAGCTCACGTTCGGGCGCCTCGCCCCGAAGCTGCTGCTGCTCATGCTGCTCATGGCCGGCGTGCCGCTGCTCGTGGCCTGGGGGCTCTCGGCGCGGCTTTTCGACCGCAGCCTGGGCGCAGGGCTCAATCCCGAGATCGGGCGGGCCCTGTCGGACGCCGTCGAGGTGTTCGGCGAGCGCATCCGGGCCGAGAAGGCGCACCACCGCGCGGTCGCCGCCGGGTTGGCCGATGGCGCGCGCCTGCAGTTCGCCCTGCGCACGGGCGACCACGAGACCGCCGACCGCCTGCTCGACGCCGCGCTGGCGACGCCCGGGGCCCTGGCCGTGCGGCTCCGCCCCGTGGCCGACCGGGTCTTGCCCGAGCACACGCGGGCCGTCGCGGCCCCGGCCCCGGACTGGCTGCGCGAGACCGTCTCACTGGCCCTGCCGGCGGACACGGGCTACGACCGCGTGGAATACACCTTCGGCCTCGACCCCGCGTACCTGCAGCGCTTCCAGCGGATGGAGGCCGAGGTCATCACACCTTTCAATACACTCGAGGCCGACCGCGAGCGCCGAGCCTCGCTCTACGCCTGGAGTTTCGTGGGCACGCTCGCCGCCGCCATCCTGGGCGCCGGCGCCATCGCGCTCATCGCCGGCGGCCGCGTCACGCGGCGCATCTATCGCCTGCAACGTGCCATGACACGGGTCGCCGCCGGTCGCTTCGACACACGCGTCGTCGTCTCCGGGCACGACGAGGTCACCGAGCTGATGACCGGCTTCAACCGGATGACCGAGCAGCTGCAGGAGGGCCGCGCGCGCATCGAATACCTCACCCAGATTTCGGCCTGGCAGGGCATCGCGCGGCGGATGGCCCACGAGATCAAGAACCCGCTCACGCCGATCCTGCTCTCCGTCCAGCAGGCCGAGAGCGCCTACCGCGGCGACGACGCCCAGCATCGACGCACGCTGGGCACCATGCGCACGATCGTCGAGCAGGAGGTCCAGACGCTGCGCCGCCTGGTGGACGCGTTCAGCCAGTTCGCCCAGTTGCCCCAGGTGCAGCGGGCGCCGACGGACCTCGCCGCCCTGTGTCGTGACGTCGTCGCCGCCCACCCCGAGATCGCCGGCCTGCGCGTGGAGGCCCCGAACGCCCCGGTGATGGCCCATGCCGACGCCGGCCTGCTCCGGCAGGCGTTGACCAACCTGATCAACAACGCCGCCCAGGCCATCGCCGGCGCCAGCGGGCGCGCCACGCCGAGCATCGGCCTCCGGTGCACGCAGACATCGACCGGCGTCGAGCTCGCGGTGATCGACAACGGCCCCGGCGTGCCCGAGTCGGCGCGCGAGCGCATCTTCGAGCCCTACGTGACCGGCCGGGTCGACGGCACGGGCCTGGGCCTGGCCATCGTGAAGCGCATCGCGCTGGATCACGAGGGGACGGTCGAGGTCGCGGCCCCCCCGGAGGGCGGTTCGGTGTTCCGCCTCTTCCTCCCGGCGCCCGGTTCGGCGACGATGGCGGACGCCGGTGACGAAGCGCGAGACAGCGACGCCACCGGCGGGGTCACAGCCTCCCGGGGACACGTCACCGGACAGCTCGATGCAGAGAGAGTCGCAGGTCGCGCCGTTGGACGAGAGCACCGCAGGTCGTGACATGTCGGCGACGCGCCCGTCCGAGCGGGCGCTGCGCACGTCGACCTGGACACTCGCGGCCGTCGTGGTCGTGGCGCCGCTGCTGATTGGCGGCGCCCGGCCGGACCACCAGCTCTGGCTGTCGTTCGCGGCGGTGGCCGCGTTCTGCTTCACGGCCTGGACGCGGGTGGGCCACCGGATGCGCTTTCGCTGGCCCCTGTGGCCCTTCGCCGCGCTCTGCGTGCTGGGCGTGCTTCAGCTCCTGCCGCTGCCCGCGTCCGTGCTCGCCGCCCTCTCGCCCCGGGCGCACGAGCTCTTCGGCTACACGCTCGGCGATCTCGGGCTCTATGGCCCGGAGGCCGGACACGCCCTCTCCGTCGATCCGCCGTCGACGCTGCTCGCCACGGTCCATCAGCTCGGGTTTCTGGGGGTGGCCTGGGCGGCCGCCGAGGTGCCGCGGGGCTTCCGCCGCCACCTGGAGAACGCGCTGCTCTACGGCCCCGCGCTCGTCGCCGTGATCGGCTTCGTGCACCTCGCGTTCAGCTTCTCGACGATCTTCGGCTTCTACGCGCCCCTGAACGGCAGCCCGCTGCACGGGTACTTCTCCACCTTCGTCAACAACAACACGCTGGCGGCTCTCCTGGCCATGGGCACGCTCGTCGGGCTCGGGCAGGCCGCCGACACGGACGACACGGCCACGCAACGTCGAAGCCTGACCGCGGCGGCGCTCTGCGCGGCGGGCGTGTTCTTCAGCGCGTCGCGCGGCGGACAGGTCGCACTGCTCGCGGGCCTGGCCTGCTTCGCGGTGTTCGCGCACCTGCCGGGGCCGGACAGCGGGGACGCGCGCCACGAGCGGGCGCGCTCGCTCTCGCGGGTGGGCATGCTGCTGTCCGTCGTCGGCCTGGCGATGGCGGTGATGCTGCTGCCCGACTGGTCGCGCACCCCCTGGCAGAACCTGGGCGCGGAGAACAAGTTCGCCGCCTGGCCCGCCGCGGTCGAGTACGCCGGCGACTTCCCTCTCTTCGGCAGCGGGCGCGGCACCTTCGCGGTCACCTATCCGCTGTTCCAGTCGCTGCGCATGCCCAGCCTCGTGTCGCACCCGGAGAACATCGTCCTTCAGTTCCTCTGTGAGTGGGGCGTCGTGGGCGCGCTGGTGGCGCTGCTGGGCGGCCTCGCGGCCTGGCTGGCCTCGGCCCGCACCGCGGCCGGCAGCGAGGCGCGCCCCCGGCATTGGGGCCTGCTGGCGGGCCTGGCCGCGGTCGGTCTGGCGCAGCTCGCGGACTTCGGCCTCGAGGCCGCCGGCCTGGCCCTGCCCACCGCCGCGGCGTTCGGGCTGTGCGTCGCCCGCGTGCGCCGCGTTCGACGCCCCGCCACATGGTTCCGGGCCCGGCTGCCGCTCATCGCGGGCGTGGCGGGGGTCCTCACCCTGGCGCTGGTCGCGTGGCGGGGTCCCGTCGCGCTGGCCGCCCTGCCCGACCGGGCCATCGCCGAGCTGGAGGCCGCCCCGGCCGAGCCGGAGGCGATCCTGCGCGTCGCCACGGCGGCCGCCCCCCAGCACCCGGCGGACGCGTTCTTCGCGCTCAAGACGGCGCAGCGGCTCGTCGCGGCCCACGACGCCGACTTCCAGCGCGTGATGCGCTGGCTGAACCGGGCGCTGTTCCTGGCGCCCAACGGCGGCGAGGCGCGCCTCCTCGCGGCCCGCGTGCTCGCCCGGCGCGGCCTGTGGGCCCAGTCGGCCGACGAGTACCGCGCAGCGATGGAGGTCCTGCCCTGGGAGCTGATCCCGTTGATTCGCGAGGTCGCGGCGCGGTTCCCCAAGCCGGAGTTCGTGGTGCGCGCCACGGCGCAGACGCCGGAACATCGACGCGCGCTGGGCAACCGCCTGCTCACCGAGCGGTCGAACGCCTTCGCGCGGGAGGCCATCCGCGTGATGGAGGAGAGCACCCCGAACGACCCGGATTTGATCGGGCTGCGGGCGCGCGCGTGCCTCGCGCTGGCCGACCTCGTCTGTGTCCGCGGCGCCGCCGACGCCCTGGAGAGCAACGGGCGCCCTCTCTTCGCGGCGACGCTGCGCGCACGGGTGGCGCTCCGGGAAGCCCGGCCGGACGACGCCCGGGCGCTCCTCGAAGGCGTCCGCGCGCTCGGCGCACGCGACCGCGACTTCCTGCGCTCGGCCGCGACGCTCTATCGCGACATGGGTGACCTGAAGACCGCCCGCGAGTACCTGGACAAACTCTGGCCGATGGTCGCCCTGGAGCCCCGCCAGGCGGCCTCGGTGCTGGCCCAGCGCGCCTGGGCCGAGATGCGCCTGGGGGACGCCCAGCTCGCGCTCGTCGGGTTCGAGCGCGCCTGGCGCATGCACCCGGCCAAGGCCTACGCCCAGGGTCTGCGCGCCGCCGCCCGGAAGGCGGGCCATCCCGAATCCGCAGACGCGATCTTGCGGGAGCACCCACAGGGTGGTCTGGACGACCCCGAAGCCGCCGACCCCGAACCGACCGCCGCCACGACCGATTGATGCCCCGAGCCACGGCGCGTATAAAGCGCCGGCCGCCCCGCCCCGAGAGTCCGATGCACGTTCTCCTGCTCGCCCTGAACTACTGGCCCGACAAACTCGGCAACGCCCCCCTCATGGTGGGCATGTGCGAGGGTCTGGTCCGCCTCGGTCATCGCGTGACCGTGGTCTGTGCGTTCCCGCACCACGAGACCGGCCGCATCGAGGCGCCCTACCGGGGTCGCCTCTTCCAGCGCGACCACCACAACGGCGTGGACATCCTGCGGACCTATATTTATGCGGGCGAACACGGCACGGCGGCCAAGATGGCCAACTACGCCTCGTTCACCGCCGCCGCGCTCGCCGCCGCCGCCACCGTGCGGGACGTCGACGTGATCTTCACGCCCTCCCCGCCGCTGACGCTCGGCATCGTCGACCACGCACTCGGGACGGCCCGGCGCATCCCCTGGGTCTACAATCTTCAAGATCTCTTCCCCGAGGCCGCCGTGCGCCTCGGCGTCTTGAAGAACCCCAAGGTGATCAAGGGCTTCGAACAGCTCGAGGCCTGGGTCTACCGCAAGGCGACCCGCCTCTGCGTCATCAGCGAGAGCTTCCGCCAGTACCTGCTCTCGAAGGGCGTGCCCGACGACAAGATCTCCATCGTCGAGAACTACACGGACACGGACCTGATCGTACCGACCCCGACCGCCGGCAACCCCTTCCGGGCCGAGCTCGGCCTGGACGACCGCTTCGTGGTGCAGTTCAGCGGGCGCATGGGCTACAGCCAGGGCCTCGAGGTCCTGGTCGAGGCCATGCCGCTCCTGGACGACCTGCCGGACCTGCACTGGATGCTCTGTGGAGACGGCCAGGCCCGCGAGATGCTCGAGACGGCCGTCACCGGCCGGAGCAACGCCACGCTGCTGCCCACCCAGCCCCGCGAGCGCCTGTGCGACCTGCTCAACGCCGCGGACGTAGGCCTCGCGCCCTTGCGGCACGGCATGGCGGGCACCAGCGTGCCCAGCAAGATCTTCGGCATCCTGGCCTCGGGCCGCCCCGTCGTCGCCGGGGTGGACGCCGGCAGCGACACGGATGTGATGGTCCGGCGGGCCGACTGTGGCGAGATCGTGCCGCCCGAGGACGCGCAGGCCCTGGCCGCGGCGATCCGCCGGCTGCACGGCGACCGCGAGCGCGCGCGGCGCCTGGGTGAGAACGGGCGCCGGCACGTCGTGTCGCACCATAGCCAGGCGGCGACGGTCGCGCGGTACGAGCGGATGCTGCTCGACGTCGTCGCGCGGGGGCGCTGACCGACATGTGTGGCCTGGTCGGATACATCGGGGCGACCCCGCCCGTGGACCGCGCGGGCCTCGAGGCAATGCGCGACACGCTGGCCCACCGCGGCCCCGATGGCGCCGGCCTGTACACCCACGCGGACGCGGACGTCGCCGTCGGCCTCGGCTTCCGGCGGCTCTCGATCATCGACACGCGCACCGTCGGCCTGCAGCCCATGCACAATGAGGACGAGCGGCTCACGCTGGTCTTCAACGGCGAGATCTACAACTTCGCGGCGCTCCGGCAGGAGCTCGAGGCCACGGGGCGGCACACGTTCCGCACGCGAACGGACACCGAGGTCATCCTGCACCTGTACGAGGAGTGCGGGCCCGCCGTCGTGGAGCGGCTCGAGGGCATGTTCGCCTTCGCTTTGTGGGATGCCCGCGAGCGGCAGTTGCTCCTGGCCCGCGACCGCATGGGCAAGAAGCCCCTGCACTACGGCACGGACGCCGCGGGCGCGCTGATTTTCGGCAGTGAGATCAAGGCGTTGATGGCCTCGGGCCGCCTGCCGGACACGCTGGATCTCCAGGCGCATCACGACTACCTGGCGCTGAACTACGTGCCCGGCGAGCAGACGATGTTCGCCGCCGTGCGCAAGCTGCCGCCGGCCCACGCGCTGCTCTGGAAGGACGGCCGCGTACGCACGTGGCGCTACTGGGACGTCCGCTTCCACAGCGAGGCGAGCCCCCCCGCGCGGGTCCCGAGCGAGGGCGAGGCCGCCCGGCAGACCCTCGATCTGCTGCGCGCCGCGGTGCGCGACCGCCTCGTGTCGGACGTGCCGCTCGGCATGTTCCTGTCCGGCGGCATCGACTCCAGCGCGGTGCTCCTGTGCATGGCCGAGGCCTCGCCCCGGCCCGTCGAGGCCTTCACCATCCGGTTCGAGGAGGCCAGCTACGACGAGTCGAAGCAGGCCGCCCGCGTGGCGAAGCAGTTCGGCGCGCACCACCACGTCGAGACCGTGCGGCCCGAGGCGGGCACGTTCCTGGCGCCCCTGGTGGACGCGCTGGACGAGCCGTACGCCGACAGCTCGGCCATCCCGCTCTGGTACCTGTCGCGGCTGGCCCGCCGGCACGTGACCGTCGCCCTCGGCGGCGACGGCGGCGACGAGCTCTACGCCGGCTACCGTACGCACAAGGCGCTGCGCCTCGCCCAGCTCTGGCGTCGGCTGCCCGCCGTGCTGCGGGAGACGCTGGCGCCTGCGCTCATCGCCCGACTGCCCGTGAGCCACCGCAAGGTCAGCTTCGACCTGAAGGCCCGCCAGTTCGTGCGCTCCGCCGGCCTCCCCCCGCCGGACGCCCACTACGGCTACAAGGAGTTCCTGGACGAGGACGCCCGCCGCGCGCTCACGCGCCTCGACGCGGACCCGTCCGCGGTCGAGCCCACCGTGCGCCTGTGGCGCGCCGCCTGTGCCGCGCACCCCTTCGGCGATCCGCTCGACGCGATCCTGTACAGCGACCTGCAGCTCTACCTGCCCGACGACATCCTGGTGAAGGTCGACCGCATCACGATGGCCCACAGCCTCGAGGCGCGCTCGCCGTTCCTCGACCGGCGCCTCGTCGAACATGCGGCGTCCCTGCCCGGGCGCTACAAGTTGCTCGGCACGCGCACCAAACACCTGCTCAAGCGCGCGCTGTGGGGCAAGCTGCCCCTCTCCATCCTCGAACGCGGCAAGGCCGGGTTCAACGTGCCCATGGCCACGTGGCTCAATGGCGAGCTGCGCACGCTGCTGCGAGACACGTTGTCCTCGGCCAGGGTCCAAGCGATGGGGCTCTGGTCTCCGGCCGCCGTCGACCGAATGATCGAGGCCCACGCCCGAAAAGAACGCGACCACAGCCGAACGCTCTGGGCCCTGCTATGCTTCGCGGCCTGGAACGATCGGCATCGAGGAGGCCGTTCCCTTTGAGTCGTCGTGCCGTCAGCAGACCGATGCCGACCCTCGCGCCCGCCCGCCCCAGCGGCGAGCGCGCGGTCCGGGCGTACTTTCCCAGCACGGCCGAGCTGCCTGCCAAACCCGTCTACGAGGCGGTGACGCGGGTCTACAACTTCCTCGGCGCGCTCGTGGGCATTCTGCTGCTCTCGCCGCTGCTCATCGGCATCGCCGTCGCCGTCAAGGTGACCTCGCCCGGGCCGGCGCTCTATCGCGGCGCGCGGGTCGGTCGCCACGAGCAGCCCTTCCACATCTTCAAGTTCCGCACGATGCACACCGGCGCGGAGCAGAAGATCGGCAAGCGCCTCGTCCAGCAGACGGAGAACCACTTCACGCCCATCGGCAAGTTCCTGCGCCGCTACCGGCTCGATGAGCTCGCGCAGCTCTTCAACATGCTCAAGGGCGACATGAACCTGGTCGGTCCGCGACCCATCCGACCGATCTTCCTCGAGGACCACAAGAAGACCGTCCCCGGCTACGCCAAGCGGTTCTTCGTGCGTCCGGGCATCACGGGCAAGGCGCAGGTGCGCGGCGGCTACTACACCTCGCCCCGGCACAAGCTGTTCTACGAGGTCATCTACATCCGCAACCGCGGCGTCTGGATGGACCTGAACCTGATCGTGCTGACCTTCCTGCGGGTGATGAACCGCATCTTCACGACGGGATTCCTCCTGGCGTGGCTCCTTTTGCTCGCTCTGGTGCTCCCGAGCGACATCCAGGCCGAGTTCACGATCCGCGTGGGCACGATGCCCCTGAACCTGATGTACATCCTGCCGCCGCTGATCGCGGCCTGGCACGTCTTCGGTCGCGAGGTCACGGACCAGCGGCTCTACGCGCTGCGGACGCCCGTCGACACGGCGCTCCTGGGTTTCCTGGCGGTCACGCTGTTCATCGTGCCCTTCAGCCGGGTGCCGCTCGAGGCCCTCAAGGGCCTGGGGTGGTACGTCTGCAACGGCGTCGTCATCTTCTACATCGTGCTGAACTCCCGGCTGGTGACGGAGCGGCGCACCACGCTGATCAACACGCTGGTGTTCGGCGCCGCGCTGGCCGGGCTGCTCTCGGCGGACGTCCTCTGGGGGCACCTGAAGAACGCGAGCCATTCGGACATGCGCCTGGGGACGGGCGGTGTCGCCGTCGTCTTGTCGGCCCTGGGCATCGTCACCACGCCCCTGGCCCTCGCCCGCTTCGAACAGGCCCAGCGGCCCTGGCGCCGCGTCGCCTACCTGCTCGCGGCGGTCATCGTCGCCGGCACCACGCTCATGGCCTGGCGCCGCAGCGGTCTGCTCTTCCTGGCGCTGGCGCTGTTCCTGTACTTCTGGCGCGAGCGACGCCGCCTCGCAGTCCTGGTCGGCCTCGCCTACACCGGCACGCTCGCGGCGCTCCTGGCCACCGGCACGGCCGGCTACCGCCCCGAGACCATCGCCGCCGACCTCACCGCCGATGTCGACCGCCAGGTGGTCGTCCTCGGCCACGTGCAGCCGCTCCGCCTCGCCGTGGGCGTGGGGGCGCGCGCCCTGCCCGCCCACGCGCAGAAGGACCAGAACGTCCGCAGCGCCGCCCGCAAGGACCGCGATCGCAACGAACGCGTGCCGCGGGTGCCCTCGCCCAACAACACCTGGCTCACGCTGCTCGCCGAGCACGGCCTGCTCGGGTTCGCCTTCTTCGCGGCCTTCATGCTGCGCGGGCTGGGGCTCATGTGGCGGGCGACGGGGCGAATCACGGACACGAGCGCCCGCAAGGACCTCTGGGCCACGGTCGCGGGCCTCATCGGCTTCGCCGGGCTCATGTGTACGGCGGATCTCTTCTACCGCCTGCCGATGCTGCTCATCTTCTGGTGCGCCATGGGCCTCGGCATCGGCACGGCGCTCATGCACCAGCCCGGGCCGCGCACCTACTACCGGCTCGTTCACTACCGCCACAAGCTCTGAGGCGGCCGCCCGCGGGCCCTTGCCGGCCGGGGCCGCGCTCAGCCCCGGCGACCGTGCAGGGCCACGCTGTCGGCGAAACGCGCCGGGTCCTCGACCGCGTCGAAGGCGGCGAGCCCCGAGTCGCCGAGGCGGGCGGGCCGCACGTCCACGAAGCCCGCCGCGACGAGCTCCCGGGTCAGGCCCGGCTCGTCCCAAAGCCACAAGTGCGCGCCGTTGCCGAACAGCCGCGAGGCCAGGCCCTTCCAGCCCCGGTCTCCGCCCGCGCGCCCCAAGAGCGACTTCTGCATGAACTCCGAGCAGGCGTCCGGCGCGCCGCTCTCCAGATAGCGCTGTGCCAGCACCCGCAGGTCGGGCACCACCACGCGGAACACGCCCCCCGGCTGGAGCAGGCGCAGGCTGTTGCGCAGCGCCACGCGGGCGTCCGCCAGGGCCAGGTGCTCGACCACGTGCGAGGAGTACACCCCTGCGCAGCTCGCGTCCGGCACGGGCAGACCGCGCACGATGTCGCCGTAGCGAACGGACGCGGGGAATCGGGCGGCGTTCTTCGTGTACAGCCGACCGACGACGGGCAGGCGTTCGAAGCGCAGCGTCGGGCTGGCGTCGTAGTTCTCCCAGCCCTCGGGCGCGCTCAGGCCGCAGCCATACTGAACAAAGCGGGACATGGGGCCTCGGGGGGCGCTCAGGCGGGTTTGGTGGGCTCGGGCGCCCGGGGATCCTCGGCGTAGTAGGTGCCGTGCTTGCGGTAGTACGGGTGGTAGTACTGGCCGTAGGCGCGGCGCGAGACGTCCACGTTGTTCAAGAGCGCGCCGAGGACCGTGATCTTCACGTCCTCGAGCAGGCGCTTGGCCTTGCGGACCATCTCGCGGCTCGTCTCGCCGGCGCGCACCACGATGATGGCGCCGTCGCACTGATTGCCCAGGATCAGCGCGTCCGTGACGACACACACCGGCGGCGAATCCAGGATGATGCGGTCATAGCGCTCCAGCAGGCGCTCCATGACCCGATTGAACGAGGGCGAGTGCAGCAGCTCCGCCGGGTTCGGCGGGATCGGGCCGCTGCACAGGATGTCCAGGTTCTCCACGTCGCTGATCTGGACCACCTGGTCCAGGGGCTTCTCGGGCTCCAGCACCAGGTTGCTCAGGCCGCGATCGTTGGTCATATCGAAGACCTTATGGATGCGCGGGCGCCGCAGGTCCGTGTCGATCAGCAGCACCTTGGTGCCGGAGGTCGCCATGCTGGCGGCGACGTTCACGGACGTGCTCGTCTTGCCCTCGCGCGGGCCGGCGCTGGTCACCAGGAGCTTGCGCAGGGGTCGACCGGGGGTCATGAAGAGCAGGTTCGTCCGCACGGTCCGCACGCACTCGGCGGCGGTGCTGTGCGGGTACTCGAGCACGTAGCGGTCGGGGTCCACGGGGCCCGAGGCCTCGAAACGATTGGCCTTCTTGCCCCGCTGCTGCTTGATCTTCGGCACCATGCCCAGGAACGTCAGGCCCAGCTCCTTCTCGAGCTGGTCCTGGTTCTTGACCGAGCTGTCCAGGCTCTCGACGAGCAGGGCCAGGCCGATGCCGCCGAACAGCGCCAGCACCAGGGCCACGGACAGATTCAGCGCCAGGCGGGGCGAAACGGGGCGATCCGGCACCAGCGCGGCGTCCAGGATGCGCACGTTGTTGGCGCGCGCCTCGGCCTGGAGCTGGGCCTCCTTCAGACGAAGGGCGAGCTGACCGTAGAGGTCCTTCTTGCCCTGAACGGCGGCCTCGAGGCGCTTGTACTCGAGCTCGACCGCGGTCAGGCCCTGCATCTCGCGCCCGACGGCGGCCGCCTCGGCGGCGAGCTTCTGCTCGGTGCTCACGGCCGACTGGTACTTGCGCTCCAGGCTCTGCTGGATGCCCTTCACCTCGAGCTCCAGGTTGTGGCGGATGCGGGCGATCTTCTCGTCCGCCGTCTTCACGTCCGGGTGGGACTCCAGGTAGCGCTGGAGCAGGTCGCTGCGCTCGTTCTGGAGCGCCACGAGCTGCTCCTTGAGCCGCTGCACCAGACCGTTGGCCAGGACCTCTTCGACGCTCGTCTGCACCTGCATCGGGTCCAGCTTGCGCACCTGCTCCAGCACCGAGGCCAGCCGGGCCGACTCGACGCGGGCCTCGCGGAGCACCCGGTCGGCGTCCTGCTCGCGTACGCCGAGCTGGTTCTGCTTGTCGCCGAGCGAGGCCGTCATGATGCTGTTCTGCTGCTTGAACTTCAGCAGGGCGTCCTCGGCGGCCTCGACCTCTTTCTTGCCCTGCTCGACCTGGGTGTTGAGCCACTTGGCGGCTTCGCCGGTGAACGAGATCTTGCGGTCCAGGTTGGCGTCCCCGTAGGCGTTGCACACGGCGTCCGCCAGGCGCGCGGCGCGCTCCGGGTTCTCGTCGCGCACCTTGACCAGGACGATGTTGCTCTCCTCGATGGGCTCGATCACCAGGCGTGAGGTCAGCGCCTGGATGGGGTCGACCCGCTCGCGGGCGCGGGCGCGCTCGGCCGGGTCCTCGATCTTGGTGATGCCCAGGAAGTCCAGGTCGTGGCCGAGGTCGAGGCGCTCGACCACCATGGCGCTGACCATGCGGCTCTTCAGGATGCGGTACTGCGTCTCGAAGTACTCGCGGGTGTTCCAGTTGTTGGCCGTGCCGAGCGCCACGACCTCCTGCCCGGCGGAGTTGGGCAGGTACTGCGGCGCCGACTGATCGATGACGAGCTGCGTGACCGCCTCGTAGATTCGCGGCTGCTGGCGAGTGAAAATCACCGTGGCCGAGATCACCAGGGCCCCGAAAACGAGCACGAGCACTTTGTGCTTCCAGACGATCTGGAGGTAGTGACCCAGCCCGAGCCAGGGCTCCGGATTCGAGGCGTCGTTCGTCACAGCTTCACCACCTTGGGGTTGTTCCGGCCCGCGCTCGCCGTCAGGTTGCGCGTGTCGACGATGCGGCGCGCGTGACGGAGGATCTGCTCGGGCTCGTAGTAGCGGTGATCGGTGACGATGACGACGACGTCGTAGGTCCCCATCTCCGCGTAGCTCAGGGGGCGGCTCTGCATCAGGCGGGCTTCCCCGCCGCCGTGGGCGAGGTCGATCTCGGGTACGAAGTTGTCCTGGTATTCCACCATCGCTCCCCGCGCGAGCAGGCCGTCGATGACCGGGATCGCCGGGGACTCACGCCAATCCGTGATGTCCCGCTTGTAGGAGACCCCGAGCACCAGGACCTTGGACCCCCGCAGAGGCCGCGCTTCGCCAACATTGTTGAGGGCGAGCGAAACACGGTCGACCACGTAGTCGGGCATGTGGGAGTTGATGTCGTCCGCCAGCTCGATGAAGCGCGTGCGGTAGTTCAGCGTGCGCAGCTTCCAGCTCAGGTAGTGGGGATCGATGGGGATGCAGTGGCCACCCAGGCCCGGGCCCGGGTAGAACGGCATGAAGCCGAAGGGTTTGGTGGCCGCGGCCTCGATGATCTCCCACACGTCCAGGCCGAGCTTGTCCGCGATGATGGCGACCTCGTTCACCAGGCCGATGTTCACGGCGCGGAACGTGTTCTCCACCAGCTTGACCATCTCGGCGGCCGTGGGGCTCGACACCGCCACGACCTTGTCGCAGACCGTGGCGTACAGCGCGTGGGCGATGTCCGTGCAGGTGGGGGTCACGCCGCCGACGATCTTGGGCGTGTTCTTCACGTTGTAGACCGGGTTGCCCGGATCGATGCGCTCGGGGCTGAAGGCGAGGTGAATGTCCGTGCCGACCTTCAGGCCGGTGGACTCCAGCGCCGGCGCGACGATCTCGTCCGTCGTGCCCGGGTACGTGGTGCTCTCCAGGATCACGGCCTGACCCGAGCGCAGGTGCTTCACGATCCGCTCCGTGGCGGACACGATGTAGCTGATGTCCGGGTCGCGCGTCTTGCGCAGGGGCGTGGGCACGCAGACGCTGATGGCGTCGCAGAGCGCCAGGTCGGCGAAGTCGGCCGTGGCCTTGAACTTGCCCGAGGCGACGAGGCGGGCGACGTCCTCGGCGGGCACGTCCAGGATGTAGGACTCGCCGGCGTTGAGCGCCTTCACCTTGGCGGGATCGATTTCGAAGCCGATCACGGTGAAGCCCGCGTCGGCGAAGCCGGTGGCCAGCGGCAGGCCCACGTAACCGAGGCCGACGACGCCGACGACGGCGGTGCGCTGGGAGATGCGTTCGAGGATCGTGCTCATGGAGCCCTTTCTGTCGCCGCGCGGGGCGGCGGAATCGGTTCAGACGAAGCGGTCGCGGTACCAGGCCACCGTCTGTTTCAGACCTTCACGGACGGAGATGCGCGCCTGCCAGCCGAGGGCGGCCGCGGCGCGCGACGGGTCGGCGCAGGAGGCCATGACGTCCCCCGCGCGGGCCGGTGCGTGTTCGGGGGCCAGGTCGACGCCGAGCTGCTCGGCGATCAGGCGATGGAGTTCCAGCAGCGTGGTCTGCTCGCCGCAGGCGGCGTTGTAGATCTCGCCGGTCACTTCGGCGGGCGCGGCCAGGGCGGCGAAGTTCGCCTCGACCACGTTCTGCACGAACGTGAAGTCGCGGGACTGCAGGCCGTCACCGTAGATGGTCGGCCGGCGGCCCTCGAGCAGGCGCGTGGCGAACGCCGGGATGACCGCGGCGTAGGTGCTCTTGGGGTCCTGGCGCGGGCCGAACACGTTGAAGTAGCGCAGGCCGATGGCCTCCATGCCGTACAGGCGCGAGTAGACCTGGCAGTAGTACTCGCCGGTCAGCTTCTGGACGGCGTACGGCGACAGCGGGCGAGGCGTCAGGTCCTCGGACTTGCGCGAGGCCTCCTGGTCGCCATAGGCCGAGGACGACGCGGCGTAGACCAGGCGGCGCACGCCGACGCGACGGCAGGCGTCCAGCAGGCGGAGCGTGCCCTCGATGTTCGCCTGGTGCGTGGGGCGCGGCAGGGCGACCGACTTCGGCACCGACGGCATCGCCGCCTGATGGAGCACCCCGGCGACGCCCTCCAGCGCCCGCGTGAGGGCCGTGGCGTCGTTCAGGGAGCCCTCGACCAGGGTGATGCGGTCGGCGACCTCCTCGAGGTTCTCGCGGCGGCCGGTGGAGAAGTCGTCGAGCACGACGACGTCGTCCCCCCGGGCGAGCAGCGCCCGAACCAGGTGCGACCCGATGAACCCTGCGCCGCCTGTGACCAGATACCGAGACATTCGACTCCTCAGACCCCGATGCGTGCGGCGCTGTTTCAGCCGGGCACGTCGCGATTGCATCCGCCCGCGGGCCGGCGCCAGGATGCCCCCGTGAACTCCGAGAGCCTGCGCACCTGCCTGAGAGCGTTCGTCGACGGCGACCGCGCGCTGCCCGCCCTCGGAGCCGAGGACGTGGCCATGGCGTCGGCGCACCGTCTGGCGGGCACCCTCTACCACATGCGGGTGCCGTTGGGCCACGCCGAGCGACAATCCGTGCAGCGAACCTGGGCGTCGCAGGCGGCGGCGTACCTGCAGCGCGTGGCGGTGCTGCGGGCGCAGTGGCCGTCGCGCGCGCCGGCCCCGTTGCTCTTCAAGGGCGCCGACCTCGTCGAGAATCTGTACGGCGATCCCGGCGCGCGGCGCATGTCCGACCTCGACCTGATGCTGCCCCCCGCCGACTTCGACGCGGTCGCGACGTCGCTCGCGGCCCGCGCGGAGGCCAGCAGCACGCCCCGGGGCGAGGCCTTCGAGGGCGAGGCGGCCTATGAAATGGGCCTGCGCTTCGGCGACGTCACGCTGGAACTCCACCGTGCGCCGCAGCCGCTCCATCGCGGGGGGCCGAGCGCGGACGCGCTGTACGCGGCGAGCACGCCGGGCACGCTGGACGGCCTCGCCGTGCGTTTCCCCGCGCCCGAGGACCGCTGGCTGCTGTGGCTGACCAACCAGGCCAAGGGGTCGTTCCAGGGCGACCTGGCCGATCTGCTCGACCTCTGCCTGATTCTGCGCGCCCTGCCCGCCCCCCTGCCCTGGACGCGGCTGCTCGCCCGTGCGCGCGCCGCCGGTCTCTCCCGGCCTGCAAGGCTGGCCCTGCGGAGGCTGGCCCGCGCCGGTCTCTGGAGCGGACCGCTCCCTGCCGTCGGCGAGGTCTCGGATGCGCTTGCCGACCGTCTGCTGCCCCCGCCGGACGCGCCGGCACTGGACATGCCGGCCTGGCGGTTTCAGGGCCTCAAGCTCTGGCTGGCCGATCCGTCGCGGCGAGCGGGCGTCTTGGCCCGGGCCGGCGCGACGCTCTGGCGGCGGCTGGACGCGCGCTGACGCCCCGAGCGTTCAGGCGCTCAGAGCCAGGTCTCGGGCACGAAGATGATGTCGCCCGGCTGGAGTTGCACGTTCTGCTCGCGCCCGAGGCCGATGGCCTCCACGGGGGCGACGAACTTCTTCTCGCTGCCGTCCACCACGCGCGTGATCACGGTGCGGTTCTTGTCGGCAAGATCCTTGAAGCCGCCGGCCATCGTGATGGCCTGCACCACGGTCATGCTGTCCTCGAAGGCGAACGTCCCGGGTTTGTTGACCTCCCCGAGCACGAAGACCTTCTTGGAGTTGGACTCCTTCACGAAGACGGTCACCTGCGGATTGCGCAGGAAGCCCTCTTTCAGGCGCTCCGTGAGGTACTCGCTCAGGGCGCCGGGCGTCAGCCCGCCGGCCTTCACCTGCCCGACGAGCGGGTACTGGAAAGTCCCGTCCGTGGCCACGCGGAACAGGCCCGAGAGCCCCTGCTCCTCATAGACCCGCACCTCGACGACGTCCCCCACGCCGAGCAACGCGCCCTGAAGCAGCGCCGTCCGGTCGGGCGTCGGCGGCAGCGGCCGCTCCGGTGGCGCCTCGCTGCGCGGCGTACTGCCACATCCCACGATGAGCAGAAGCAGCAGCGGCAGGAGTCCCCGGAGCGCCCGGCGCAGGTCAGTAATTGACTTGCAGCTCGAGCATGACGAGCTGGCGGCTGTAGGCGACGGGGTCAAGACCATCTCCCTCGGCGTTGATGGCAACACCGGACTCGAACTCGGACATGTTCTGCTGGCTGGCGACGTCGAGCTTGACGGTCATCCAGTCGCGGGGGTTGAAGCCCGCGTACACGTTGCCGCGCAGGACCGGGTCCGTGCGGCTGTCGCCCTGTCGATCCACGCCGCCTGCGTCGTCCGAGTAGGCGTAGTGGTCGAAACCGACCCGCCCGCCGACGCTGAAGCGCCCGAGGAAGTAGAAGTCGACGCTGCCGTAGACCTGGTTCAGCGTGTAGAAGTTCGCGAACGCCGTGTCGCGCCCGTCGCGGTTGTAGCCGAGCGAAGCGCGCAGCGCCGGCTCGATCGCGTACGTGAGCTCCGCCGTGGCGATCAGGTTCGAGAACGAGGTGCCCTCGGCGTTGAACGTGTTCTTGTAGCCGGCCTTGAGCGTCGTCGAAATGTGCCGTGTGACGAGGCCCTTCACGCCGGCGAGCACGAAGAACGGCTGCGCGTCGCGGTTGGTCCGCACCGATGATGTCTGGCCGCCCGCACCGGCCACGGCCACGTCCAGCTGCTTGTCGTACGAGAGCGAGGTCCAGCCGACCTCGGCGAGGAGCGCGGTCTTCGGCAGGAAACGCCAGCTCGTCAGGAAACGCAGATGGTGCGCGTCCTTCTCACCCACGCTGGTGTTCAACTCCTCGGCGTCGTCCCCGATGAAGTTCACCGACTGCCAGCGGTAGCCCAGGCGGAGCTCGAACGGCCGCGAGTCGGGGTTGTCACCGGGCCGGAAGCGCAGGTCGACCCCGAGGCTGTTGTCCAGCATCCGGAAGCCGAACTCCGTGTCGTCGAAGGCCGGGTTGTCGCGGAAGTTGCCGTCCTCGTGGACCTCGACCGTGATCGGCGAGCGCGGCAGGAATCCGACGGTCGCGTTCAGGTTCGCCCGATCGATGGTGTTGCGCGCGCTGAACTCCTCGCCGGACTCGAAGTAGTGGCGGTAGCTCAGACCCGCCCCCGCCTGGAGGGAGAGTTTGTTCGGCGAGCGGTTCTCGAGGCCGACCCCGACGCCGGCGCGCATCAGCGACGACGACTCGGGCTCCTCGCCCGTGTCGTCGAAGAAGACGTTGTTGTCGAACGCGCCCTGCACGAAGGCGTCCGGGTGGATGACGAGATCCCCCGCCCGGATGCCCGGCCCCTCGGCGTGCGCGAGCCCGGTCGCCGAAACGACGAGGAGGGCGGCCCGAAAGAGGGGTCTCTGCACACGCGTGATCATCCGGACGTCCTCGTCGCCTTCCTACGCTTCAATAGGCCAAGGTGGCGGGAAACGGACGATCGATGTCGATCGGCTCGCCGGCCAGGATGTCGCCCTCGGTCGGGTCGTCCTGCCGGATGTCGGAATCGATGGTGCTCTCGACCTCGGTGCCGCCGGTGTACTGCGACTGCTCACCGACGCAGCCCTCGATCTCCACGCGGAACGCCTCGACCCTCGCGCGGGCGAGGTCGATCTTCGTCACGTTGTGGTGGATGAGCTCGGGGCTCTTCGCGCCGATGGCCTCGCGGAGGGCCTGCCCGGAGAGCTCGCCGATCTGGACCAGGCCGCGGATGGCCTTCACCTTCGCGTTGATGCAGTTGTACCGCATCAGGTCCTTCTCGCCGCGGGCCTGCTCCAGCCGATCGATGCCCTGCTTCAGGGTGTCCTGCATCTGGTCGATGGAGGTCGACGACTGCTCGAGGACCTCGTCGTCCGAGCGCTTCTCCGCGGGGTTGGCCCCGGCGGTGGGCCCCGAGGTCGCTGCCGCGACTGCGCCTGCAGCGCAGAAGCCGACGAGCGTGGCCACGAGGGCGAAGCGGACTGTACGAATCACGGGAGCCTCCTGCCTGCGGCTTACTACTTTATGGACCCCGGTCAGTCAACGATACACTCAAAATCCTCTGAGCAAGTATCGGCACGACGGCAGGAGATTTCGAGGGGTCAATTCGAGGGCGCGAAGATGAAGGGGAACGAGACCGTCACCGTGCCACCTTCGGGGGGCGGGAAGCGCCAACGGTCCATCTGGCTCTTGATGCACTCGGCCACGGCCGGTTCGCCCATGGAGTCCGACTTCGCGGAGACGTCCATCACGCGGCCGCCTTCGTTGATGGTGAACTGCATCACGATCTTGCCCTGGAGCTGCGGGTTGCGCTTGAGCTCCTTCTCGTAGCAGCCCTTCACGCCGCCGATGCGGCCCTTGACCGCCGAAGCGATCTTGCTGGTCTCCAGGGTGCCGGTGCCGAAGGTCTCCGAGGGCTCGGCGGCCTTCACGGTGCCCTTGACCTGGACCTCCTGGCCCTTGCTGCCGGACTCGACGTTGCCCGTCGCGCCCTCGGCGTTGAGGTCGTCGCTCTTGAGCGTGCTGATCTTGCCCGTCCCGGCGGCGCCGGCGCGGCGGTCGCGGGCCTGGGTGTTGTTGTCGGCCACGGCGACGCCGGTGGCGCCCTCGAACGCGGTGTTGATGGCGACGTCTGCGCGATCGTTCCGCAGCGTGTCCACGATGGACGAACCCTCGGCGCCGATGCCGGAGCCGAGCACGCCGATGATGGTCTTGCTGGCGACGGCCTTCTTCACGTCCTCGGCGTGCGCCTTCGCGTCCACCTCGGGCTTGGGCTTGTCGTCGGCGACGACCTTGGGCTTGTCGTCGACCCGCGGGCGCGGCGGCTCGTCCTTCTTCTTGGCGACCTCTTCCTTCTTCTCGTCCGCCTTCTCGTCCTTCTTCTCGTCCTTCTTTTCCTCGACCACCTTGGGCGGCTTCGGCTTGGTGATGATCTGGACGATGCGGTCGGGGAGTTGTTCGATGCCGACGGGCTTCTCGGGCACGTCCATGGTGACGACGTACACGACCAGCGCGATCTGCATCACGAGGCTGCCCGTCAGCGTGGCCGTGAACGGCCAGTCCATGCTGTGCATCCAGCCGCCCTTGACGTTGGCGGGGAGCTGCAGGCGCGAGGGCGGCGGCGGCGGCATGACGAACTGGAAGAGCAGCGTGACGTCGCCCACGACGACCTTGCCGCGGCTCTTCTCGGAGAGCGGCAGGGTCCAGAACTCGCCCTTGCGATCGGCGAGCTTCTTGGCGACCACCCCCTTGAAGTCCAGCACGGCGTCGTCGATGGAGACGCGGCCGTCCATGCCGTCCTTGAAGACGAGGTGGTACACGCCGCTCTTCAGCTCGAAGAGCACGTGGCTGCGCGCGAAGGGCGCCGTCGGCAGGACGAAGGTGTTGCGCGGCGACTGGCCGATCGTGACGGGATCGCGCTTCCGGAGCAGCCGCTCCTCGATGATCTTCCCGCTCTGGATGATCCCGATGCGCAGGATCTTCCGGTCGTTTCTCTGGGCCATCTGCGTTGTCCCTTACCTGTCTGACCTTCTACGCGATTCGACATTCCGCCGGGGGAAAGGTTCCCGTGCGGTTCAGAACGGTTCCTTCTCGACGCTCTGCAGAATCTCGGGCAGGAAACTCTTCTTCGGCTCGAGGCCTTTGAAGTTCACGTCGCCCTTCTGGAGGATGTAGAAGGCCTCGGGCTTCTGAATCTGACCCTCGACCTTGAGGGCGTCGATCTGGATGACCTTGCCTTTCCCCTTGTCGCGCTTCTTCTCCTGCGCGGCGGCGGGGGTGGCGGCGATGATCAGGGCCAGACAGGCCAGGACGAAAGTCTTCATTTCTCTCCCCCATCGGCGGAAGCGGGCGCCGCTGCGGGCGCGGGCTTCGGGTCCTTGCGGGCGGCTTCGGCCTTCTTCTGCTCGACCACGATGCGCTTGTTGGCCTCGGCGATGTACTGATCGACGGGGTCGTTGGCGGCGGGTCGGCCGGGGGCCTGCTTGTAGCGCTGGAAAAAGTCGACGGCCTGCTGCAGGCGCGACAAGGGCTCGACGCCCGGGAGCTGGCCGTCCAGGTAGAGGATGCCCAGGTTGAACAGGACATCCCCCGAGTTCGGATTGAGCTCGAGCGCGCGCTTCATGGCAGCATCTGCATCGGCGTACTTCTGCTGGCCCTTGAGCGCGTTGCCCAGGTTCATCTGGGCCGCCAGGAACTGCGGGTGCCGGCTCAGCGACTGGCGGAACATGCCCTCGGCGCCGGCGTAGTCGCCGGCCTCGTGATAGACCAGCCCGAGATCGTTGTAGACCTCGGCGCTCGCGCCCCCGGGGAGCGCGACGGCTTTCTCCAGCTGCAGGCGGGCCTGGGGCTTCTCGTTGAGCGCGACGTAGCTGCGCGCCATCTTGGCGTAGGGCTCGGGATCGTTGGGATCGTTGGCCGAAGCGCTGGCGAGCACGGCGATGGCCAGCTCGTGTTTGCCCTGGCGCGCGTAACCGGCGCCGAGGACCTTCATGGCCTCGACGTTCTTCTCATCCGCCCGAAGGACGCCCGTCGCGTCGGCGATCGCGCCGGCGACGTCGTTGTTCGCCAACTTGAGGCGCGCGACCGCGTTGCGCACGCCCGTGCTCTCCGGGGCCTTCTCCAGCCGCTCCTGCGCGAAGGACAACGCCGCGGCGGCGTCCCCCTTGCGGAGCATGATCTGGGCGATGGCGGTGACGGCGGGGCCGAACTCGGGGCGGGCGTCGAGGGCCTGCTTGTAGAAGCGACGCGCCTCGACGTCGTTGCCCTGCCGCTCGGCGAGGACACCGAGGTTGTACAGCGGCTCGGGCGCAGAGCTGTCGGTGGAGGCGGCGGACTCGTAGGCGCGGCGCGCGGCGTCCAGATTGCCGGCGGCGGCCTCGCGCTGACCCTGCTCGAGCTGGCCGGCGATCTCCGGGGAAACCGTCGCCTGGGGCGCGGCCTCGGGGATGTGCGTCGAGCCCGAGGAGTCGCCGGCGACGGGCGCAGCGCCTCCAGAGGCGGCGGTACCGGACTTGCCCTTGGGGCCACCGCCACAGGCGGACGTCAGGGTGAGCGCGACGAGCGCGATGGTCAGGTGGGTCTTCACTTCTCACCCTCCTCGGCTTCGGCCGGCGCCGCGTCCGAGGGCGCGGGGGTGGGCGGCGGCGGAGGCGCGGTGAGGAGCCGGGCCGGGGTCATGTCCTCGCCGGAGAACACGCGCCGCTCCTCCTTGAAGAGCGGGTAGTCCGCCGGCTTGAACTTGTTCAGCGAGGTCAGGATTCGCTTCGTCCACTCGTTCGTGACCTTGAACTCGCGGGCCTTGTCGTAGGCCGTGACGTAACGCTTGACCGCCTCGTCCTCGATCGGCAGCGCGATGTCCTCGAGCTGGGTCCGGTAGGCGTCCTGCTCCTCCTCGGAGAGCCCCGGGGGAATCGGAGCGTCGTACAGCGCCTGCGCGAAGACCTGGTACATGTGGCCGAGCCGGTAGAACGCCGCGAGCGTCCACTCGAACGCCTTGTAGTCGATGACCTCGGCGTACTGGCGCTGCAGGTCCTTGATGCGGCCCTGCATGTCCTTGATGGTCTTGCCCTGGTTCTGGAGCGAGCCGGTGAGCTTGAGGGCCTCGTACTTCTGGAACTCGAGCTCGACGATCTTGAAGCGCGCCTTGGCCGGGTGGACCGCGATGGGCGTGCCGCCCTGGAGGCCACGGGCGTTGAACTCGTTGATGATGCGGTCCCAGGTCTGGCGCGCCGAGCGGCCGTTGCCCTGCTCCTCGTAGATGTCCGCCGACCGCGAGAGGCCGGTGATGACCTTCTCGGCGTTCGCCCGATCCACGCCGTACTTCTTGATGAAGGTGTCGTAGATGCGCAGGGCGTTGCGGGTGTCCTTGAGCTTCTCGTAGTTCCGAGCCGCGCGGAAATAGGTCTCCGCAGCGTCGGGCTGGCCCGGGAACATGTCCGCGTACTTCTCGAAGTTCGCCGCGGCGCGCTGGTACTGCTGGGTCTCCTCCTGCAGTTCCGCCGCCTGGAGCAGCGACTCGGAGCGGTGCTCCGACGCCGGGTACTTCTCCATCAAGAGCAGGTGGCTGCTGATGGCGCGGTCGTAGTCGAAGAACCGCTCGGAGTTCACCGCCACGCGGAAGAGCGCCTCGCTGGCGAACTCGCTCTGCGGGTACTCCTGGTAGATGCGCTGATAGGTGTTCGTCGCCGACTCGAAGCGCCGGACCTGCTCGAACGCCACGGCGGCGTTGTTCAAGGCCTTGTCGGCGAACTTGTTCTTGGCGTCCTTATCCACGAGCTCGACGTACTTGAGCGCGGCGGCCTCGTACTTCTTGTCGTTGAACAGGGCCTCGGCCTGCTTGAAAGCCGCGCCGGTCTCGAGCTTGCGGATCTGCTCCGCCAGGACACCCTGCTCCTCTTTGGAGCCGATGTTCGCGGCGCTGAGCTTCCCGGCCCAGAGCTTCATGTTGTCCCAGTCGTTCGCGGCGCGGTACGTCTGAATGATGTTGTTCGCGGCGAAGTAGGCGACCTTCTCCTGCGGGTACTTCTCGACGACGAAGGAGAACCACTTCCGGGCCTCGTCGTAGTGTTTGTACTCGTAGAAGACCTCGCCGGCCTTGTAGGCCACGCGGGGCAGCTTGCCGGCGTCGGCCGGGTCCTTGAGGCCCTTCTCGACGTAGGCGACGCGAGCGTTCACGAGCTTCATGACCACCGGCGGGATCGGCTCCGGCTCGATGACCCGGATCGACTCGGTGCCATCGCCGACGGGTTTGTCCCCCGTGGCCTTGGCCGCCGTGCTCTCGATGGGCTGGTTGAGCAGCGACGGGCGTGACTCGATCTTGCCGCTGTCGATGTCCTGCTTGACCGTCGACTCGTTCGACAGGATCGCGCTGAAGCCGGCGAGTTCCTGGTACTTCGTGCCCAGGCTCGAGTCGCGCACGGCCTCGTACTGGGTGGCGGCCTCGCCGAACCGGAACGAGTAGAAAAGGCACTCGGCGTAGAAGAAGCCGAGCTCGTAGGCGTTCTCGGAGGTCGGGTACTTGCGCAGGTAGTTGTCGTAGGCGACGGCGGCGAGTTTGTACTCCTTGATCGCCTCGTCCTCGGCCTCGACCTTGCCCGCCTTCGCTTCTTCTTTGAGGGCCTGCGCGCGCGTGTGGTGGTACTGGGCGGCGGTGATCAGCGCCCCCTCGACCAGCTTCTCCGCGTTCCGGATGACCTCGGTGTTCGAGCGGTTCGCCTCGTGCCAGGCGGAGCCCTCGCCATAGCTGCGGGCCAGCGTGTCGCGCTCGGCGAAGGCGTCGTCGAAGCGACGCAGGCGCTCGTAGGCGACGATCACGTTCTGGCTGAGCGCCGGGTTCTCCGGGTTGTTCGGGAACTTCTTGATGAGGAACCGCGTGGCCTCGATGCTCTCCTCGTACTTCGAGTTGTCGAAGTAGATCTGAGCGATGCCCTTGAGGACCTCGACCTCGTAGGGCTTGTCGCCCGACAGGTAGCGCAACGCCCGGTTGAAGCCCGCGTCGTCGTCCGGCCGACCGTCGCCGTCCCAGTCCTCTTCCTGGAGCGAGATCGCCAGGTACTGGATGGCCTCGGCGCGGAGGTCCGAGCCCTTCGCCCCGGACTTGGCCGCCTGCTCGTCGCTGTACTCGACCAGCGACTTGAAGCGCTTGATGGCGTCGTCGTACTGGTCGTTGCGGTAGTAGGTCCAGGCGAGCTTGTACAAGGCCTTGTCGTAGAAGGGCGTGTCCTTGTACGCGAGGACCTTGGAGTAGGCGTCGATCGCCTTGGGCAGGTCGTTGTAGTCGAAGAAGTACTCACCGATGCGCAGCCACGCCTCGGGAACAAACTTGCTGTCCGGGTACTTCTCCACCAGCGTCGTGAACTGGTCCAGCGCCGGCTTGTCCTCGCCCATCTCCTTGAGGCAGTAGCCCTTCAGGTACATGGCGCCGTCGGCGTTGCGGTTGTCCGGCCAGCGCCCGAGGAGGCGGTCGAAGAGCGAGATCGTCGAGCGGTAGTCCTGGCGCGGCTCCGAGGGCGGCTCGGGCATCTCGCCGGCGTCGAACTTCTTCAGGTCGCCCTCGTACTGCTCGAGGGCCTCGAGGTAGCCGTCGTAGGCCTTCTCGAAGTGCAGCTCGGCGAGCCGGAACAAGGCGTCCGGCGTGTACTGCGGGTGGTCCGGGTAGCGGTTGAGGAACTCCTCGAAGCGCAGGATGGCCTCTTCGCGGCGCTTGCGCTCCTCCTCGACGTACTTGGAGACCGCGGCGTCGTACTTCTGCTGCACCTCGACCTTCTTCAGGGCGAACTGCTGCTCGACGAGCTTGGCGACGTCCTTGCGGAAGTCGACGATCTCCTTCTCGAAGCTGGCCATCTCCTCGGCCAGTTCGATCATCTCGGGGGACACGCCCCCCTGCTCCGTTGCGGGGGCCGGGGCTGCCGCCACGGGGGCCGCAGAGGCGGGCGCGGAGGCTTCGGAGGCGGGTGCGGGGGCTTCCGAGGCCGGGGCCGCGGGGGCGGCATCCTGACCGTGGGCGTCCACGAGGGGCGTGGAGGTCAAGGCCGCCGCGAGCAGGAGCTGCTGGCGTCCGCGATGCCATGCGCGCCGTTTGAGGGTCCGCTCAGTCACCGGTGGCCTCTTTCAACTCGCGCTCCATGACCTCGAGCTCTTCGCGCTCCTTGGCCCGGGTGTCGGCAATCAGCTTCGACTGGTCCTGTTTCTGCTTCCAGGCGATGTCCACGTTGCCGACGTCCGCCTCGAGCACGACGGAGGCGATGCGGTCGAGCACCGCGCGGAAGCTGCGGGCCGCGATCGTGCCGCCGAGCGACTCGGTCTGCCCCTGATAGGTCACGAGTTCACCGCCGTAAGTCCCGATGTTCTGCCGCTCGCGGTCCACCTGATGCTTGAGCTCGGCGACCTTCTCATCGACCACCGTCGCGGTCTTCTGAAGGAAGGCGACCGCCCGCGCGTCGAGCTGCGAGATCCGGCTGCGTTCGGAGGCGGCGACCGGCGCGCCGTGCCCGGCCAGATAGGCCTCCTCGGCGTCCAGGGCCGCGGCGAGCGACTGGCGGATCTTCTCGTCCTCGTTCGAGGCCGAATCGTTCACGCCGACGCTGAGGCGCTGCATCTCGATGCCACGCGCCATCTTCTCGTACTCGCCCCGGAGGGCGACGGTCTCGGCGAGCTCCCGGGCGACCTGGTCGTAGACGGCCTTCTCTCGGCCCGTCGCCCCCTTGCTGGCGACCGTGTCCTCGACGTACTTGGAGATCGCGGCCAGCTGGGCCTCGAGTCCACGAATCTGCACGTTGAGCGCGAAGCCGGTCTTGTCGAGCTCGCGGATCTGGGCGTCGACCTTCTTGTCGCGCTGCTGGAGCGCCTGGGCCGTGCGGGGGATCTCGGCGTAGCGGGACTCCCAGCCGCGGCGGGCCTCGCGCAGGCGGGCGTACTCCGGATCGCTGCGGAGCGCCGGCGTCGCCGTCTTCTCGTTGAGCTGGACGCGCGCGGCGGCGAGCGTCGCGCGCGCCTCGAGCCCCTGCAGGACGCCCTCGAGCAGGTTCGGGAACACCTCGACGCGGTTGGGCGCGTTGAGGAGCGCGTCCAGCCGCTCGATGGTGCGCTGCGCCTCGTCGACGTCCCGCTTCTCCTGGGCGAGGTCTCCGACGAGCACGACGGCCCGGTCGGCCTCCATGTCCGGGCCGGCGAACTCGGCGGCCTTGGCCGGCAGGAACGTGGTGAGATCGAAGTTGGCCAGGTTGCGGCCGATGACCCGGTTGAAGTGCCCCTCGAGATCACCCTTCGCGCCGTCGACGACCTTCTGCATGTCGTCGCGGATGGGGTTGAACTCGTAGAGGACCTGATTGAAGGAGCTCTGGGCTTCTTCGTAGCGGCCGAGCATCAGGAGGAGCCGGCCCTGCAAGAGTCGCGAGTCCGCGCCGTGGAGAACGTCGGGCTGCGCGATCAGGAGGATCTCGAGCTTCCGGACGGAGGCCTCGTAGTCCTTCTCTTTGATGGAGATCCAGACGCTCTCGTAGACGCCCTTGTCGTAGTGCTTCGAGGCCTTGTCGATGGACTCGTAAGCCTCGACCGCCTTCACCAGCTCGCCGCGCTCGTACAGAATGCGCGCGACGGCCAGGCGGGCGAGGTCGCCGATCTCGGCCTCCTCGGCCTCGTCCGCCTGCCCCGCGGGGTCGGCGGCGACGGAGATCGCGTGTTCGAAGGCGCTCGTGGCCTCCGCGAGTTTGTTCTGCCGAATGAACGCGACACCGGCGAAGTACAGCGAGCGCCGGTGGAGCGCGTGGCTCTCCGGGATGCGCTGGAACCAGGCCGTCGCCTCGGCGAAGTTCGACTGCCGATAGTGGAACTTGCCGATCGCGTAGTAGAGCGTCGGCTCCTCGCCCTGGTTGGCCAGCTCACCGGCGCGGGCCAGGTAGGTCTGCGCAGCGGCGGCGTCGTGCGTCGCCAGCGCGATCTCGAGCAACCGCGCCACGGACTGCTGCCGCTGGTTCGGCGTCCCGATGCTCGTCACCTCGGCGTAGTACTGCGAGGCCGGGCGATAGTTCCGCAGGGCGAAGAGGGACTCGGCGAGATAGAAAAGCGCGTCCCGATAGGCCGGGTGCGAGCGGTTCTTCGAGTCGTCGACCACGTCGAGCAGGGCCATGGCCGCCCGGTCGTAGTCCTTCATGATGAAGAGAAGCTGACCGTCGTTCAGCCGCGCGGTGAGCCGATTGCTCCGCTCCATCATCTCGGGCACGAGGTATCGCCGCTCGAGGTTCGAGAGCGACTCGTCCACCTGCTGCAGGTCCACCCGAGCCCCGCCGAGGTCGGCAGCGAACGCGGGAACACCGATCAAGAACGCGCACGCCTGGAGCGCGCGCCTGCTCCCGCGCTTCATGCCTTACCTGTCTTCCTCGGCCTTGCCGTCCGCTGCGGCAGTGGGCGCGCCGCGCTTGACGTCCAGAAGTTCGGTGTCGAAGCGGATGGCCGGGCGGTCCTTGAGGTCCGTCGTCATGCCACCCTTTTCGTAGCCAACGACCTTCAGGCGCGCCAGCTTGCCCTCCTCGGCGCGGAAGGTATAGGAGCTGCGAAGCGTGAACACGTAGCCGTTCAGGTACGAGAAGATGCCGTAGCCGTTGCCACGGTAGACCATCACGACGGAGACGAGGTGGTTGCCGGGCACGATCGGACCGTTGAAGATCTCGATCTCCTCCTGGTCGTCCAGCTTGCCCTCGCCCTCGGCGCGGCTGAAGATTTGCGAGCCGTCGAGGCTGTAGCTGACCTTCTCGAGCCGGAAGCTGGACCCCATCTCGTTGCGGTGGACGATCTGGGCCTCGGAGCCGGCGATGCTGCTCGCCAGGACGGTCTCCTTGAGGATGGCCAGCCTGGACTTGGAGCGGAAGATCTTCTCTTTGAGCTCGTTGACGTGGGTCTCGAGCTCCTGAACCTTGAGCTTGTAAGCGTCGTCGCCGTTGCCGGCTGCCTGCGCCGGGGCCTCGGTGGGCTTGGCCACCTCGACCTCGGCGGGCGCGCCGGGCGGCGCAGGTGTCGCCGCTGCGGCGGGCGCTGCGCTCGCCGGGGCCGGGGCGGCTGACGGCGCGAGGCTCGCCGGCGCCGTGGCCGGGGAGGGCGCACTCGCAGGCGCCCCCTGACCGACGGCCCAGCCCGGTGCCGCAAGGAGGATCGTCGCGAAAAGGAGAATGAGGCTTCGCATTCGAGGACTCCCTACGGCGCAGACACCCGGGGTGGTTCGTCGACCTAACACAGCCCCTTTCGGTATGTCAACCAGGAGAGTTTACTGCGACGACCTGCGCTGCTTGAAAAAGTTCAATCATTCCGAAGGGTTGGACGGTCGCTTTCGCGACCAGCGGCCGCCCGCGGCCAACGCGTCGGCCACGGCCTTTCGCAGAGCGTCCATCCCCTGCCCCGTGACGGCGGAGATGGCCAGCACCGGTCCGACCTCGGCTTCGAAGGCGGGGAGGAGCTCCGCGACGTCCGGCCGATCCATCTGAGTGAGCACGACGAAGGCGGGCCGCGTCAAGAGTCCCGGGTCGTGCCGGCCGAGTTCCGCGCGCAGCGTGCGCAGATCGGACACGGGATCGCGGCCGGGGCCGTAGTCCAGCGTGACCAGGTAGAGGAAGAGGCCGGTCCGCTCGATGTGCCGCAGGAACCGGAGCCCGAGGCCCGCGCCCTCGGCGGCGCCCTCGATGATCCCCGGAATGTCGGCCATCACGTAGCTGCGCTCGTCGTCCACCGACACCACCCCGAGGTTGGGGACGAGTGTGGTGAACGGGTAGTCGGCGATCTTGGGCTTCGCGCGGCTCAGCACGCTGATGAGCGTGGACTTGCCGGCGTTGGGGAACCCGACGAGCCCGACGTCCGCGAGCAGCTTGAGCACCAGGACGATCTCGCGCTCCTGGGCATCTTCGCCCGGTTGCGCGTAGTCCGGCGCCTGGCGCCAGGGCGTCGCAAAGTTCTGGTTGCCGAGCCCGCCGCGGCCACCCTTCAGCAGGATGAGCTCCTGGTCGTCCTCGGTGAGGTCGCCAATCAGCTCGCCGGTGGCCGCGTCGTGGAGCTCGGTCCCGACGGGCACGCGCAGGACGAGGTCTTGCCCGTCTGCGCCGTGGCAGTTGTTGCCCTCGCCGGCCCGACCGTTCTGCGCGGCGTACTGACGCCGGTAGCGGTAGTCCTGCAAGGTGGCGAGCGTCGAGTCGGCGCGGAGGATGACATCTCCTCCGCGACCGCCGTCACCGCCATCGGGGCCTCCGCGCGGGACGAATTTCTCCCGCCGGAATGATACGCACCCCTGCCCGCCTTTTCCGGAGCGGACGAGGAGCTTGGCCTCGTCGATGAACTTAATTGGGGTAGACCGCGACGCGAGTGCGCCCAGCGGGCGTGGTCTCGAACTTGACCTTGCCGTCCACGAGGGAGAACAGGGTGAAGTCCCGGCCGATGCCGACGTTCTTGCCGGGGTGGTAGCGCGTGCCGCACTGGCGAACCAGGATGTTGCCGGCGACGACGACCTGGCCCTCGAACCGCTTCACGCCGCGGTACTTCGGCTGAGAGTCGCGGCCGTTCCGAGTGCTACCCTGACCTTTTTTGTGTGCCATCTCAGTGACTCGACTTTCAGGCCGAAATGCCGGTGATCTTCAACTCGGTGAAGTACTGGCGGTGACCGATCTTCTTGTGGAAGCCCTTGCGGCGCTTCTTCTTGAAGACGAGGATCTTCTTGGCTCGGGCGTGGCGGGTGATGCTGGCCGTGACCGATGCACCCTCGACGAGGGGGCGGCCGATCTTGGCGTCGCCGTTGCCACCGACCAGGAGAACCTGGTCGAGGGTGACCGTGCTGCCGATCTCGCCCGCGAGCATTTCAACGCGGAGCGCCTGGCCTTCGGTCACGCGGTACTGCTTACCGCCGGTCTTCACGATTGCGTACATGATTCGATTCCCGGTGAGAGGGGTCTCAAGAACTACGGGCCGCGGAGGCTACTCGCCTCGCGCGGGGAAGTCAACTGCGGACAGAGAGTTTATCGAGGCCTGGGCCGAAGGGAGGCGAGACGACCCCACGCTCGGTGATGAGCGCGGTGATCAACGCCGCGGGCGTGACATCGAAGGCGGGATTGTGCACGGGCACGCCCTCCGGCACCAGTCGCTTCTCACCGACGTGTGTCACTTCTCGCGTCGGCCGCTCCTCGATGGGGATCGAAGCGCCGGTCGGGAGCGTCAGATCGAGCGTGCTCGTCGGGAAAACGACGTAGAACGGGATGCCGTGCGCGCGGGCGGCGAGCGCCAGCCCGTAGGTGCCGATCTTGTTCGCGGCGTCCCCGTTGGCGGCGACGCGATCCGCACCGACGAGCACGGCGTCCACCTTGCCCTGGTGCATGAGCCACGCGGCCATGTTGTCCGTGATGACGGTGACGGGGATGGCGTCCTTGTGGAGTTCCCAGGCCGTCAGGCGGGCGCCCTGCAGGAACGGGCGCGTCTCGTCCGCCAGCACGGAGTGGAGTTTGCCCTGGCGCCACGCGCTGCGGATGACGCCGAGCGCCGTCCCGTAACCGGCCGTCGCGAGGCCGCCGGCGTTGCAGTGGGTCAGGACACGACAGCCGTCGGGCAGGAGCGCCGCGCCGTGATCCCCCATCGCCCGGCACATGGCCAGGTCCTCGCGCCAGATTTCGAGCGCCTCGGCCTCGAGGTGCTCGACCAGCGTCGCGGCGGGTCCGGTCGCGGTGCCCAGCACGCGTCGCATGCGGTCGAGCGCCCAGAAGAGGTTCACCGCGGTAGGCCGCGTGCCCGCGAGCAGATCGACGGCCGGAGCCAGCGCTGCAGCGAGGGCCGTCGCCTGGCCGAGCGTGCCGGCGAGTCGCCGCGCCTCGACGACGACGCCGAACGCCGCCGTGATGCCGATGGCCGGGGCGCCGCGCACGACCATGTCGCGGATGGCCGTCGCGGTGGCCTCGGCCGTGGCGCAGGTCACGTAGACCTCTTCGTCCGGCAGGCGGCGCTGGTCGATCAGGCGGACGCCGTCCCGCTCGAGCGTGACGGTGTCGAAGGCGGCGTGGGGGCGTTCCATCTCAGGTTTCCTGGTCCGTGGCCTGGGCGAGCAGGCGGTCGAGGATCTCGTTCACGAGGGCCGGGTTCAACTTGCCGCCGCTCTGGCGCATGATCTGCCCGATGAAGAAGCCGCGCACGGTCGTCTTCCCGGCCCGGAACTGGGCGACCTGGGCCGGGTTCGCGGCGACGACGGCCCGAACGGTCGCTTCGATGGCGCCGGTGTCCGTGACCTGCCGGAGCCCCTCGGCGTCGATGATGGCGTCCGGCGTCTCGCCGCTGAGGAGCATCTTCTCGAAGATCGTCTTGGCGATCTTGCCGCTGATGGTCTGGTCGTCGATGAGCGCGACCAGGCGGGCGAGGCGCTCCGGCGTGACTGGACAGGCGGCCAGCGCCGACACGGGGACACGGCCGAGCAACTCCGTCGTCAGCCAGTTGCAGAGGGCCTTGGCGTTCGGGTGCGCGGCGACCGCGGCGTCGAACCAACGGACGAGCGCCGGCTCGCCCGTGAGGACGGCGGCGTCGTAGGTGCTCAGGCCGTGGTCTTCCACGAGGCGCCGGCGAATCGCACGCGGCAGCTCGGGCAGGGCCGCACGGACGGCCTCGACGCGGTCCGGCGCGACGACGAGCGGCGGCAGATCCGGCTCGGGGAAGTACCGATAGTCGTGGGCGTCCTCTTTGCCGCGCATTGCCCGACTGCGCCCGGCGTTCTCGTCCCAGAGACGCGTCTCCTGGTCGATCCGGCCGCCGTCCTCGAGCACCTGGATGTGCCGGGCGATCTCGTACTCCACCGCCCGCTGCACGCCCCGAAACGTGTTCATGTTCTTCAGCTCGGTGCGGGTGCCGAGCGTGCGCTGGCCGACGGGACGCACGGAGACGTTGGCGTCACAGCGGAAGCTCCCCTCCTCCATGTTGCCATCGCAGACCCCCGTGAACCGGACGATCTCGTGGAGCGCTTTGAGGTACGCCACGGCCTCGTCCGCGCTGCGCAGGTCCGGGTCGCTCACGATCTCGATGAGCGGCACGCCGGCGCGGTTCAAGTCGACCAGCGTCGCGCCGGAGTCGGCGTGGATCGACTTGCCGGCGTCCTCCTCCATGTGGATGCGGCGGATGCCGATGTCCCGCGAGGCGCCGTCGACCTCGATGGCCAGGTGGCCGAACTCGAGGATGGGCGCCTCGTACTGGGTGACCTGATAGCCCTTGGGCAGGTCCGGGTAGAAGTAGTGCTTGCGCGCGAAGACGCTGGGGCTGCGGACGCGGCAGTCGAGCGCCAGCCCGGCGGTCAGGGCGAGCGCGACGGCCTCGCCGTTGAGCACGGGCATCACGCCTGGAAAACCGAGGCAGATCGGGCACGTGTGGTCGTTCACGGCCCCGCCGAAGGTCGTCGGACAGCCGCAGAAGAGCTTCTCTCGCGTCAGGAGCTGGCAGTGGACCTCGAGGCCGATGACGGCCTCCCAGCGAATGCTCATCGGGGGACCTCCTGAGCGACGAAGGGCTCCCGAGGCCGGTGCCCGGCGGTGCCGGAGGCGTCCTCGTACGCGGCGGCGATCCGGAACAGGCCAGCCTCGTCGAAGGGACGACCGAGGAGCTGCAGGCCGATGGGGAGGCCCGCCGCGTCGAAGCCGCACGGCATCGACAAACCCGGCAGCCCGGCGAGGTTGCAGGCGATGGTGAAGATGTCCGCGAGGTACATCTGGAGCGGGTCCGCGAGGCGCTCACCGAGCGGAAACGCCGTGGTGGGCGACGTCGGCGTCACGAGGGCGTCCACCTGAGCGAACGCCGCCTCGAAGTCGCGGCGAATGAGCGTCCGCACCTGCGCCGCCTTGCCATAGTAGGCGTCCTGGTAACCCGCGGAGAGCGCGAAGGTGCCCAGCATGATGCGGCGCGCGACCTCGAGGCCGAACGCCTCGCCCCGCGACCGCGCGTAGAGGGTCTGCAGGTCGGCGGGCGCGGCCGTGCGGTGGCCGTAGCGGACGCCGTCGAAGCGGGCCAGGTTGCTCGAGGCCTCGGCCGTGGCGATCAGGTAGTAGGTCGAGATGGCATATTGTGTGTGCGGTAGTGACACCGAGACGATCTCGGCGCCGAGGCCGCGCAGGACCTCGACGGCGGACTCGACGGCGGCGCGGACGTCGGGCGCCAGGCCTTCATCGGGGAAGTACTCCCGGGGCAGGCCGATGCGCAGCCCGGAGAGGTCGCCGTCGGCACGCAGGGCCGACCCGAGCGCGGGCATGGGCGCCTCCGTCGAGGTCGAATCGGCCGGGTCGAAGCCGCCGATGGCCTCGAAGAGGGTCGCCGTGTCGCGCACGTCCCGCGCCATCGGGCCGACCTGGTCCAGGCTGCTGGCGAAGGCGATGAGGCCGAAGCGGCTGACCCGCCCATAGGTGGGCTTCAGGCCGACGACGCCGCAGAACGACGCGGGCTGTCGGATCGAGCCGCCCGTGTCCGACCCCAACGCGCCGGCGCAGAGGCCCGCCGCGACCGCCGCCGCGCTGCCACCGCTGCTGCCCCCGGGCGCGCGGCGCAGGTCCCACGGGTTGCGCGTGACCTGAAAGGCGCTGTTCTCCGTCGAGGAGCCCATGGCGAACTCGTCCATGTTCAGCTTGCCGAGAACGACCGCGTCGGCCTCTCGCAGGCGCCGCACCACGGTCGCGTCGCAGGGGGGCACGAAGCGATCGAGCATGCGGCTCGCGCACGTCGTGCGGAGGCCCTGGGTCAGCAGGTTGTCCTTCAGGCCGAGGGGTACCCCGGCCAGGGCGCCGAGCGCCTCGCCGGCCCGGCGCCGCGCGTCGATCGCGTGGGCCTGCGCCAGGGCGCCTTCGGCGTCGACCGTGAGGTACGCACCCACGGCGGCGTCGAGCCGCTCGATCCGGTCGAGGTGATGGCGCGTGGCCTCCACGGCGGAGACCTGCCCCGCGACGAGCGCGTCGCGCAGGGCGCGGAGTCCTTCGGGCATCGCGTGCTGCATCGGCGACCCTCAGAGCACGCGAGGCACGCGGAACGCCGCGTCCTCGTGATCGGGGGCGTTCGCCACGTGCTCGCCGGGCGCCAGCGCGACGCGCAGACCCTCGGGACGCAAACGGGTCGCTTCGCCCGAGAGCGTCGTGGGGGGCACCCCGGTCGTGTCGAGCCCGGTCAGCTGCTCGATGTGCCCGAGGATCGCGCCGAGATCGCGCCGCAGGCGCTCGGCGGCCTCGGGTGCGATCTCCAGACGGGCGAGCCGGGCGATGTGCGCGACCGTGGCGGGTTCGAGGTCGTGTTCGGGCGAGGTGCTCACCGGTCTCTCCACGGGGGACGGTGCGCGGTTTATAGGAGCCCGACGGCCTTACTGCAACCGCTCCAGCCGCCGGCGCGCCATGTCGGCCCGGCGACCGTTGGGGTGTGCCTCGAGGAAGGTCTTGTAGGCCCCCACGGCGTCGCTCGTCTTGCCGGCCTTCTCGTAGGCCTCGGCGACGCCGTAGAGCGCATCGGAGTAGCGCGGGCTGCGGTCGAGGGCCTGCTGAAACTGCGCCAGCGCCTCGGCGTACCGGTGCTGGTCGACGTAACACCAGCCGAGGTTGGCGAAGGGCTCCGGGCTGCGCGGCTTCGCCTGGCTGGCCTTCTCGAAGAAGCGCGCGGCGACCTCCGGCTTGCCGGCCTCGAGGTTCCGGGCGCCCCGGAGCATCAGGCCGTCGAAGTCGTCCCCGGCGTGGATGGGCGTGGGCTCCTCTGCGACTCGCACGGCGCCGGGCGCCGCGGTCGGCGCTGCGGACACCGGCGCCCGGACGGCGGCAGCGGTGACCGGCGCAGGGGCCGCGGTGACCGGCGCAGGGGCCGCGGTGACCGGCGCAGGGGCCGCGGTCACGGGCGCGGAAGGTGCCAGGCTCGCCGCCACGGGCGGGGCCGTGCCGCTCGTCAGGCGTGTCTTCAGGTCGATGCCCTGCACATGGCTGGGCGTGGCTCGAAGGAGCTCCATCGCGACCTGCAGCGCTTCGTCCCGGCGCCCGGACTTCTCGAGCGCGAGGCCGCGGATCAGCAGGACCCGCGGCACCGACCGCGCCTCGGGCGGGAGCGCGGCCAGGCGGTCCGAGACGGCGCCGGGGTCGTCCGAGCCCTCGATCATCGCCCGGAGAAAGACATACTCCGGCCGAGACGAGGCCTTGGGCGCCGCCGCATCCAGGAAGTTGCGAACGCTCACGCGCTCGTCGCGCAGGCGGAGGCTGTCCGCCCAGGCGAGCTCGATGTCCGGCAGGTCCGGGGCGTGCACGCGGGCGGTGCCCAACAGGTCGTTGACCTTGGCCAGCATCGCGCCCGGGGCATCTCCGCCGAGCATCCGGTGCTCGGCCCGGGCCAGCAGCACCCGGGCCTTGCCCACGAGCGCCCGCGCCGCGAGGACGCGGTCCGAGGGCGGCTCGCCGAGGGCGGCCAGGATGGCGTCGTACTCGGGGATGGCCAGGTCGAGCTCGGAGTCGGCGTCCGTCCGGACCCGTGCGTCGGCGGCGTCGAGCCGCGTCGGCAGGTCGAGCACGGCCGTGGTCGCCGGGGCCGGCGCGCGGTCGGGGCCGGCGGAGAGCGGCGCGGGCCTGGACAGGGCGGAGCGGCCCTTGTCGGTGTTCAGGTGCTCGAACGCGCCGTAGGCGACGGCGAAGAGCGCGCCCGTGACGCCGACGCCGATCACGAACCCGCGAGCCGTGTTGCCCCGCGTCGCCGGTGCGGCGCCGCCGCCGAGGTCGAAGCCCGGCACCGAGGGCTCCTGCCGCAGGGGGGGGCGCGGCGCGGGCGTGCGCATCACCGTGACCTGGGGTCCCGGCTCGGAGACCGGGATCTGCACGCGGCGCATCGCGGCCGTCTCGGTGATGACCGGCGCGGGGGTCGGCGCCTGCGGCGCGACCTGGATCTGGGCCATCGATTGGGTCCCCATCAGCGGCGCGCTGACGGGCGTGGGCGCCTCGCCGGGCCCTTCCAGCCGGAACTGGCCGGTGTCCAGCAGGTCGTCCCGGCCGCGGGGTGGCGCGGGCGGGGCGGGCGGCGCGAGGTTCGGTCGGACCGGCGCCATCTGGCTCGAGGTCTGGGTCGGCGGCGCGGGCGGCTCCGGCGTGGAGGCGGGCGGGTTGTTTCGCAGCGCCTCGCCCTCGACCACGAGGAAGAAGCTGGAGAGCTCCACGATGGAGCCGAGGGGCTTCCAGCTCTCACCGGTCTTCGAGATCTCGTCGTCCCGGGAGACCTTGCGCTCGAGGATCCACTTCTGGAGCGTGGAGAGGTCCTTGAACTCGAGGACGTCCGTGCTGCGCTCCTTGCGGATCATCCAGCCGCGGGTGCGGGCCGGCGCACCCGCCCGAGGCAGTTGCGCCATCTCGGTCGTCGTCGTCGGTCGGGAGGGACGCGCCTCGGCGATCACGGGCCGCTCGTCCACGGTCACGCTGTGACGCGTCACGCGGAAGAGGAACCCGCAATGGGTGCACTTCACGGCGATGCCCGCGTCCGTGACCTTGGCGTCATCGAATTCGTATTCGGTGCCGCACTGCTCGCATCTGACGTCCATTCACTCCCCGCCTGACCGCGCTCTCGTTCGCCGGTACTCCGCCAAGGCGGTCCGCGCCTCGCGATCCCGCCCGCCCAGTTTCGAAAGCGTCAACGCAAGATAACGAAAGACGCGCGGGTCGTCTTTTTCGCTGCGTGCGGCTTGTTGAAGGAGTTGTTCGGCGGCCGTGTAACGTTCGGCCTCGAAGGCCTGCAGAGCGGCCTGCAGCGCGGGTCCGGGGGGGGTCGCATCGATCGGGACCGCGGCCGCGGCCACGACGGGTGCGGGGGTCGACGGCGTGACCGCGGTCAGCACCTGCGCGACGACGAGTGCGACGCCGACCGTCCCGCCGGCGAGCACGAGCGCGAAGCCCGTGCCGAAGGTGCGCCCTGCGGGGGCCGGGCGAGCCGCCGTGCGTGCCCCGGGGGCGCCCGGAGAGGCCGCAGCGACGGGACTTCGCGCGGCCGGCGCGCGGGACTCGGGCCGTTGAGCCGCCGGGGCCCGCGAGCCTTGCGGCTTGCGACCGGCCAGTTCCAGCTCGAGCTTGGGCGCGGCGCCCTCGTTCGACGAGAATCCGCCGGCCGCAGGGCGCATCCCGAGGCGGGTCATCACCTCGGGGTAGTCCTCGACCGTCCGGAAGGCGCCACCGCCGCGGGCGATGCGGATGCCGTCGAAGGAGTCCTTGTTCTGCAGCCACTGGATCACGGACTCGATGGAGACCATGTCGTAGACGGTGCCGGCGGCGTTGCGCACGCGCCAGCCCTCGCCCGCGTTCCCACCGGACTCCTTGGCCCGACCGCCGGCCATCGATCCGCCGGCCATCGACCCGCCGACCGCCTCGAGCGAGAGCTCGTCCGGTGTGGCTTCGTCGAGGTTGCCGAGATCGGCGGCGGGGCCGGCGTCTGCGCCAGGGAACGTGAACGCCGGGACGAAACCGCCGCGACCGGCCGTCGTGACGGGGGCCGGGGGCGCCGAAGGGATCCCGCCGCCGTCGAGGATGGCCGAGAGGTCGAAGGCGTCGGCGTCGTTCCCCGCCGGCATGTCGCCCAGGCTGGAGTTGTGTCCCCCGGGCGAGGCGTCGCCGCGCGCCGGTGGCGGGCCGAGGTCGCCGAGCTCGATGGACCCCGCGGCCCGGGGCTCCAGCAGGCCTCGACCGGCGCGAGGGGCCGGCCGTTCGGGACCGACGGCGTGACCGCACGCCCGGCAGACGGCATCGCCGGCGCCGAGCAACCCACCACACTCAGGACAACGACGACTCATGTGAAGGCCGACGTTGCCACAGGACACCCCCGGAGGCCAATGCCAATCACGGGTCAGGTGTCCCAGTGGTCACCCGGGTCTTCGTAGACGGAGAGGAACCGCGCCACGATGGTGCGGCGCCCGACCCCCGGAAACTCCACGACGGCCGTCGCGCCGTGCCCGCGCCCCACGGACACGACCTTGCCGCGGCCGAGCTCGCCGTGCCAGACGGAGACGCCGGCCCGCAGGCCCCCGGCGTCGCCGTCGCCGTCGGCATCGTCCCAGGTGGCGTCCCGGTAGAGGTCGTCGTCGGGACGGGGGAGCTGCTTTCCGAAGCGCGGCCGGAGCGTCTGCGCGGGCGCGGGCGTGTGGTCGACGTGCGGCTCGACGTCGGCGGACGGAATCTCGGCCAGGAACCGGCTCGGGGGGTTGCGACGCGTCTCGGCGAAGGTCCGCCGCTCCCGGCACCAGGTCAGGGCGAGTCGGCGCCGCGCTCTTGTGAGGGCGACGTAGCAGAGGCGGCGCTCCTCCTCGATGGCGTCGGGATCGTCCTCGCCGCGACGGTGCGGGAAGACGCCGTCCTCCAGCCCGACCACGAAACAGACCGGAAACTCCAGCCCCTTGGCGGCGTGGATCGTCAGCAGCGCGATGGCGCCGCGGCTCGGATCGTGGTCGTCCGCGTCGGAGACGAGCTTGACGGACTCGAGCCAGTCGCCCAGCCCGCCGGCGGGGTTCTCCTGCCGCCAGGACTGCAGCGCCACGAGCAGGCGCTCCACGTTCTCGGCGCGGGCGCGGGCATCCTCGTTGCGGGCGCCCTCGTGGCGGAGGCGCTCGCGGAGCGGTTCCAGCAGCGTCGCGGCGATGCGCTCGGCGGGTGCGCCCACCCCGACCGCTGCCCTGGCCTGGGCCAGCTCGGTCAAGAACCCGCGCAGGCCCTCGACGGCCGCCCCCCGAAGCGCAACGAGCCCGCGGCCGGAGGCGGTGTGCAACGACACGCCTGCGGCCTGGGCGGCGGCGGCGAGCTTGTCCACGCTCGTTTCCCCGACGCCGCGCGGCGGGGCGCCCAGGGCGCGCCGGAAGGCGACGTCGTCGTCCGGGTTGACCACGAGGCGCAGCCAGGCCACGGCGTCGCGGACCTCGGCGCGCTCGTAGAACGACCGGCCCCTCAGCGTGACGCTCGGCAGGCGCGCGCCCCGAAGCGCCTCCTCGAGGTCGAGCGAGAGGGCGTTGGTGCGCAGCAGAATCGCGAAGTCCGCCGGCGTGTGGCCCTCGTCCCGGCAGAGCGTCTGGATGCGCTGCGCCACCCAGCGCGCCTCGTCCCGGGGCGTGGCGAAGGAGCGGACCTCGAGCCGGTCCCCCGCCCCGTCCTCCGTGAAGAGGGTCTTGCCGAGTCGGCCCCGGTTCTGGGCGATCACGCCGTTGGCCGCGCCCAGGATGTGACCCGTGCTGCGGTAGTTGCGCTCCAGGCGCACCGTCGTCGCGCCGGGCCAAGTCTGCGCGAAGTTCAGGATGTTGCCCACGTCCGCGCCGCGCCAGCCGTAGATCGACTGGTCGTCGTCCCCGACGACGCAGAGATTCGATGTGGCTTCGGCGGGCGCGAGCTGCTGCAACCACGAGAGCTGCGCCGCGTTGGTGTCCTGGAACTCGTCCACGAGCACCCACGGCCAGCGCGCCCGGACGGACGCGGCGAGCGCGGGGTCCGCGGCCAGCAGCTCCGCCGGTCGGATGATCAGGTCGCCGAAGTCGAAGGCGTTGGCCCGGGCGAGCATCTCCTCGTAGCGCGCGCCGATGTCCGCCCCGCCGGCCGAGAGGATCTCCGGCGGCAGATCCGCGGCCGCAAGGGGCCGTCCGGCGTTCTTGGCCCGGTCGAGCGCATCCCGCACCTCGCGGGCCTCGCTCGCGCGCTGTCCCAGGCCGCTCGCCTCGAACACGCGCTTGAGCAGCGCCACCTGATCGTCGTCATCGTAGAGCGTGAAGTCCGGCGTTCGCCCGAGCCGCGCGGCGTGGCGACGCAGAAAACGGGCGCCGAAGCTGTGGAACGTCGACACCGTCAGGTCGCCGATGTTCGCGACGCCGGGCATCAAGTCCGCGCACCGCGACCGCATCTCGGCGGCCGCCTTGTTCGTGAAGGTCAGCGCCAGGATGTGGCCGGGGGGCACGCCGTCGCGAACGAGCCGCGCGATGCGGAACGTGACGACGCGCGTCTTCCCGCTCCCCGCGCCGGCGAGCACCAGCAGCGGGCCGGCGCCGTGCGACACGGCCGCGCGCTGCGCGGGGTTCAGGGCGGCGATCTGGCGGTCGAGGTCGCTCAAGGGCGCGCTATTCGACCGTCACGCTCTTCGCGAGGTTGCGGGGCTGGTCGACGTCCGTCCCCTTGAGGTCGGCGATGTAGTAGGCCAGGAACTGCAACGGGATCGTCGTCACGAAGGGCTGCAGGGCCTCGAGCACCGGCGGCAGCTCGATGATGTCGTCCGACATGCCGTCGAGCGAGTGGTTGCCCTCGGTCACGAGCGCGATGACCTGTCCGAGGCGCGCCTTCACCTGCTGCAGGTTCGAGACGATCTTGTCGTAGTGGCTGCCCTGCGGCGCCAGAACGACGACCGGCATCGCCTCGTCGATGAGCGCGATCGGCCCGTGTTTCATCTCGCCGGCGGCGTACCCCTCGGCGTGGATGTAGCTGATTTCCTTGAGCTTCAGCGCACCTTCGAGGGCGATGGGGAAGTTCACGCCGCGCCCGAGGTACAGGAAGTCCCGCGCGTTCATGTACTTGTGCGCGAGGGCCAGGACCTGTTGCGCGCAGCCGAGCTGCTGCTCGACGACCCCCGGCAGCTCCACCAGCGCCTGCAGACGGTCGCGCGTCGCCTCGAAGGGCATCGTGCCGCGGCGCCGACCGAGCCAGACCGCCAGGAGCTGCAGCGCCAGCATCTGCGTCATGAACGCCTTGGTGCTGGCGACGCCGATCTCCGGCCCGGCGTGGGTGTAGATCAGATCGTCCGAGGCGCGGGCGATGCTGCTGTCGATCACGTTGCAGACGCTCAGGATGCGCGCGCCGCGGGCCTTGGCCTCGCGGAGGGCCGCCAGCGTGTCCGCCGTCTCGCCGGACTGGCTGACCGCCACGAAGAGCGTGTTCGGCCCGACCACCGGGTCGCGGTAGCGGAACTCGCTGGCCAGGTCGACCTCGACGGGGATGCGCGCGGCGCCCTCGATCAGGTTCTTGCCCACCAGGCCCGCGTGGGCCGCGGTGCCACAGGCGCTGATCACGACGCGCTCGATGCCCTTCACGAAGGCCTCGGTCATGTGGACGTCCTCGAGGTGGACGTCGGCGTGCTCGAGCGAGACGCGGCCGCGAAGCGTGTCGACCATCGCCCGCGGCTGCTCGTAGATCTCCTTGAGCATGAAGTGTTTGTGGCCGCTCTTCTCGGCCTGCGAGGGCGTCCAGGTGATCTGCTTGACCTCGCGCTCGATGGGTTCGCCGGCCAGGTTCATCAGGCGGTAGCCGTCCCGCGTGAGCTCGGCCATCTCGCCCTCGAACATGAAAACGACGCGGCGCGTGTGCTGGAGCAGCGCGGGCACGTCGCTGGCCAGGTAACACTCCCCCTCGGCGAGGCCGATGATGAGCGGGCTGGCGTTCTTGGCGGCCACGATGCGGTCCGGCTCCGTCGTCGAGGTCACGGCGATGGCGTAGCTGCCCTCGACCCCGGCCAGGACCTTGCGCGTCGCCTCGAGGAGCGACAGGCCGGCGTCGATCTGCTCGCGGATCGCGTGGCTGAAGATTTCGGTGTCCGTCTCGCTTCGGAAGACGTGGCCGCGCTTCTCCAGCGCCTCGCGCAGCGCCAGGTGGTTCTCGACGATGCCGTTGTGGACCACGGTGACCGGCCCGGCGGAGTGCGGGTGGGCGTTCTCCTCGGACGGCCGCCCGTGCGTGGCCCAGCGCGTGTGCCCGATGCCCAGCGTGCCGGTCAGCGGGTGCCCCTTCAGGGCCTCGGCCAGCGCCGAGAGCTTGCCGACGGAGCGAAGCACCTCGGTCGTGCCGGCGTCCGTGACGGCGAGCCCGGCCGAGTCATAGCCGCGGTATTCCAGGCGCTCGAGGCCGCGGAGCAGGATCTCCGCCGCGGGGCGATGGCCGATGTATCCAACGATGCCGCACATGGGCGTCTCCTTCGGTGTCGTGCTACTCGGTCTTCGACTTCTGCGCGGCCTCGCGGGCCTGCCGCTTGCGCTCGACCCACCCCTCGATGGTGCGCCGGGGCGCGCGCGTCATCGCCAGGGCGCCGTCGGGCACGTCCGCCGTGAGGGTCGTGCCGGCGCCCACGTAGGCGCCATCGCCGACCCGCACGGGCGCGACGAGCTGCGTATCCGAACCGATGAACGCGCCCGCGCCGACGTGGGTCTGGAACTTGTTCACGCCGTCGTAGTTGCAGGTGATGGTGCCGGCGCCGATGTTGGCCTTGGCGCCGATCGTCGCGTCCCCCAGGTAGCTCAGGTGGTTGGCCTTGGCGCCCTCGCCCATCGTCGTCTTCTTGGTCTCGACGAAGTTGCCGACGCGGACCTTCGCGCCGAGGATCGTGCCTTCACGAAGTCGCGCGAAGGGGCCGATGTGCGCTGCGGCGCCGATCTGCGCCTTCTCCGAGAGCGTGTAGGCGTGCACGATCACGTCGTCGGCCACGGTCGTGTCCACGAGTCGGACGCCCTGCTCCAGCACGCAGTTCGCGCCGACGCGGGTCGCGCCGAGCAAGGCGACGTCCGGCTCGAGGACCGTGTCGGCGCCGATCTCGACGCCGTCGTGCAGGTAGCTGCGCGCGGGGTCGATGAAGCTCACGCCGGCCCGCATGTGGATGCGGCGGAGATGGGCCTGCATGCGCTGCTCGGCCTCGGCCAGCTCGACGCGGTCGTTCACGCCCAGGAGGTCCGCCGCGGCGTCGCCGACGAGCACGTGGGCCGACGCGCCCAGGCCCGCCTGGTGGGCGTGCTGGACGAGATCCGTGAGGTAGTACTCACCCTGCGCGTTGTTGCGGCCCAGGCGCCCGAGCGTGTCGAAGAGGAACGCCGAATTCACGGCGTAGATGCCCGCGTTGACCTCGCCGATCGCGCGTTGGGCCGGCGTGCAATCCTTGAACTCCACGATGCGCGCCAGGGCGTCGCCCTCGCGCACCAGGCGCCCGTACTGCGCCGGATCCCGAGGCGCCATGCCGATGAGGCGCAAAGCGCCGGGCAGATCCGCCAGGGGGGCGAGGGCCTCGGCGCGGAGGTTCGGCACGTCCCCGGAGAGGATGTAGACGTCCCCCTCGAAGCCGGCGAGGTGCGGCACTGCACAGGAGACCGCGTGGGCCGTCCCCAGGGGCTCGGGCTGCTCGGCGAAGAACAGCGGCTCCCCCGCGAAGGCGCCCCGCAGGTAGGCCTCGACGCGCTCGCGCTGATGACCGAGCACGACGACCACCCGCTCGGCGCCGAGCTGCAGGCCGAGGCGGACCGAGTAGTGGATCATCGGACGGCCGGCGACCGGATGGAGAACCTTGATGAGCTGAGACTTCATCCGGGTGCCCAGGCCGGCGGCCATGATGACCACGGCCTTGCGGCGGCTCGTTCCGAGGGCACTCGTCCCCATGCGCACACTCCTCTTTGCTGATGGACGGGCCGGGCTCGTTGCGTCGAGAGACCCCGGCGGGAGTGCATCGGTATTCGGTTGAACCCGGCGTGTCAATCGGCAGCGAGGCGTCCGGCGGCGGACATCGGGTATCATCGGCGCTCCCCCCCTTGCGAACGGCGGAGCGACCGATGGCCATGGAATTGAAGTCCGACAAGATCTGGCTCGACGGCGAGCTGGTCGACTACGAGCGCGCCCAGGTGCACGTGCTCACCCACACGCTGCACTACGGCTATGGCGTGTTCGAGGGCATCCGGGCCTACCGGCGGGCGGACGGCAGCAGCCACGTCTTCCGGCTCGCCGAACACATCGCGCGCCTCTTCGACAGCGCCCACATCCTCGCGCTCGACATCCCCTACACGCGCGACGCGCTCGTGGCGGCCTGCGTCGAGACGCTTCAGGCGAACCGCTACGCCGAGGGCTACATCCGGCCGCTCGTCTTCCTGGGGAGCGAGGCCCTCGGGCTCGGCGCGCTGAACAACCGGGTGCGCGTCGCGATCGCCTCGTTCCATTGGGGCGCCTACCTCGGTGAGGACGGCCTGCGCAACGGCATCCGCGCCAAGGTCAGCTCCTTCAACCGGTCACACGTGAATGTGAACATGGTGAAGGGCAAGATTTGCGGACAGTATGTCAACAGCGTCATAGCGAAGCGCGAGGCCCTCAAGGCCGGCTACGACGAGGCGATCATGCTCGACACGCAGGGCTACGTGTCCGAGTGCACGGGCGAGAACCTGTTCATGGTCCGCCATGGAACGATCTACACCGCGCCTTACGGGAGCGCCATTCTGGGCGGCATCACGCGCGATACGGTGCTGACGCTCGCCCACGACCGGGGCGTGCCCGTGGTCGAGCGGCTCTTCACACGCGACGAACTGTACTGCGCGGACGAGATCTTCCTGTGCGGCACCGCGGCCGAGATCACGCCGGTGCGCGAGGTCGACGACCGCAAGATCGGATCCGGCAGCCCCGGCCCGATCGGCACCCTGATCTCAAAGACATTCTTCGACGTGGTGGCCGGCGGCAGCGAAATGCACCCGGAGTGGCGCCACGCCTACGTTTCCGCTCGCTGAGGCATCACGGCACGATTCTCGCATGTCGTTCCTCCTGAGTTTCTGCTGAACCCCGCCGACCGGCGACTACAGGAATCCAGGAATCAAAGGAGCGCATCGCGATGGGAACCGAGTTCATTCGTGCCCTGGAACACCACCGCGCCCAGGCCCAGTCGGGCCCGCCTGCGGTCACGCCGCCCGCCCGCCTGCTGATGTCGTGGATCCACCACGACAACATGCTCGAGGGCGAGATGTTCACGCCGCAGGAGATTCAGCAGGCGCTCATCGGCGCCGACGACGATCTCGACCGGTACCTGCACCCCCTCATGGATCGGATCCGGCGCTACGCCGAGACCATCATGACCGTGTGGTCGCACGCCGACGGCGGCGCCCGGGCCGTGAACCTGGACAACCTGAAGCTCATCAACCGGATGCTGAACCCGGACCCGACGGATCGCGGTGGTCTGTATCGGCAGACGTCCCCTGTGCATCGGGACTACTACCAGCGCATCTGCCCGCCGGACAAGGTCACCTACCACCTGCGCAAGCTCTTCGAGCAGGTGGAGACCGAGTGCGACTCCGCCTGTGATCCCGTCGCGTTCGCCGCCGAGATCCATCACAAGCTGATGGGCATCTACCCGTTCCGGAAGCAGCCCGGCACGACGGCGCGGCTCTTCACCAACCTCCTGCTCATGTCCCGCGGTTACCCGCCGGCCATCATCCCGGGCAACCTGCGCAGCGAGTACTACGAAGCGCTCTGTAGCAATGAACCGGCCGACCTCGCCCGGATCTTCCGCATCAGCGTGCAGGGTTTCATGCGCGACCAGGGCGGGCGTGTCCTTCGCCCCGTGTCGGTTCAGGTCGGCCTGACCTGACTTCGCCCGAGCGGTCAGTTCGTCCAGATCGCGTCGACGAGCGTTCGCCCGTTCGAGAGGCAGGTCTCGGGGCCGAGCAACCGGTCCACCACGACGGGGTCGAGCGCCTCGCCCTTCTCGCGGCCGATGCGGATGCGCGCCACCGGGTTCGCGCTGCGCGACTGCACGTAACCCTGCTGCGCGTCGACGGCGAGGCGCGTCTCGAGCGAATAGAACACGAGCGAAACGGACTGGACGTCCGGGAGCGCCCGGAAGAGCGCGCCGATTCCATCCGCCCCCGCCAGGCGGCCCACGAGCAGCCAGCGGATCCCCTGGCACACGGCCGCATCGCGCCGTGCCGGGGGCAGCGTGCGCAGGAATCGGATCTCCAGCTCACCGTGGTCGTCGAGCGACAGACCCTCGCCGCTCTCCCGCCGCTCCGGCAGCGTGAGGAAGATGTGCAGGTGTTTGCGGACCGCGGCCTCCAGCGCCGCGGGCTCGGGCGCGCCCGACGCCGGGCCCGCCGCCATCAGCCCGACGAGCGCGAGCGCCCGCCCCGCGGCGCGCTTTCGCATCCGGACCGCATGGGCTAGGCTCGCCGCATGCGCGAGCGCGATGGAGACAGGGTTTCGACGGGCCGGGTCCGGCATGGCACGCTCCGCCGGGTCGGGCTCGCCGGCTGTCTCGCATTGTGCCCGGGCGCGGTCTTCGCGGAAAGCGGCACGGAGACGGGCGTCACGCTGATCGCCGGGGCCGGGGTGTCGCACGCGTCGCTGGCGTTCACCGCCCCGAACGCGCTGGTCTCGACGCGCATCGACGCGCTGCCCGTCCTGCGGCTGGGCGTCGAGGCCTGGCCGGAGCGCGCGCTCGGTCTCCACGCGGAGCTGGACCTCGGGACGGGCGCACAGCTCGGCGTGCCGGGCACGAACGCCCGCCTGGCCTACAACGCGCACCAGCTCCGCGCGGGTGGCTGGTACCGGTGGCAGCCGGCGCCCGGCGGCGACGGCTGGGACGTTCGTCTCGGCCTGGGCCTCCAGGCGGTGTCGCAGCATGTGCAGGCGCAGAATCCAGCGCTCCTGGTCGAGAGTCAGGTGGCCGGGCCGGCGCTCGAGTCGCGCGTGGACAAGTTCTTCCTCTCCCGCCGCCTCCACCTCGGGCTCGGCGTCGGCGCCGCGCTGCCGTTCTTCGTCCGCGAGACGCCGCGCGACTCCGGTGACGCCGGCCGTTTCTACGCCTGGGGCGTCGGATTCGACGCCGGGTTCGCCCTCGGGCCCGCGCTCGCCCTCGCCCTGGACGTCCGGCACATCGACCAGACAGTGGTCTTCCGCGGCGAGGGCACGCGCGCGACGGGGACGAGCCGCGGCCGCACGCACGACGCCTTCACGACCGGCGTGCTCTCGACCCGCTGGCACCTGTAGCGCTCAGCGACGGAAGCAGCAGACGTCCAGCACGGTAGGGTCGTCGCACGCCGAATCGCCGGGCGTCTCGACGTCGCAGTCGATGTCCTGCGGGCGCGGATCCTCGGCGGCGTCCCAGGAGATCCAGGCCAGAAGCTTCCGGTACGCGCAGCTCTCCCTGGACTTCCAGCACACGGTGACGTGCGTCGCCCCGGGCGCCACGCTCTTCGGCAAGAGGTCGGCGATCAGCGGGCTCCCTTCGGCGACGTTCAGGTCGAGCTTCGCCTTCGTCGCGAGGTAGTTGTCGTCCAGCGCGGCGGCGCCCGGAGACACGACGAGCTTCAGGTCGCCCTGGGGGCCGCTGTGGCAGAGCGTGCCCGCGCTGCACCCAAGCCGCTCGAAGATCGGCTGAATCTCGGCGGCGAAGTCGTCTTTCCGCGGGCGCACGACGAGATGGGCGCGTTCAATCTCGCCGCAGGCGGTGACTGCGCCCACGAGCGTCAGCCAGGTTGTGAGATGGCGCGCCCGGGCTGCGCCCGCGGACCCGCGGCTCACGCCACTTCGCGCGGGGCCACCTGGTTGAGCACCACGCCCAGGACCCGCTCCCGCCCCAGGCGGCCGACCGCCTTGTTCATCTCCGCGACGGAGGTCGACTCGGCGCGGAAGACCATGAACATGCCGTCGACCTTCTGCTTGATCACCAGCGCGTCGTCCTGCCCGAGGACCGCAGGGGCGTCCATGATGACCAGGTCGAACGCCTCATACAGCCGGTTCAGGAAGACGTCGAACTGGGGCGAGTTCAGGATCGTCATGCTCGAGTCGTACTGACCGCCGGTGTGGAGCAGGTACAGGTTGCGACCCTCGACCTTCTTCAGCGCGGCGTCCAGGCTGGCCCGCCCGCTGAGCACGTGCAGGAGCCCCGGATCACCATCCGGCACGCGCATGAGCCGGCCGAGGTCGGGCTTGCGGAAGTTCAGATCGAGCAGCGCGATCTTCAGCCAGGGGTTCTCGCTCATCACGATGGCGAGGTTGAGCGCGGTCGTCGTGCGACCCTCGCCCGCGCGGGTGCTGGTGATGGCGATGGAACGGTAGCGAAGCTGGTCGATGATGCCCTCGACCTTGATCTTCAAGAGCCGGAACTGGCTGACGGCGGCGTGGGTCGGCGCCGTGAACGCCAGCACGCCGGGCGCGAAGGCGGCGACGGGGAGTTCGGCCGTCAGGTCGTCGGGCGCGGGCACCTGCAGACCCGTGCGCGACGTGCGGCCGAGCAGCAGCGCCCGCCCACCGTCGACCTGGGTCGCCGCGCCGTCGACCACACCATCGAAGCCGCGCTCGGCGCTGGCCGAAGGCGCGCTCGTCGCGATGGCGTAGTTGCTGCCGCTCGGGCGCGCCGGAGCCTGATCCACGGCGGCGCTGATGTCGAAGAGCTCGATGACCTCTTCGCTGTCCGCGACCATCGCCTCCATGCTGTCGTAGATGAGATCGCGCTCTTCCGCACCGGCCTCGATGGTCCGGGCGTCGTCCGTGACCTCGTGGCCATCCAGCGTGAAGATGGAGGGCTTGCCGAGCGGCCCGCGTCGGTCGTCTTGGGACATGGGGAGCGGTTTCTACTCCGACACCGGGATTCCGGTCACGAGACTAGGTCAACGGGGGGTCGACCACAAGGCACTTCGGGTTTACCCCCGGGCCGCCCAGGCGCCCATCAGGGACGCGCGGCACTCGGCGAGATCGCTGGGGCTCTTGATGGGCACGAACCTTGTTTCGGCGCCGACCCGCGGAACCCTGAGCCAACACGTCGATTCGAAGGCCGTGAGCTCCCCGACGAGCCGCTCGAACTGCACCACGGGCCGCCCCTCGACCTCCTTGCGGACGACGAACCAGGTCAGCGCGTGCGCACGCGTCAGGGCCTCGGTCTGGAACCAGAGCGTGTTGGTGTTGAAGACCGGGATCGACGCCTGGTCGAAGTCGGCGGGAAACCGGAACGACTCGACGATCTGGAGCCGCCCGCCCACCCGTGCGGGCGCGCCACCGGCGTCACCGACCCACTTGTCCACCAACTCCACGGAGATGTTCTGCCCCGACGCCAGGTGCCGGCCGAGGAGCGTGGGATCGAGCGTCGCGACGACGTTGTCGACGTTGCTCATCAGCAGCGTTCGCCCGCCGGTGGCCTCGAAGCGTCCGAGCAGGCCGCTCGCGCGCAGGCATGGCCCCAAGTCTCCGTGGCCCGGACCGTAGAACGAAGGTTCGCCGTCCGCCTCGATGAAGACGTCACCCGCGGCGTCGAGCCGGGCGGTCCACTGCTGCTCGAAGGACCAGACGCGCTCCCTCGGATAGCCGAAGAAGTCGTTCTCCTCGAGATGGGCCTGCGTCGCCGCCTGGGTGGCGCGGCTGTTCATCAGGATCACGATGGGCGGCGGTGCGCCGTGCGCCCGGGCAACCCGCGCGGCGTCCAACAACTTGAGCGCGAGGAAGGAGTGAGCGCCGTCGACGGGCACGACGCCCTTGACCACCCCGCCGAACCGCGTCGCCATGCCGCCGTTGAGGACGACGAGGCCGACGTGTCCGGCGCGCAGCGAGGCCTCGCCCAGCGCCCGCGCTTCGGTGGCGGCCGGCAGGTCGGCACGGGACGCATCGATGATGTCCCCCGGCGTGGGCGGCAGGACCTCGCCCGTGACGCGGTTGCGCTCGCCGCCGAGTTCACCGGCGAGCCACGCGGCCCGGAGGCCGGCCAGCGTCGAGGCCCCGGGCGGGTGAGCGTCCAGTCGAGCGCGGAGCGCGGGGTCATCGGGCCAGGGGGCGGTCATCCGTTCTCTCCTGTATCGGACGTGGGCTCCGGGGCGCTCGGCTCTCCGGCGACGACGGGCGCCCCGGTGAAGCCGATGCCCACGAAGAAGACCTCGACGCTCTCGGTGCGCGTGCCCTTCGGCTTGAGGCGCCGGAACTCGCTGAACCGCTCGCGGAAGGCGGCGGCGAGCACGGGGATGTCCTCGCCCTCGAAGGCCTTGCACACCACGGTGCCTCCCCGGCGCAGGGAGCGGTCGGCGACCGCGAGCACCCTGTGGCAGAGCTCCATCGAGCGGACGTGATCCGTGAATCGATTGCCGATGGTCGAGGGCGCCATGTCCGACACGACCACGTCGAACAGCTGGCCCGCCTCGAGGAGCGCCTCGACGGGGGTCTCGAAGGCGTCCGCCTGGAGCGTCCGGACGTGCGGCGGCAGCGGCACCTTGACCGGCTTGAGATCCAGCCCGACGACCCGGCCGTTCGGTCCGACCACCTTGCCGATGTACTGCAGCCAGGACCCCGGAGCGCACCCCAGGTCGAGCACCTTCTGGCCCGAGCGCAGAATCCGGTGCTTCTGGTCGATCTCCTCGAGCTTGTAAATGCTGCGCGCGGCGAACCCGTCCTTCTTCGCCTTGTGGAAGAAGTGGTCCTGTCGATGGTCGGTTCGGTTCTTCACGGGCGAACCCTGCCGCAGCGGTTCGCGCCGCGCAAGGGCCAGCAGGCGGGCCCGCCGCGCGGCCACGCTCGCGGCGCGCCGTGCGGCCGAGCGCACGACCGGCCCGTGGAGGTCGGTCAGCGCGTCCCCGGGCATCAGCTCCACCGGGAGTTCGGCCCGGGCGACATCGGCGACCCGGCCGTCCTCACTCGTGAAGACGCCGACGTCGCCCTCCCAACGGTCGAGCACCCAAAGGAGCCAGAACGCCACCAGCGCGCTCACGACGGTCGCCCCGCGCCGCCCTCGTCGTCCACGCCGGCCACGGGCCATGCCCGGGTGCCACCGGCGATCACGACCCCGGCGAACGGCAGATCGACCAGGCGCGCGGCGGCCAGAATCCGCTCGGCGGCCTCGATCTCGCGTTTCTGCGGCGCGCCGCCGGGCCGGACGCCGACCAACCACCAGGCACCTTCACCGGGGACCGCGAGCAGGCGGGCCAGCACGGCCCCCGCCCGGGTGTCGCTGCCCAGCGCGGAGCCCAGGGCGAGCGTCACCGGGCTCTCGGGCCGCTCCAGCCGGAACGCCAGCAGCGCGCGCTCTCCGATGGCCACCTGACCGCGCATCGCCTCGGCCACCTGACGCCAGAGCGGCTGCGGCGCCTCGGTCGGCGTCGACGTGGGTGGCGGCGGCGTCTCGGCCGTCGCCCCGGTCGCCGCCCTCTGCCCCCCGCCCCGCCGTCCGAGCTCGAAGGCCGCGGCGATGCGCGTGGCTTTGACCGGCCCGACGCCATCCAGCCCCACCAACGCGGGCAGGTCGGCCCGGGCCAGGTGGGCCAGTCCACCGTTCTCCCGCAAGAGCCGCTGGGCCAGCCCCAGGGCGTCCTCCCCGCTCCCGCGCCCGGTGCCCAGCACGACGGCCAGCAGCTCGGCGTCCTGCACGGCCGCGGTCCCCAGCGTCAACATGCGCTCCCGCGGTCGCTCGGACACGGGCATCTCCATCAGTCTCATCGTGACCTCCATCGTCGGTTGTGCGACGGAGAACTTCACGACTCATGCCGCGGAGATTCATCAACAGATTCGAGCACTTGGCTCGGCGAACCGGTGCGCGGGCGTCCAGAATCGCACCAACGGGTGTCCAGATTCGCACCACCGCGCACCAGCACCCGGTCACCCGAGCAGGTACTCCGCGGCGGGCAAGAGCGCCGTGCGCGCCCAGTAGCGGGCGAACTGCTCGACGGCGGCGGGGGCCACGTCCGGCGGCAGCGCGACGACGTTGGCCACGCCGAGGCCATGGCAGATGGTGACGGCGTCCGGATCGTCCGGATGCCCGACCACCACCCGCGGCACGCAGCGCCACACCGGCGCCCGTTCGAGGAGACGGAGCAGCGCCCAGTCGTCGGCGCGCGCCGCCTCGACGGGCACCACCAGCAACTGCGGCAGGCCCCGAACCTCGGGCATCGCGCCCGTTCGGCGCCAGGTGTCCGCCTGCGCCTCGGCGACGAGCTCGACCGCCATGCCGTGCGAGGCGAGCTGGGCGGTCAGCGGGGCGCGCCAGGGCGCGGCCTCGGCCGCGATCAACCAGGTCGTTCGACCCGCGCTCACTCGGTCTCGCGGGCAGAGAAGACGCCGGCGCCGCCGACGACCTGCCCCTGCGGCCCGACACCGCCGACCCGCTCGAAGATCGAGTAGACCGCGTCGTTGCTGCAGTTCAGGTTACCCTCGGCCCGCGCCGTGAAGCGCGACGAGACCCCGACGCCGGTCGAGGCGTAGCTGTACCAGAAGTAGTGGGGGTCATCGATGCCGAAGCTGAGCGCCTGCCACGTGGGCTGATCCCAGACGCTGACGCCGCCGACCATGCTGTTCTGGGGCAGGCACTTGTCCGCGCCCTGGCCACCCTGGCCGCAGCAGAAGTTCTCGCCGGGGGTCGCGCCGACGCGGTCGGCGTTCTGACCGGGGAACTGCGGATCGATGCGCTGGCCGAACCGACCGGCGAAGTCGCGCTCGTAGTAAGCGACGCTGCCGTCGAAGACCTTGCGGAGGTTCATCAGCGCCTCGCTCGTCTTCGATCGTCGGATGTACTTCGTGAACGCCGGAATGGCCATGGCGGCCAGGATGCCCAGGATCGCCACCACGATCATCAGCTCGATGAGCGTGAACCCGCGCGTCTTCAGATTCCCTCGCATTGCGTCACTCCTTGCCGCCCCCGTTCAGCGGCACCGATTTCATTGCACGACCGGAGACTCAGCAAACCGCATGCCAACCGCAGCCTCCAGCGTCCTCCCCCTCGACTCGATTTCAAATGCGGGGAACGCTTGAGGTTTTTCCACAGTGGGCCGTTCGCGTCTCCCGTTTCTCACGTCGGAAAGTAACAAGTTTTGCGAGGGGTGACAATTCTTGTCACATCAAAAAAAAACATCACCACTGCAACGGGCAAAAAAAAGGCCGACCCGAAGGCCGGCCCCCTGCGCGCGCGCCCCGTCAGGGCGCGCCGTGGCTCACCACCAGAACGTCGCGCCGATCCCGGCAAACTGATCGAAGACGCCGAACTGCGAGGTCTTCTTCGGGAGGCCCCCGGCGACGGGCCCGCTGTCGGTGCCGGCGGCGGCGATGGCCTCGGCGCTGACCTCGGGCTGCGGGGTGGGCTGCTTGCCCGCAAAGACGTTGCCGTCGTCACTGGCGAGCGCGAAGCGGATGCCGGACTCGAAGTGGAAGGAGAAGTGCTCGTCGGCGAACCAGTAGAGGCGGATCGGCAGGTCGAACGCGATGGAGGTCGCGTTCTTGGTCTGCGGGTTGCCGCTGGAGTCCGGCTTGTCCTGGACCGTGGTCAGGCCGAAGTTGAAGCGACCGCCGGCCGACAGCGCGGCCTTCTCGGCCCGAAGCGCGAAGAAGTGCGCGCCGAGGCCGAGGTCGAAGTTCGTGAAGGCGTCGCCCTTGTCCGGGTTGGTCACGCTGAAGCCGAGACCGCCCTCGATGACCAGGTTGCCGACGCCGTAGCCGAAGGCCGCGTTGGCGTTGCCGCCCGCGATGGGCGCCGAGATGGAGATCCCCTTCTTGCCGTCCACCAGATCGCTGGCCTGGGCCGCGCCGGCCGCGAGCGCCGTGACCACGCCGGCCACCACACCGAGATGCTTCATCGTCCTGTTCTCCTCTTCGAGGGGCACACCCGTCGGGCGGGCGCCGCCGGTTCAGGGCAAAGGCCCGAAACATGACGCACAGCAGCCGACATCGACTGCAATGCACTACATACCACCACAATGTAAGCGCAGCGGACGGACCGCGCAAATCTCCGCCCTTCTTTTTTTTTCGAACCGGCCGCCCCATCGACGCGCATCCATGGGAAAATCGCCGCGACGCTCCCTCCCCGCCCGCAGACAGAAGAACACGCCCCCCCGAGATGGAGATCCTTCGACACTTTCGCGATCTCGCGCCCGCCCAGGCCGGCACGGCGCTCACGATCGGCAACTTCGACGGCGTCCACCGCGGCCATCGCGCCCTGGTCGCCCGCGTCAAGGCCGCCGCCGAGGCGCGCGGTCTCTCGGCCGGCGTGCTGACGTTCGAGCCGCACCCGGCCCGATTCCTGGGCGGCCGCGCGCCGCCGCCCCTGCTCTCGACGCGCGCGGACAAGCGGCGCCTCCTCGCCGGCCTCGGCGTCGACTTCCTGATCGAGCAACCGTTCGACGCCGACTGGGCGAGCCTGACCCCGGAGCGGTTCGTGTCCGAGGTCCTGCTCGAGGGCCTCCGCTGTCGTCACCTCGTGGTCGGCTACGACTTCGTATTCGGCGCGCGGCGTGCGGGCACCGTGGACACGCTGCGCATCGCCGCCGACGCCCACGGCTTCACCGTCGAGGTCGTCTCCGCGCTGGCGCCCGAGGGACAGGCCGTGGCCTCGAGTTCGCGCATTCGCGCCGCGGTGCAGGCGGGCGAGTTCCCCGTGGCGACGACGCTGCTGGGGCGTCCGTATCATTTACATGGCCGCGTGGTCGCCGGAGCGCAACGCGGGCGCCAGATCGGGTTCCCCACCGCGAACCTGCAGGGTGACAACGAGCTGCTGCCCCCGCCCGGGGTCTACGCGGGCTGGCTGGACTGGGGCGAGGGCCAGCGCGCCGCCGCGATCAGCGTGGGTGACAATCCCACCTTCGGCGACACCGGCTTCACCGTCGAGGCCCACGTGCTGGCCGAGGCCATCGCGCCCGGCGCGGACCTCTACGGCCGGGAGTGCCACCTCTCGTTCGCCGCGCGGCTGCGCGGAATGATCCGGTTCTCGGGCCCGAACGCCCTGGCGGACCTCATCGCGGCCATCGGCGCCGACGTGGAGGCCACTCGGGCCCTGCTCGCCACGCTCTCCCCACCCCCGTCGCTGCTCGGTCCGTGACCCCCGGCCCGCCGCGCTGGCGCTTCGCGCTCGTGGGCTCCCCCGTGGCCCACAGCCGATCGCCGGACCTCTTCGCCGCGCTCGCGGCCGGCGCGGGGACGACCTGCGACTACACCCTCGCGGACATCTCCGGCCCGGCCCTCGACGCCTGGTGGTCCGGCCCGGCCCGGGAGCTGCACGGGTTCAATGTCACGGTTCCCCACAAGACGACGGCCGCGGCCCGCTGCACCGCGCTCAGCGGGCCGGCCGCGCGGATCGGCGCCGTCAACGCCGTGCGCCTGGAGCCCGACCGGGGCACGACCGGCACGAACACGGACGCGGCCGGTTTCGATCTGACCCTCGGCGACGCCGCGTTCGAGCGCGCGGTCGTCCTCGGCGCGGGCGGCGCCGCGAGGGCCGTCGTGGACGTGCTGCTCGGCCGGGGTGTGGCTCGGGTCCGCCTGGTGAACCGGTCCCCCGCGCGCGCCGCCGAGCTCGTCGCGTCCCGGTCGGCTTCCGAGCGTGCGCGCGTCTCGACGACGCCCTGGTCACACCTCGCCGACGCGCTCGATGGTGCGGATCTCGTCGTCCAGACCACTTCGGCGGCGCTGTCGGCGCCCGAGGCCCTCGCCACGCTCCCCTGGGAAAGCACGACCGCCAGCGCCCTCGCCGTGGATCTCGTCTACCGCCCGCGGCGCACCGCCTTCCTGCTCGGCGCCGCGCGGGGCGGTCGCCGGACCGCGGACGGTCTGACCATGCTGGCCGGTCAGGCCGCCGCCGCGTTCGACTTCTTCCGGGGCGTCGAATCGGACCCGCAGGTGTTCTCCGGGGTCGCCCGCGGGCTGGCCGACAGTCTCCGCGCGGGCGTCGATTGACACCCGGCGCAGCGCCTCCTTATATAGCGGCTACGCCGCAAAGCGCTCCCCCGCTCCGTCAGCACAGAGAGGCCCATGTCCGACCATCGTCTCGGCGAGCTCCTGATTCGAGAGAACCTGATCACCCTCGTCCAGCTCAAGGACGCGGATGAGACGCGACGCAAGACGGGCGAGAAGCTCGGCTACACGCTGACCAAGCTGGGATTCATCGGCGAGCGCGAGCTCACGAGCTTCCTGAGCAAGCAGTACGGCGTCCCCTCGATCAACCTGAACGAGTTCGAGATCGACGCGGAGGTCATCAAGCTGATCCCGCGCGAGATGGCGCAGCAACATCAGGTCATCCCGGTGCAGCGCGCCGGCAACGCCCTGATCGTCGCCATGGCCGATCCGTCGAACCTCCACGCCATCGACGACGTGAAGTTCCTCACGGGCTACAACATCGAGCCCGTCGTCGCGAGCGAGGAGGCCATCCGCAACGCCATCGAGCGGTACTACTCGCAGAAGTCCAACATCGCCGCGTTGATGGAGGAGTTCAGCGAAGAGGACGTCGAGGTCGCCGAGCAGGAGCAGGACGAGGACGTCCTCGACCTCGAGCGCTCCAGCGAGGAGGCCCCCGTCGTCCGCCTCGTGAACATGGTCCTCGTCGAGGCCATCAAGCGCGGCGCCTCCGACATCCACATCGAGCCCTACGAGAAGTCGTTCCGCGTCCGCTACCGCATCGACGGCGTGCTCTACGAGATCCTCAACCCGCCGATGAAGCTGCGCAACGCGATCATCAGCCGCGTGAAGATCATGTCCAACATGGACATCGCCGAGCGCCGCCTCCCGCAGGACGGCCGCATCAAGATCAAGCTCGGCGGCGGCCGCGAGATGGACTTCCGCGTCAGCGTGATGCCCACGCTGTTCGGCGAGAAGATCGTGTTGCGTCTGCTCGACAAGGGCAACCTGCAGCTCGACATGACGAAGCTCGGCTTCGAGGAGCACACCCTCAGCCGCTTCAAAGAGGCCATTCACAAGCCCTACGGCATGGTGCTCGTCACCGGCCCCACGGGCTCCGGCAAGACGACGACGCTGTACTCGGCCCTCTCCGAGCTCAACAAGACGAGCGAGAACATCTCGACCGCCGAGGATCCCGTGGAGTTCAACCTCCCCGGCATCAACCAGTGTCAGATGAACGACTCGATCGGCCTGAACTTCGCCGCCGCGCTCCGCTGCTTCCTGCGGCAGGACCCCGACATCATCATGGTGGGCGAGATCCGCGACTTCGAGACGGCGGAAATCGGCGTCAAGGCCGCCTTGACGGGCCACTTGGTGCTCTCGACGCTCCACACGAACGACGCGCCGTCCACGGTGCATCGTCTCCTGAACATGGGCGTCGAGCCCTTTCTCGTCACGGCCTCGGTGAACGCCATCGTCGCCCAGCGTCTGGCCCGCAAGATCTGCAACGAGTGCAAAGAGGTCCTGAAGCTGCCCCCCCAGGCGCTCATCGATCTCGGGGTGCCGCCGGACCGGGCCGCCAAGGCCACCGTGTACAAGGGCAACGGCTGCCGCAACTGCAACGACACCGGCTACAAGGGCCGCGTGGCGCTTTACGAGGTCATGGTGCTCGACGACGAGCTCAAGGACTTCATCCTCCAGGGTGTCTCGAGCGTCGAGCTCAAGCGCGAGGCCGTGCGCCTCGGCATGAAGACGCTGCGTCAGGCCGCTTTGACCAAGCTGCTCGATGGCGTCACCACCACCGCCGAGGTCGTCCGAAACTCCGCCGCCGACTGAGTCCTCCATGGCCAATCTGCACCAGCTCCTGAAGGTCATGGTCGAGAAGGGGGCGAGCGACCTGCACATCACGTGCGGCTCCCCGCCCCAGCTCCGGATCGATGGCCACCTCATCCCCCTCAAGACGCCGCCCCTGAGCCGCGAGGACACGCAGCAGCTCTGCTACTCGTTCCTCACGGAGTCGCAGAAGCACAAGTTCGAGGAGACCAACGAGCTCGACCTCAGCTTCGGCGTGAAGGGCATGAGCCGATTCCGCGCGAACCTGTTCATGCAGCGCGGCGCCGTGTCGGCCACGTTCCGAGTCATCCCGATGAAGATCCACACGTTCGAGGAGCTCGGACTCCCGAACACCATCGGCGACATGACCAACAAGACCAAGGGTCTCATCCTGGTCACGGGCCCCACGGGCTCCGGCAAGTCCACCACGCTCGCCGCGATGGTGGACAAGATCAACGCCGAGAAGCACTACCACATCCTCACCATCGAGGACCCGATCGAGTACCTGCATCCCCACAAGAGCTCGATCGTGAACCAGCGCGAGATCGGCAGCGACACGGTCGATTTCAAGACCGCGCTGAAGTACGTGCTACGCCAGGATCCGGACGTGGTGCTGGTGGGCGAGATGCGCGACCTCGAGACGGTCGAGGCCGCCCTGACCATCAGCGAGACGGGCCACTTGTGCATGGCCACGCTGCACACGAACGGCGCCGTGCAGGCGATCAACCGCATCATCGACCTCTTCCCGCCCCACCAGCAGGGACAGATCCGGTCGCAGTTGAGCTTCACGCTCGAGGCCGTCGTCGCGCAGCAGCTCATCATGCGCTCCTCCGGTGTGGGCCGGGTGCTGGCCTGCGAGGTCATGATCCCCACGCCGGCCATTCGCAATCTCATCCGCGAGGACAAGATCCACCAGATCTACAGCCAGATGCAGGTCGGCCAGACCCGCTTCGGCATGCAGACCATGAATCAGTCCCTCCTGGGCCTGTACCAGCGGGGCGAGATCACGCTCGAGGACGCGCTGGCTCACTCCAACGACGTCGACGAGATGCGCACCATGATCGCCGGCGGAAACACGGCCAGCGCGCGCTGAGCGAGATCCCCGACCGATGATCAAGGCATTCAACGCGTGGCCCGAGTGGGCCCGGTACGGGTTCGTCTTCGCTTTCGCGCTGCTGTTCTGGAGCCCCAGCCTCTTCAACGAGTTCGCCTGGGACGACACGAACAACCTCGTCGACTCGGACCGACTGCGCGGCTGGGCCGCGTTCGCCGAGTGTTTCCGGCACGACGCGATGTGGTCCGCCCGAATGAACGCCGCGGCCATCGGCACCTACCGGCCGATCTCCCTGGCGTCGTTCGTCGTGGACTACCAGCTCTTCGGCGGCTCGGCGATCTCGTACCACTTCACCAGCCTGTTCTGGCACGCCCTGGCCTGCGTGGTGGTCTTCGCCGTGCTACGCCGCTTCATGGGGCTCGTCGAGTCGCTCGTTGCGACGTGCCTCTTCTGCGTCGTCCCCGTGAACGCCGAGGCCGTGGCCTGGGTGAACGGCCGCTCCGAGATCTTCGCCCTGCTCTTCGGAGGTCTGGGCGTCGTCGTCGCCACGAGCCCGCGGCTGCCCTGGTTCGTGCGCCTCGCCGGCACCGCGCCCCTGCTGCTTCTGGGCATGCTCGGCAAGGAGACCGGGGTGATCTTCTGTGCCGTCGCCGTGCTGCTCGGCACCGAGGCGCGCCATCGCCGCGTCGAGGCGCCCCGTCTGTGGTTGCGCAGCCTGGACCTGACGGCGCTGCTCTCCGGCGTGCTCGCGCTGGCCGGTTACCTGTGGATCCGCCACCTGGTCTTCGGCGGCAATCCCCTCCCCGGCGCCACGGAGAAGCTCTCCAGCAGCGCCGACCTGATGGGCATCCTGGCGCAGGCCGCCTCGATCGTGTGGAAGTGTTTCGCCACGGTGGTCATCCCCGATCGCATCTCCGTCGGCTACTTGTACAACTGGGCCCAGGCCCTGACGCGAACGGATCTGATCGTCGCCTGGAGCGCCCTCGCCGTCGTGGCGGCGGGGCTCGTGTTCGCCTGGCTGCGCGGTCATCGCCTCGCGATCCTGATGCTGGCGTGGTGGGGCTTCTCCATCGCGCCGGTGCTCATCCTGGTCGGGCGCGACTGGCCGGGGCTCGCGCGCTGGCTCTACATGGGCGGCCCGGGGCTCGTCGCCGCCGGCGCGCTGCTGCTGCGCCTCGTCCCGTGGCGCACGGTCACGACCTTCGTCGGCGCGGCCTACGGCCTCGTCTGGTCCGTGCAGGCGCAGCGCAGCATCGAGGTCTGGCACGACTCGGGGACACTCTTCGAGCGCATGATCATCGAGGAGCCGGGCGAGCGGTTCGGGTACCTGAGCCTCTCCTGGTATTACCTGCGCATCGCCGACTACCCCAACTCCGAGAAGATGGCGCGCAAGGTGCTCGAGCTCGGCCCGCGGGGCCACGATCCGCTGCCCTTCCTGGCGGCGGCGTTGGCCGCCCAGGACAAGTGCGACGAGGCCCGCAAGACCGTCTATGAGCCGACGCCGATGCCGACACGCGCCGCCTGGATGATGTTCTCGGTGGGCGCCTGTTACGAGCGCGCCGGCCGACCGGCGGACGCCCTGCCGCTCTACAAGGACTGCGTCGCTGGCGACAAGGCCTGCGAGTCGAAGGCCGCGACGCTGAGCGCGAGCCTGGCCAGCGCTGCCCCCGAGAGCGCCGAGCCGAGCGCGCCGGCGACGGTCGCACCTCGCTGAACGGCCGAATTCCGTCCCCCCCCAGGCCGCAGGTTGCGGTCCCCGATGCATGGGCATAACATCCCACGGGTTCGGTCGGGATCGGTCGGTGGAGGAGGAGCGCATGGCGGTTTGGGTCTGGGAAGGCCGCACGCGAACCGGCGAGGTTCGCAAGGGAACGATGGAGGCGGACGCGGAGCGCGACGTCCTCATCAAGCTGCGGCAGCAGAACATCCAACCCAGCCGCGTGAAGAAGAAGGGTCGGTCGCTGCGGTTGCCGAGCTTCGGCGGCAGCGTCACCGCGGCCCAGCTCGTGGTCTTCGTGCGTCAGTTCGCCACGATGATCGACGCCGGCCTGCCCCTGGTGCAGTGCCTGGACATCCTGGGCACGCAGGAGCCGAACCGCACCTTCAAGAAGGTCATCCTGGACGTGAAGTCGAACGTCGAGGGCGGCTCGACCTTCGCCGACTCCCTGAAGAAGCACCCGGCCGTCTTCGACAACCTCTTCGTCAACCTGGTCGCGGCCGGTGAGATCGGCGGTATCCTCGACACGATCCTCAATCGTCTCGCGACCTACATCGAGAAGAACGTCAAGCTCGTCCGGCAGGTCAAGGGCGCCATGGCCTACCCGATCGGCATCCTCGTGGTGGCCATCGGCGTCGTCGGCGCCCTGCTGAAGTACGTGATCCCGACCTTCGAGAAGATGTTCGCCGACATGGGCGGCGCGAAGCTCCCGGCGATCACGCAGTTCGTCATCGGGGCCTCGCACTGGTTCCAGGAGTACTTCTTCTTCATCATCGTCGGCAGCATCGCCTTCATGTACGGCGCCCGGCAGTTCTACCGCAGCTCCAAGGGGCGGGACATCGTCGACACCGTGCTGCTCAAGATGCCCATCTTCGGCCCGTTGCTGCGCAAAGTCGCCGTGGCCAAGTTCACCCGGACGCTCGGCACCATGATCGCCTCGGGCGTGCCGATTCTCGACGGCCTGGAGATCGTCGCCAAGTCGGCGGGCAACACGGTCATCGAGCGCGCCATCTACTTCGTCCGCGACAAGATCAGCGAGGGCAGCAACATGGCCGAGCCCCTCGCCAAGACGAACGTGTTCCCCTCCATGGTGGTGCAGATGATCGCCGTCGGCGAGAGCACGGGCGCCATGGACACCATGCTGCAGAAGATCGCCGACTTCTACGAGGACGAGGTCGAGGTGGCGGTCAACTCGCTGACCAAGCTGCTCGAGCCGCTCATGATGGTGTTCATCGGCGGCATCGTCGGTACCGTGCTCATCGCCATGTACATGCCCATCTTCGAGGTCGCCGGCAACGTGAAGACCTGACGGCCGCCCAGCGTGTTCCGCCGCTCCTCCGACGCCCCGCCCGACCCCGCCCCTCCGGCCGTCCCCGAGATCGTCAGCAAGATCCAGTGGCTGATGTTCTTCCGGGTGATCATGGTCACCGTCCTGCTCGGGTCGACCCTGATCGTCAACGTCAAGGACGCCGACCTGCTGTCGGATCCCGGGACCCTGACCGTCCTCGGGCTCATCGTCGGCACCTACCTGCTGACGATCGCCTACGCGCTGTTGCTCCCGCGGCTGAAGCAGCACCGGCCGTTCGCGTACGTGCAGCTCGTCGGCGACCTGCTGACGTCGTTCGTGCTGATCCTCCTCACGGGGGGCGTGGAGAGCGTCTTCACGTTCATGTTCGCGCTCACCGTGATGAACGGCGCGATCCTGCTGTTCCGGCGCGGCGCGATCACGATGGCGCTGCTCTCCGCGGTGCTCATCGGCCTGATCGTCGTCCGCGACTGGGCGCACATGCCGGGGGCCGGCGCGTCGCCGAGCGCCAGCCGCGGCCTCGTGTTGTGGGCGATGACCAACGTGAGCGCGGTGCTCCTCGTGGCGCTGCTGGCCGGGTATCTCAGCGACCAGCTCAGCTTCGCCGGGCAGCGCATCCAATCGCAGAGCGAGGACCTGGAGCAGCTGCGAACGCTCAACCAGCACATCATCACGAGCCTGCAGTCGGGGCTCGTCAGCCACACGCTCGACGGCCGGGTCATCTTCTTCAACCAGGCGGCGGAGCGCATCACCGGCCTCCGGGCGGACGACGTCCTCTACCAGGACGTGCGCACGATCTTTCCGCGTCTCGAGCCCGACGCCCCGCCCGGCGGGGCGGCGGCCACGGGGCTGAACCGCTGGGAGGAGACCTTCGAGACCCCCGACGGACAGGTGCGCATCCTGGGCATGAGCCGCTCTCCCCTGCTGGACTCGGGCGGCGCGAGCCGTGGCGCCGTCGTCGTGTTCCAGGACCTCACCCCGATGCGGACGCTGGAGCAGCAGATTCGACGCAGCGAGAAGTTCGCCGCCATCGGCAAGATGGCCGCGGGCATCGCCCACGAGATCCGCAACCCGCTCGCCAGCATCAGCGGCAGCATCCAGATGCTCAAGCGGGGCGCCAACCTGGAGAAGACCGACAGCCGACTGATGGAGATCGTCCTGCGTGAGGTCGAGCGCCTCAACGCGTTGATCACGGACTTCCTCCGATTCGCCCGGCCGGCGCCGCCACAGCTCGAACGCACGCACCTCGGCGCCCTGCTGAACGAGGTGATCGAGGTCTTCCGCTACATGCAGAGTCAGGGTGAGGGCGGTCCGCGCTACGACGTCGACCTGATGGTCGGAGACTCGGTCATCGTTCAGGCCGATCCCCGGCAGCTCAAACAGGTCGTCTGGAACCTCTTGAACAACGCCGTGGACGCCATGCCGAGCGGCGGCCTGATCCAGATGCAGGCCGTCGTGACCGGGACGTCCGGCGCCGACGACGACGGCGTCGAGCTGCGGCTGTCGGACACGGGGATCGGCATCACCGCCGAGAACCTGTCGCGCGTGTTCGACCCGTTCTTCAGCACCAAACCACGCGGGAGCGGCCTCGGCCTCGCGCTCGTCCACCGGATCGTGGAGGAGCACGGCGGCACAATCCACGTGGAGAGCGAGCCGGGCAAGGGCACCACCATGATCATCCGTTTCCCGGCCCCGGCGAACGCTCCGGTCATCCGGCAGCCGTCGCCCTCGGAGATGCTCACATGAGTCGAATCCTCGTCGTCGACGACGAACTCTCGCTGCGGGAGATGCTCGAAATCTTCCTGAGCCAGGAGGGCCACGAGGTCCTCACGGCGGCCGACGGCGCCAAGGCCATCGCGATCCTGACGGAGGAGGACAACATCGACCTCGTCATCACGGATCTGCGCATGCCCGGCGCCCACGGGATGGTGGTGCTGGACCGCTGCCGCGAGCTGCACCCCAACACGCCCGTGGTGGTCATGACCGCCTTCGCATCCCATCAGACCGCCACCGAGGCGATGAAGATGGGGGCGTACGACTACTTCTCCAAACCGTTCGAGCTCGACGAGATCAACCAGACGGTGGAGCGAGCGCTGGAGCGGCGGCGCCTCGTCGTCGAGAGCCGGCGCCTGAAGGAGACGCTCCAGTCGGAGAGCGCGCTGCGGGCCATCGTGGGCAACAGCCGCGCGATCCAGCAGGTGTTCGACATCGTGCGTCGCGTGGCCAAGACGCGCACCAACGTCCTCGTGCTCGGCGAAAGTGGCACCGGCAAGGAGCTCATCGCCCGGGCGCTCCACGACCAGAGCGAGCGACGCGGCGGGCCCTTCGTGGTCATCAACTGCGGCGCCGTGCCCGAGAACCTGCTCGAGTCGGAGTTCTTCGGCCACAAGCGCGGCTCGTTCACCGGCGCCAACACGGACAAAGAGGGCCTCTTCAAGGCGGCCAACGGCGGCACGCTGTTCCTCGACGAGGTCGGCGAGCTCCCTCTGAGCATGCAGGTCAAGCTGTTGCGGGTGCTGCAAGAGCGTCGGGTGAAGCCCGTCGGCGACCTCCGCGAGATCCCCATCGACGTCCGCGTCATCTCCGCCACGAACCGGAACCTCGAGGCCGAGGTCAAGGCCGGGCGATTCCGCGAGGACCTCTACTACCGGCTGAACGTGATCAGCGTGCAGTTGCCCGCGCTCCGCGACCGACCGGGGGACATCCCGCTGCTCGCCTACCACTTCCTGCGGCAATACGCGGAAGAGCAGGGCAAACACATCGCGGACATCGAGCCCGAGGCGCTGCAGCAGCTCGTGCAGCACCAGTTCGCCGGCAACGTGCGCGAGCTCGAGAACATCATCGAGCGGGCGGTCACGCTCGAGGAGTCCGAGCGGGTGACCGTCTCGTCGCTGCCGACCTTTCTGCGACCGAAGCCGGCCGCGGCCCTCATGGAGGCGCCGGCCGTGCTGCTGCCGGACGAGGGCGTCAACCTCGACGCCGTGGTCGAGGACCTGGAGCGGCGGCTCATCACGCAGGCGCTCCAGCGCACGGGCGGCCTGAAGAAAGAGGCCGCGCGCCTGCTCGGCATCACGTTCCGGTCGCTGCGCTATCGGCTCGCCAAGCTGCAGCTCGAGGGCGCCGACGCCGGCGACGAGGACGAGTGACGCAAATTGTCACCGGTGCCGTATTTTGTCGCGCCGGGGCAGATTTTGACACCTGCTGAAAGGTGCGATACGACGCGGTTGTGCGGTTTTCCGAGCGCAGCTGCCCCCAGGAGCGCTTGGCACACCGATTGCTTTAGTGAACTCTCGTCGAGAAGACCTCCGAACCGAGGAATTGATGATGCACCGCGCCCGCGTCCGGGGTTTCACGCTCGTCGAGCTGATGGTCGTCGTCGTGATCCTGGGTGTGCTGGCGGTGCTCGCGCTCTTTGCCTATCGAAAGTACACGTACGCGGCTCGCAACTCGGAGGCGGTTCAGTTCCTCGGCGCCGTTCGCGCGGCGCAGGAGAGCTACTTCCAGAGCTTCGGTCAGTACTGCGGCACGCTCCAGCCTGCGTTGCACCCGGCGGCCATCCCCTTCGAAGCGAAGGAGACCTGGAACCCGCCGGCCAACAGCCCATGGCGCGATCTGAGCATTCAGAGCGCGGGACGCGTGTGGTTCCAGTACTACCTGGTCGCCGGCACGGCGAATCAGAACCCTCCCGCGGACGCGCCGTTCCTGCCCGCCGAGGTGAATGGTCGCCCGTGGTACTGGGCCGGCGCCTGCGGTGACTTCAACGGGGACGGGGCCGGCCAGGCCTGCTCGGGCGCCCTGTCGAACGACCGCATGGCGAGCAAGTTGTCCTTCTTCGAGACGAGTTCCGTGAGGGCCGACGTGGTCACGCACCACGAAGGCCAGTAGAGAGAACGCAAAGCCGCCCGCGCCGATGTCCGGTGCGGCGGCACGACTGAGTTTGCGCGGGGTAGGCCTGGGGAGGGCCCGCGTGACAGCAGATTTTCCCTCCCCGAATCGCATGAGGAGTGACGGAGACATGATGAACCTGCGCAAGAAGACCAAGGGCTTCACCCTGATCGAGCTCATGATCGTGGTCGCGATCATCGGCATCCTGGCCGCGGTCGCCATCCCGGCGTTCATGAAGTACATCCGCCGTTCGAAGACCGCCGAGGCCACCATGAACCTCCGCAAGATCTTCGACAGCTCGGTCTCCTACTTCAACGAGGAGCACGCGGATCGCGCCGGCGGCATCCAGCCCCGCCAGTTCCCGAACGCCGTCACCTCGACGCCCCCCGGCCAGGCCTGCACGGCCGGCTCGAGCCAGAAGATCCAGCCCGCCTCGACGACCTTCTCCGTCGGCTCGTGGCAGGCCCTGAACTTCTCCGTCGACGATCCGTTCTACTACCAGTACACCTACGAGAGCACGGGCAGCGGCACGACGGGCATCGGCTCGAAGTTCACCGCCCGCGCCAACGGCAACCTCGACTGCGACGGCGTGCTCTCGACCTTCGAGCGCATCGGCACCGTCGACTCCGCCAACAACGTGAACGGCGGCGCCGGCCTCTTCCAGCAGGAAGAGCTCGAGTAAGTCGAGCCCCTTCGCCCATCGAAAAGGGAGCAGATCGTTGCAGATCTGCTCCCTTTTTTTTATGCCTGTGCCGTGATTTCACCCACTCAGCTCGTCTTCGGCGCCGTGTCGCGGGCGCCGCGCCCTCTCCAGCTCGTCCTCGGGCTGCAGGTCGCCTTCTGCATGGTGCTGGCCTACGTCGCCGCCCGTGCCGAAGCCGCGCGGCGGATGACCAACGCAAGCGTCGTCGAGACCCGCGAGACGATGTACGTGCCCGATGTCCGGACGACACGCCTGGCGTTCCTCGGGTACGACCAGGCCGGCGCCGACTTGATGTGGCTGCGCTCCATCGAGTACTTCGCGCGGCACTTCACGACCGACCGGCGCTACGCGTGGCTGACGCACTTCGTGGACCAGGTCATCGCGCTCGACCCTCGCTTCCGGCGGGTCTACCACTGGGCCGGGGCGTCGGTGCTGTACGGACAGACCTTCACGGACAACAACGTCCGTCTCTCGAACCGCTTCTATGAGGCCGCGCTTGCGCAGTTCCCCGACGACGGCGAGGCCGCGCTTCGCCTCGGCCTGAACTACTACGTGGAGATGCAGGGCCGCTCGGACGAGGAGCGCCGCCGCTTTCGCGAGACCGGCGCGCAGTACATCGAGATGGCCGCGAACATGCCCGGCGCGAGTCCGCAGACGCGACGCCTGGCCGCCGGCGTGTACTCGAAGCTCGGGGACACGGGCCTGGTACTCCAGAGTCTGCTTCAGATGCTCGAGGCCACCGAAGACCCCGCGCAACGCGCCGCGATCCGCGCCCGCATCGAGAACCTGGGCTCCGACGAGGCCGCCGAGATCGCTCGGCAGGCCGAGGCGTTCGAGAAACGCCGCAAGTCCGAGTTCGAGTATCTTACGCCCGCCTTTTTCCTGCTCCTTGATGCACACGCCCGAGGGGAGTCCGTCACCACGGACCTCGGCTGGCGTGAATTGATCCCAGACGTGTCCGTTGGAGAAGCTCCGCGGGCCGCGGAGAAACCATGATCAGAGACGCACACATCCTCATCACCGGCGGCGCCGGCTTCATCGGCTCGGCCCTGACCGAGCGGCTGCACGCCCACAACCGCATCACGCTGTTCGACAACATGCACCGCGACGCGGTGGGCAGCACGCGCCTGCTCGAGCACGGCAACGTCCGCCTGGTCCGGGGGGACGTCCTGGACGCCGAGGCCCTGCGCGCCGCCGCCGCGGATGCGGACATCGTCGTCCACATGGCCTCCATCGCCGGCGTGGACACCGTGCTGAAGAACCCCGTGCTCACGATGAAGGTGTCGCTGATCGGCACCTACAACGCCCTCGAGGCCGCCCTGGCCAGCGGGCGCAACAAGCGCTTCCTGGACTTCTCCACGAGCGAGGTCTTCGGCCGCTACGCCTACAAGGTCTCCGAGGGCGACGTGACGTCGCTGGGCGCCGTGGGCGAGGCCCGCTGGACCTACGCCGTGTCCAAGCTGGCCACGGAGCACCTGGCGCTGAACTACTACAAGCAGTACGGCCTGCCGGCCTCGAGCATCCGCCCGTTCAACATCTACGGACCCCGCCAGGTCGGCGAGGGCGCGGTGCACCACTTCATCCTGCGCGCGCTGCGCAACGAGCCGCTGACGATCCACGGGGACGGCTCGCAAATTCGCTCGTGGTGCTACATCGACGACATCGTCGACGGCATCGAGGCCGCGCTGAGCCGGCCGGAGGCCGTGGGCCACGCCTTCAACATCGGCAACCCCCGCAGCACGCTGACGATCTACCACCTGGCCCGGACCATCGTTCAGCTGGCCGAGTCGAAGAGCGAGATCGTGTTCCAGCCCGTGAACCGCACGGACGTGGAGCTGCGGATTCCGAATGTCGACAAGGCCGCGGAACTGCTGGGTTATCAGCCCAAGGTCGACCTCGAGGACGGCCTGCTCCGCACGATTCAGTGGTACCGCAGCACCTTGGGCGCCGCGAGCTGAATCACGCCGCCGGTGACCGCGAGCCCGATGGTGGTGAGCGCGAAACCGAGCGAGAACACCAGGGCGTCCGTCGCCGGAACGCCCAGGAGCGTGAGCAGGCCCACCAGCGTGGCCTCGCGCGCGCCCACGCCGGCCATCGCCACCGGGATCAGGGTGGCGATGAGCCCGAGCGGCACGACCAGGCAGACGGCCGCCGGCCCGAGCGGCAGGCCCATCGCCCGGGCGATGAGCAGGTAGATGGTCAGGTTGATCGTGTGCCCGACGAGGCTGATCCCTACCGCGGGCAGGAGCAATCGGGGCTGCTCGATGCGCGGGAGCCACTCGCGAAAACGATTGAGCCGGCCGGTGAAGGCCGCGGCCCCGAGCACCAGCACGAACGCGCCGGTCAGGCCCCCGAGCCAGGGGGCGAGCGCGCGCCAGTCGACGATGGGCGGCCCGACGACCAGGCCGAAGAGCGCGACGAGGCACAGCGCCATGAGCCCCAGAAAACGCTCGAAGAAGACGACGATCAGGCCCGTGGCGGGCTGGTCGAACGACCGGCGCGTGATGTAGCCGCGCACGAGGTCGCCCCCGAACGAGCCCGGGAGGAACGTGTTGTAGAAGTGCGCGACGAAGGTGGCCAGCAGGAACGTCCCGCGCGACGCCAGGTTGCGGCCCCCGAAGCTGCGCATGAGCAGGCGCCAGCGGACCGCGCCGACGAGGATGTTCAACGAGCCGAGAAAGTAGCCGCAGATCAGCGCCCATGCGGGCAGCCGCTCGGCGGCGACGGCGAAGTCCTCCAGGCTGCTCGACCGGGCGATCCAGAGTCCGACGGCCCCGAGCACGATCAGGCTCAACAACGGGCGGGCCCAGCGGCGCCAGAGCGGCCGCGGCGCCTGTGCCGACGTGTCCGCGGTCACTTGCGGCCCGGCAGCAGGCGCTCGAGCCGCTCACGCTCCATCTTCAACCGCAGCTTGAAGAGCTCCTCGAAGGTCTGGACGACCCGCCGCGCGGACGTGGCCTTGGAGACCCCCGCCGAGCGGTCGTGCACGGACATATAGACGGTCTTGACCCGGTAGCCGCCGCGTTTGGCCCGAATCGGGATCTCCAGGTTGAGCAGGAAGCTGTGCGAGGAGGCCCCGAGCCGCTCGAGGACGGAGCGTCGCACCAGGTAGATGCCCTCGGTGCGGGCCCGCGTGCCGACGATCACGGTCGTCAGCGCGCGCAGGCCGAGGGACAGGACCTTGCGGCCGGGGGGGTACTTGCGGTTGTGGTACAGCGACGTGATCAGGTCCGCGTCCTCGGACACGGCCAGGAAGTCCATGATCTCGAAGGGGTCGATCTGGCCATCCGCGGGCATGATCGTGACCCACTCCTTGCGCGCCTCGGCGAACCCGCGGAGGAGAGCCGCGCCCATGCCGCTGTTGCGCTCGAGGTGGAACGCCCGCACCTCGGGGTGCTCGCGGGCGAGGGCGTCGATGAGCGCGCCCGTGCCGTCCTTGGAGCCGTCGTCGACGATGATCAGCTCACCATCGGCGATGTGCGTCCGCAGGAACGCCAGGTTCTGCGCCACGCAGGCGGGCAGAGCCTCCTCCTCGTTGAAGGCGGCCATCACGATGGTGAGCGATGCGGACACGCGGGACTCCTCTCCGAACGGCGGCGGATTCTGCCACGGGCCTCCCGGCGCGTCGATGCGCAACATGGGCTCGCGCCGCGGCTTGCGCAGGGGCCGCGCTCGATGGCAAATAGCCGCCATGACCGCGTCTCCGATTCTGACCCTCTCGGACCTCGAGAAGACCTTCACCACGGGGTTTCTCGGCGCGCTGCCCGGCTTTCGGCGCCTGCCGTGGCAGGTTCGCGGCATCGTCCAGACGGTGCACGCCGTCCGCGGCATCTCGTTGACGGTCGAGCCCGGCGAGACCTTCGGCTTTCTCGGGCCGAACGGCGCGGGCAAGACCACGACCATCAAGATGCTGATGGGCCTCATCCGGCCGTCGAAGGGCAGCGCGACGCTCTTGGGCAAGCCCCTCAACGACCGCGCCGCACGCGCGCGCATCGGCTACCTGCCCGAGCAGCCCTACTTCTACGAGCACCTCAAGCCGATGGAGTTTCTCGACTTCTACGGCGGGCTCTTCCCGATGACCGTCCGCGAGCGACGCGACCGCGCGCGTGCGCTGCTCGATCGGGTCGGCCTGAGCCACGCGCTCGATCGACCGATTCGCAAGTTCTCCAAGGGCATGGTGCAGCGCATCGGCATCGCCCAGGCGCTCATCAACGCGCCGGAGCTGGTCGTTCTCGACGAGCCCATGAGCGGCCTGGATCCGTTGGGCCGCAAGGAGATCCGCGATCTCATCTTCGAGTTGAAGCACCAGGGCCGCACGGTGTTCTTCTCATCGCACATCCTCCAGGACGTCGAGCAGATCTGCGACCGGGTCGCCATCCTGGTGCGTGGCGAGGTGAAGCGGACGGGCCCCATCAACACGCTGCTCGAGGACGGTGACGGCGGCGTGGAGGTCCTCGTGGCCGGGCTCCCGGCCGAAACCGCCGCACGCCTGGGCAGCGGCGTGTCGCTCCGCGAGGGCCACCGGTACGTCGTGGCCTCCGTCGAGGTCGACGCGTTCCTGCGCGCCGCGCTCGAGGTCGGTGGCAGCATCCGCAGCGTCACGCCCCAGCGGCGCTCGCTCGAGGCCATCTTCGTCGAGGAGGCGCAGCGCGCATGAGGCAGATCCTGGTCATCGCCCTGAACACGTTCCGCGAGGCGATCCGCAACCGCATCTTCGCCAGCCTCGTGCTCTTCGCCGTGGGCATGCTGGCGGTCACGATGGCGATCAGCGCGGCCTCGCTGCACGAGGAGGTCCGTCTGATGAAGGACGTGGGCCTCTTCCTGGTCTCCACGTTCTCCGCCGTCCTCTGCATCTTCGTCGGCGCGAGCCTCGTGTACAAAGAGATCGAGCGGAAGACGATCTACACCATCCTGCCCAAGCCGATTCATCGCTGGCAGTTCCTGGTGGGCAAGTACCTGGGTGTGCTCTCGGTGATGGCCGTGCAGACCTCGGTCATGTCGCTCGCGCTCGCCGCGCAGTTCTGGCTGCTCGAGGCCGACTTCGGCCTGGTGATGCTGCAGGCCGTGTGGCTCATCTTCGTGGAGGTCGTGGTCGTCGCCGCCCTGGCGCTCCTTTTCTCCAGTTTCTCGACGCCGTTCCTCTCGGGCATGCTCACCTTCGGCGTGTTCGTGATCGGTCGTTTCGCCGACCGCCTGGCGACGCTGACGCTCAAGGCCGCCCCGGACCAGAGCCAGGAGGCGCTGGACCGCGCGGCCGCCTTCGCGCACGGCGTGGCCTGGGTGGCACCGGACCTGTCGCTCTACAACGTCACGTCCTACGCGGTCTACGACACGCACCTGCCCGAGGGCTTCGTGCTCCACGCGACGCTGGCCGGCGGCCTGTACGCCGTCATCTGTCTCGTGGTGGCCTCGATTCTCTTCTCGCGCCGCGACTTCATGTAGGTCCGCCGTGCGCGTCGCCCTCCCCTGGCTCGCTGCCCTGCTCGTCGTCCTGTCCGTGGCCGCCGGCCGGGCCTACGTTTCGGCGCGCGAAGCCCTGGCGGCGGCGCAGGCGTCGGAGGCGGCGGGTGACCTCGCGACGGCGCTCGCGCGGTACCAGTTCGCGATGCGTTGGTACACCCCCGGCGCCGACGCGCCCGTGGCCGCCGCCGACGCCCTCACGCGCCTGGCCGATGCCGCCGAGGCCCGGGGCGACCGGGCGGGCGCGCTCGCGGCGCTGCGGCGACTGCGCGGCGGGATCTTCTCCACGCGCAGCCTCTACAGTCCGTTCGGGGACCGACTCGCCGCGGTGGACACCCGCCTCGCGCGCCTTTCGGCAGCCGAACAGGTGGCGGCCGGGCTCGACCGCGGGCAGAGCCCCGAGGCGCTCGAGGCCGAGCACGCCCGCCTGCTCGCGCTGGACCCGACGCCCACGCCGGGCTGGGCGCTCGCGGCGACGCTGGGGTTCTTCGGCTGGGTGGGCGGTGCGCTCGGTTTCATCTTCCGGGGCCTCGACGCCGGGCTGCGCCTCGTGCAGCCCGCCGCGCGCCGGTGGTCCCTCGTTTTCGCCTGCAGCTTCGGCGTCTGGGTGCTGGGTTTATGGTTCGCATGAGAATGGGCGCTCTGGCGCTCGGTCTGGGACTGGCTGCGGCCACTCCGGCCCGGGCCAACGTGTTCGAGGTCTTCGGCGCCAACGAGCGCGCACGGGCGATGGCGGGCGCGATGACCGCCACCGCGTCGGACGTCGCGGCGGTCTGGCACAACCCCGCCGGCCTCAGCCTCGCCGAGCCGGGCATCAGCCTGGGGCTCGGCGGCGCGTTCGACCGCACCTCGATCCTCATGGCGCCGCGCCCGAAGGGCTACGACCCGCCGGACTACGCGCTGCGCCTCAACGAGCGGCGCGACGGCGGCAATCAGGGGCAGATCTTCGGCTTCACGCTCGGCCTGACCCTCAAGCTGCTCTCCGAGGACGTGCGCGCCGGGGTGCTGATCTACTTCCCGAGCGTCGGGTTCGCCCACGCGGACGCGCAAATGCCCGACGAACGGCAGCAGTTCTTCGCCAACCAGCTCCGGTTCGAGCTGCTGGACGAGCGCCTGAAGTCCGAGGTCATCGCCCTGGGCCTGAGCTACCGCCTCTCCGACTGGCTCGCCCTCGGCCTCGGCCTGAAGACGCTGCAGGTGGCCAACAACACGACGAGCGTCTACACGCCCAACGCCGCGGACCCGGGTCGCTCGTACCTGCTCACCAAACTCGAACAGAACACCGACACCGCCCTCGTGGCCGGCGCGATGATCCAGCCCTGGGACTTCCTGCGCCTCGGCCTGAGTTTCCACGACGAGATCGCCTTCGTGGTGCGCGGCAAGAGCCTGATCCAGATCCGCGGGCAGGAGAACGAGGACGACTACCCGGTCACGCAGCCGATCGAGCAGGTGCAGCACGGCAGCGTGCCGCGCTTCGGTTTCGGCGCCGCGTACACGGGCACGGCCTGGACGGCCACGTTCGAGGGGCGTTGGGAGCTGTGGAGCCGCTACCTGGGTCCGGACGGTGAGCTCGCCCGCTTCGACGACACCTACTCGCTCGCCGGCGGCTTCGAGTACCAGCTTCGCCCGGGGACGTGGCTGCGCAGCGGCATGGCCTGGCACCCCTCGCCCGTGCCGGACCAGACCGGTCGGACCAACTACGTGGACAACGATCGCATCGTGGCCGCGCTGGGCGCGGGCAACGAGTTCAAGCTCTGGGAGAACCGCTTCCAGGTCGATCTCGGCGTGCAGATGCACGCGCTCCTGGCCCGGCAGACGACCAAGTCGCTCCCGAAGCGGGCGGGCGCCTGCACCGTGGACAACCGGGCGCTCTGCGACGAGGTGCCGGACACGAAGGTCGACACGCCGGTGCAGTCCGCCGCCGGCACGACCGGCCTGCAAACCGGCAATCCGGGCTTTCCGGGCTTCAGCAGCGGCGGTTACATGCTCTCCGCCGGCGTGGACGTGAGGTGGCTGTTTTGAACGCGCGACGCCTGCTCGATGTGTCCCTGGGGTCGCTCGCCCTGATGGCTTGCGAGGCGCAGCGGCTGAACGTCTCCGTGCCCGATCGCGACGCCCTGATCATCGCCGACGCCGGCGCACAGACCCTGGACGCCGGCATGACGGACGGTGAACTGCACGCGGACGGCACCTGGCTGCTGTTCATCCAGGACCGCTACTGTCTGTACGCCGCCGGCGCGGTGTCCGACTTCATGGTCTGGTCGTGGTACCTGGTGAACCTGAGCGGCGAGGGCCCGGGCGCCGAGATGAACCAGATCTACTTTCAGGAGCGCGTGAAGCTCTGCGCCCAGGACCAGAGCCCGGTCACGGCCGGCCTCGTCACCTACATTCCAGCGGCGGTCACGGCGGCCCTGCCCGAGCGGCACCTGCAGGGTTTTCTGGTCGGCAACCTGCCCGGCGGGCGTTTCCTGAGCACGGAGCTCTCGGAGAACTGGGGCCTGTCCGACGCCGTGGGCCCCGAGGATCCCCTGCCCGAGTCCGCCGACGACCCGCGGGTCATCGACCAGGACGGCGACGGCAAGCCGGGCGTGACGATGGTCATCGGCAACAACTTCTGCACGGTCCAGATCGCCCAGCGGACGCGCTACCGCCTGAGCGGCGAGGTCGTCGACTCGGCCCGCATCGAGGGCACGCTCTGGTCGGACGTCTCGAAGTCCGTCTTCGACGCCACGCTGCCCCTGTGCAAGGCGGAGAATCAGCTCGACTCCCGGGCCGACGGCAACCGCATGGTCATGATGCGCGTGGACGGAAAGAACGGCGGCACGAACCTCGACGCGGACGGTGACGGCCGCATCGACTGCGCCGAGATCATGGCGGCCCGGGAGCGCCTGCTCGAGGCCGAGCTCGTGGTGAAAGACGCGCCCAACGCGGCTCGCTGCCGTTGAGCGCGCTCCGTTTCCCCGTCCGACCCGCCCCGCTCTGGGATCGCGCGTTCCTCACCACGGCGCTGCTGGCGCTCGGCGCGGTGTGGCTGCTCTGGCCGCTCTGGGGCACACACTTGCCGCCGGGTCCCGTCAGCGCCCCCACGCTGCGGCTCCTGGGCGCCGTCGTGCTCGGGTTCATCGTGGCCTGGGTGATGACGCGCAGCCATCGCCGCCCCGGAGACGCCATCGACCTCACGGAGGACGAGCTTCGTCTGCCCCCGGCCATCTCCGGGGGGGCCGCGGTTCGCCTGCGATTCGATCAAGTCCGCCGCGTCGAGTTGCAGGGCGTGAACAACCGGCTGCGCCTGGTCCTGGCCACGCAGGCCGGTCGTCAGGTCGTCCCCGCCGACCGGATGGTCACCCCGGACGACTTCCTGGACCTGCTCAACGCGCTGCTCGCCCTGGCCGAGCGCGTGCCCGCGCCGGAGCGCATGCGCCTGCTGGCCACGGTGGAGATGGCCCTCCGCGCGCCGCCGGCGCCGCGGCCGACGACGACCTACACCTTGATCGGCCTCTGCCTCGTGGTGGGCGCTTACGCCGAGTGGGGCCTGCGCGGGGGTCTCCCCAACGCCGGGTACGAGGCCCTTCTCTTCGGCGGCAACCAGCCCGTCCTCGTGCGTGAGGGTCAGCTCTTCCGCATCGTCACGGCCAACTACCTGCACGGCGGCATCGCCCACCTGGCGATGAACATGATGAGCCTCTTCGCCGTGGGCAGCGCGCTGGAGCGCATGCTGGGCCGTCGCGCGCTCCTGGCGCTCTACCTGTTCTCGGGCCTCACGGGGGCGCTGGGCTCGGACGCCTTTGCCACGGCGCGCTGGTCCGTCGGCGCCTCGACGAGCCTCTTCGGCCTGGTGGGCGCGCTCGGGGTCGTGCACTGGCGCAACCGGCACACCACCCCGGCGCACCTGCTGCCCACGGGCGACTTCTGGCGAAACACGCTCTTCATGAACGCGCTCCTGATCATCGCCGCGCCGAACATCGACCACCTGGGCCACGCCGGCGGCCTCGTGGGCGGGGCCCTGCTGGCCTGGGCGCTGGACGTCCGGCCGTTTCAGCCCGACGAGCGGCCGCATCGGCGCCTGACCATCGCGGCGGCGCTGCTGGGCGTCGTCCACGCGGCCGGACTGACCTTCGCGCTGTCGCGTCCCGCCGAGGTGCGTCGTGCGGACCTCGAGCGGTGGATGCAGGTGCGGGAGGCGGAGCGGCCCCCGCGCTGAGGCTCAGGGCGCGAGCGCCGCCTCGGCGAGCCGCTTCACGAGCGACGCGTCCACGTCGTCCTTGTGGCCCTTCATGACCGCGCCCATCACGGCGCCGATCTTGGCCTTCTCCTTGCCGCCGAGGCCGGCGATGGCCTCCTCGACCCAGGCCTGGGTCTGGGCCTCGCTCGCCTTGGTCGGCAGCCACTGCTGGCAGGCGCCGATCTCCCACTTCAGCGAGGCGATCTGCTCGCGCGCGGCGTCGGAGTTGGACTTCTCGAACTCCGAGACGCCCTTCTCCAGGCTCTTCACGTAGGCGCCGATGACCTCGAGCCAGAGGGCGTCGTTCACCTCGCCGCTGAAGCCCTTGGCGGTGCGGCGCTCCATCATCTTCGTCTTCAGCATGCGGACCAGATTCATCATCGGCTGGTCCTTGGCGAACATCGATTCCTTCAGCTTCGCGTCGAGCTGTTGGGAGAGATCGGACATCGGGGACAATCCTGTTCTGCGTCAGTCCTTGGAGGAGAAGTCGAGCTGGAGATCCGGCCCGAGCGCCTCGGTGAGGAAGTTCTTGAGGCGGTCCTTCAGACGCGCCTCGATCTGGCGGATGCGCTCGCGGGAGACCCCGTAACGCGCGCCGAGATCCGCCAGGGCGGCGGGGTCTTCGGCGACGAGGCGTTCCGTCCAGATGGCCCGCTCGCGCTCGTCCTCGAGCGTCTCGTAGAAGGCCTGCATCTTGGCCTCGACGGTGTCCATGAGTTCGGCGCGGCCGATCTGCTCCTCGAGGTCGGGCTCGCCGGACGAGAGCGTGTCCGAGAGGCTGCGGCCGCCCTCTTCGCCGCCGCGCGGGGCGGTGAGCGACAGCGCCGGCTGCCGGAAGACGTCCGCGGCGATCACGTCCGACTCGGCGACGTCCAGCGACTCGGCCAGCAGACGGGGCGTGGCCTCGCCGTGCAGGTGCATCAGGCGCTGCCGCTCCTTCTCCAGGCGGAAGAAGAGCTTGCGCCCGGCGCGGGTGTTGGCGAACGACACCAGCCGGAAGTTCTTGAGGATGAACTGCAGGATCAGCGCGCGGATCCAGTATCGGGCGAAGCTGGAGAAGCGCACGCCGCGGTACGGGTCGAAGCGCTTGACGGCCTCGGCGAGGCCGATGTTGCCCTCCTGCACCAGATCCATGACCTGCGCCCAGGCGCGCCGGTACTCCAGCGCCATTTTCACGACGAGGCGCAGGTTGCCGGTCACCAGCTTGCGGCCGGCCTCGACGTCGCCGTCGACGTAGAAGGCCTCGGCGAAGCTCTGCTCCTGCTCGCGGGTGAGCAGCGGGTAGCGGCGGATCTCCGAGAGGTAGCGTGTGAACGCGTCGGCCCGGATGAGCTCATCGCTCGTTGGCCCTCGGGTGAGAGCGGTGGACCGAGGCGTGCGCTCTTCTTCTACTTCGAGCGGCTCGGCCAACGCGGGATCGAAGGCTTCTTGGGTCACGACAGCTCCAGATGTGCGCGCAATCATAGACACCCCTTGGCCGAGGTCAACCCGACCACCCCCTCGAAACATTCGCAGATGAGACCCATCTGGCCCGGGAACCGTTTCAGCGGCACTTCGGGAATCGTGCGAAGTCGAGCAACCGCCACCGGGGATCGGGCATCGAGTACACGCCGCGGGGACCCTTGCCCGCATTTCCGATTCGTGTTGAGGTCGCCCCCATGATGGCAAACGCAAACTTGAAGTCCGAGATGGAGCGCCGCATCACCGCGGCCCTGCCGGATGCCCGCATCGAGCTGCGGGACCTGACCGGCACCAACGATCATTGGCAGGCGGTCATCGTGTCCGCCGGCTTCGAGGGCAAGTCCCCCGTGGCGCGCCAGCGGGCGGTGTTCGCCGCCCTCGGCGAGCTGATGAACGGCCCCATTCACGCCCTCACCCTCAAAACGCTCACGCCCGCCCAGATCAACCAGGGCTGAGCCGCAAACCCGGGCGCCCCGCGCCGAGGAATTCCATGGACGAATCGCTTCGCACTCGCATCGACGCCCTCGTGAAGGGCAACGACGTCTTCCTGTTCATGAAGGGCTCCCCGGGCGCCCCCCAGTGCGGTTTCTCCGCGCGGGTGGTGGACGTCCTCGAGGACGTCGGCGTGCCCTTCGCCAGCTTCAACATCCTGTCGGACGCCGACATCCGCCAGGGCGTGAAGGACTACGCCAACTGGCCGACCTTCCCCCAGCTCTACGTGAAGGGCGAGTTCGTCGGCGGCTGCGACATCGTCACCGAGATGTACGCCAACGGCGAGCTCCAGTCGCTCCTCAAGGGCTGAGCGCGGCGCCCTCAGGCGTCGTTCTTCAAGCTCCACACCGCCACGTCGAAGGCCCGCCGACCGTTCAGTCGCGTCAGCGGGGACCGGTCCGCGGCCGGAAAGCAGGCGTCCAGGTGCACGAGCAGCGGCCCGACCTGGCGCACGGCATGGCGCGTCTCGATGGACTTGCGCTCGAACTCGCCGTCGCGGCGCGTCGTCGGCCCGCCCGGGCCGGGGTCGCTCACGCCCGCGCCCAGCACGACGCCGGGGAACGCGAGCGTCCGCTCGTTCTCCGCGGCCAGATCCGCGGGCGACAGGCCCGGATGCACGCGCCGGTCGAGCACGGAGACGCGCAGATAACCGGCGAGGTGGCCATCGTTCGTGTGCCGGCGGAAGTGCGCCCGGAAGCGACCGTGGGGCGCGCTCTCCTGCTCCGGGGTCCAGGTAAGCGGCCGAAGCAGCCGCAGGGGCCCGACGCTCCCCGGGCCGAAGTTCTCGCCGGGCGGCTCGTAGCCCGACAGCCCACGCAGGGTGGTGGCGGCCCGGTCGAGGTAGCGCCGGGCGACGCCCCGCGCCTCGAGCACGTGCACCGCAGGGCCGGTGCAGACCACCCGCCACGCCGAGCCCGGCGCCGGCAGGTCGATGGCGCCCACGGACAGGCCCATCCAGGCACAGCGCGTCGCCTGGGACAGGATCGCCGTGCCCAGCCGTTCGCGGAGGAACGCCAGGGCGTCCACCTCGAGGCCGAACCGCGCGACGCTGACCGTCAGCGTGTCGCCGGCCGCGCCCGTCAGGCCGAAAAGGTGCCCCACCTCGAAGAGCGCCGGGGGCTGCCAGTCCGTCGTGTGGACCTTCCAGCCCGGCGGCCACTCGAAGGCGCAGCTCGACAGCGGCTCGTGCGCCGGGGCGGCGCGCAGTTCCACGGCGTCTCGACCTCGCCGTGGGACCTGAACGACTTCGCAATGCGCCATGGGTGTCCCTTTCCGTTCGGGACGGTTATCATGGGCCCCGCATGACCTGCATGGAAGCCCGGGCGCGCTCGAATCGCCCCCCAGTCGACGACGGGTGCGATTGATGCCCGGAGACTGGCGCAAACGCCTGGCCGATTGGCTCGAAGAGCCCCAAGTGCCCCGCAACCGCCGCCGCCTGGTCCAGGGCGCGCACGATGTCGAGGCCCTGTCGCGGCAATTGCCGCCGCCCACGACGCCGGAGGCGATGGCCATGGCCCGCGCGCTGCTGGCGCTCGGCCGCCCGGAGAGCGCCCGCGCCTGGGCCGCACACGCGCAGGCACTCGCGAGCGGTCGAGACGAAGCCGGCGGGCTCGAGCGCGCGCTGCTGATGGGTGAGTGCCTGGTCGCCGAGGGGCAGTTCGAAGCGGCCCACCGATGGTTCCTCGAGGCCGCGCGCCACCCCGCCGCCCCGGGCGACCCACCGGGACACGCCCTTCGCGCCCTGGGCCGAGCCGCCCACTGCCTGGCCGAGATCGGCGCCGCCCGCGAGGCGGTGACCCACTTCGAAGAGGCCCTGCGCCAGCTCAAGCGGACGCCCCTGCCCGACCGGACGGCCCTGCGGACGCGGTTCCACGTGCGCGCCGCCCTCTGTTATGCCGACCTGGGCGAGGCCGCGCCGGCGATGGAGCACTACCAGCGCGCCGCGGACCGCGCGGACGCCTGCCTGCACGGCGAGCTGGACGCGGACGAGGCCCTCGACAGCCTGCTGGGGGCCGGCGAGCTCGCCCTGCGGTTCGGGGACGTCGACCGGGCCGCGCAGTCGTTCCAGCGCCTCGCGCGCCTCGCGGACCGCCTGCCCCCGCGCACCCTGGGGCCCGCCCGGGCGGCCCGCATGTCCACGGGGCTGGGCCTGTGCGCCGCCGAGCGCCACCGCTGGCCCGAAGCCGTGCTCCACTTCCGGGCCGCCGTGAAACGTCGGCGGACGCCGGGCAAACCGCCGCCGGAGGGTCGCGCCGCGACGCTGCTCCACCTGGCCGAGGCCTACGGCCGCAGCGGAAAGGTCCGCCAGGCGAAGGAGGCCTTCGAGGCCGCCATCGCCACCCACGACGCTGCGCCGGGCGTTCCGGCCGGCCCCCTGGCCGAGCGGGCGCTGGCCCATCAGCTCTACGGTGGTTTTCTGCTCGAATGCGGCGAGACCTCCGCGGCCGAGGCACAGTACCGGGCCGCGGTGGACGCCTGGCGCGCGCTGCCCGAGGCCGAGCGCACGGACGCCCGCCTGCTGAGCCTGAGCGAGCATCAGCTCGGCGCCTGCCTGGCCGTCCGGGGCGAGAATCGGGGCGCTGCCGCGCACTTCCTGGCCGCGGTTCAGGCCGCCCGCCGCGGGGACGCCGGGGGCCGGGTCGACCCGCAGAGCCTCGCGGTGAGTCTGGCGCAGCTCGCCACGGCCCTGCTCGGCGAGCAGGAGGGCGAGGCCGCCGAGGCCGCCTTCCGCGAAGCCGCCGCACTGTGGCTCACGCCGGACGAGCAGGGGCGCCTGAACCACGACGCCGCCGGCGGGGCCCTGCACGGGCAGGCCGCGTGTCGCCTGATCGACGACGACCTGACCTCGGCCGCCGCTCTGCTGGTGCGGGCCGCCGAGGCCAAGCGCCGCGGGCGCCCGGACGGGAGCGTCGACGCCGGCAGCCTGGGGGGCACGCTGCTCCTGCTCGCCCAGACGCAGCTCGCGCTCGAGCTCGCCCCCGCCGCCCTGGAGAGCTACGAGGCCGCCGCGGCGGCGCTGTCGCTCTCCCGCGCCGAGGGTGGCCAGCCCGGCCCCCTGCTGGCGCTGGCGTGGCACGCCGTGGGTGGCCGCCGAGGGGCCGGTGGCGATCTGCACGGCGCCATCGAGGCCTACACCGCCGCCGCCGAGGCCAAGGGCTACGAGGGCCCGGGCGTCGCCACGCCGGACACCGACCACCTCAGCGTCACGCTCCACGAGCTCGCCGGCTGCCACCTCACGCTGGGCGCAGTCGCCGACGCCCGGCGCTGGTACCTCGAGGCCGCGCTCGTCGCCGCCCGGGGCGACGAACACGGCGCCGTGGACCACGACAGCGTGGGCACGAGCCTGCACCAGGTCGGCCACTGCTACACGCTGGAGAACGACGCGGACGCCGCCCGCACCTACTTCGAGCGGGCCGTCGAGGAGAAGGGCCAGGGCGACGCCGAGGGCCGCGTCAGCGCGTCCAGCCTGGGCACGAGCTACCAGGCCGTGGGCTACTGCCTGCTGGACGCCGGTCGCCGCGCCGAGGCCCTCCTCTGGTTCCGCCGCGCCCTGAGCGAGAAGAAGCGCGGCGACGCCACGGGCCGCGTGGACGAGGCCGCCGTGGGCTCCGCGTTTCATCAGATCGCCTTCACGCTCGCGGCGGACGGCCGGCTGGAGGACGCCATCGACGAGTTCGCCCGCGCCGCCGAGGCCAAGGCCAAGGGGGACGCCTGGGGCCGCGTGGACCACGAGAGCGTGGGCGCCACCTGGCACCTGATGGGCGACTGCTACCTGGAGCTGAGCCGGCCGGACGAGGCGCTCGGCTGGTACACCCGCGCGGCCGAGGCCGCCGCCCGCGGGGACGTCCACGGCCGCGTGGACGCCGAGAGCCTGGGCCTGAGCCTGCACCAGGCCGGTTTCGCGGCCTTCGCGTGCGAGCGGACGGAAGAGGCCCAGCGCTGGTTCGCCGAGGCCGCCGAGGCCAAGGCCCGCGGCAACGTCGTCGGGCAGGTCGACCACGACAGCCTGGGCACCACGTGGCACGAGCTGGGCTTCTGCGCCGTGCGGGCGGACGACTACGAGGGCGCTCGCACCTGGTTCCTGAAGGCGGCCGAGGCCAAGGGCCAGGGCAACCTGAAAGGCCGCATCGACCACGTGGGCGTGGCCCGCTGCCTGGAGCGCGCCGCCGAGTGCGAGATCCAGCTCGAGCGGGCCTGGGACGCCCGCATGACCCTGGAGCGCGCGCTCAAGGTCCTGCGCACGGCCACGGCCGAGGACCCTGAGATCCCCGGCGCCGAGGCGCTGCTCGAGGAGATCGACGAGGCGCGCCGGCGCGCCCGCAAGATGCTCACGCACCCGGGCTGAGCCGCGGGCCCGGCCCGAGGGGGGCTTCCCGAATCGGCGCGCCCGTGGGAGAGTCCCCCCATGCGACAGTTCCGCAGCCACGGCGACGGCCACTTCACCCGCGAGGCGCTCGCCGCCTGCGGCCCGCACGTCGTCTTTGAAGAGGGCGTCCGCATCTGGCACCCGGCCTCGGTCTCCCTGGGCGACAACGTCTACGTCGGCCACGACGCCATGTTGAAGGGCTACCACCTCAACACGCTGGTCATCGGCAACGACACCTGGATCGGTCAGGGTGTGTTCATGCACGCTGCCGGGGGCATCCGCATCGGCAACGCGGTCGGCATCGGCCCGTTCGTCCGCATTCTGACCTCCACCCACGGCGAGGCCGGCCGCGAGGTCCCCATTCTGGCGTCGCCCCTCGTGTTCGCCGAGGTCGTGATCGAGGACGACGTGGACATCGGCGTGAACACGATCATCCTGCCCGGCGTCCGCATCGGGCGGGGCGCGCAGATCGGCGCCGGCGCGGTGGTCACGCGGGACGTGGAGCCCTACGCCGTGGCGGCCGGCAACCCGGCGCGCGTCCTGCGCATGCGGGACTGAGCCGCGCCTTGACCGAAGCGCCCGCACCGCCGACCGCGTTGGGTCTGCCCCTGGCCGACATCCGCGCGGCCTGGGCGGCGTTCCTCGTGGTGCTCGTGTATCTCGTCGCCACCATGCAGCGCGACCTGGGCCTGCTGGACAGCGCCGAGCTGGCCATGGTCGCGCAGTCGGGCGGCCTCGGTCACCCCACGGGTCAGCCGCTGCACACGATGCTGGGCTGGCTGTTCGCGCGGCTGCCCGGCCTCACCCCCCTGTTCGGTCTCAACCTGCTCTCGGCGCTGCCCGCGGCGCTGTGTGTTTTCCCCATCCTGAGTCTCGCGCGGTCCATGGCGACCGAGCCCCCGGCGCCGGTCTCCACGCGCGCCGCGCGGTTCGCCCCCGCGATCACCGCCGCGGCGTTCCTGCTGCACCCGTCGGTCTGGGAGCCGGCCACCCGCGTCGAGGTCTATGCCCTGGCGGCCTTTTGCGCGCTCTGGGCCGTGGCGCGCGTCGCCGCGTCGCTCGTCTCGCAGCGCCCGCGGGGTCTGTTCGCCGCCGGTCTGGCGTTCGGCTTCGCCGCCTCGGCCAACCCGTTCATGGGTGTCGCCGCCGCGCTCGCCATCACACCCGCGCTCCTGCTCGCCCTGCGCCGTGGCCTGCCCCTCCCGTCGTCCGCCGTGCGCATCGTCGCCGGGGGCCTCGCCGGCCTGCTGCCCTATGCCTATGTGTTCGCCGTCGCCGGCCGGACCGATGTCTTCGTCTGGGAAGGCGACGACCTCGCGCGCTATTTCTCCGGCGCCGACTACGCCCACAACCGCGGGCAGACGCTCGTGGACATGCTCAGTCACGCCTGGGACTGGGCGGTCGCGGCGACCGAAACGGGCCACCTGCCCTGGCTGCTCGCGGGCGCCGGCGCCGGGCTCGCCGCACGTCGGGGTCTGTCCCTGCTCACGCCGGTCACGCTCGCGTTCTGTGTCTATGTCTTCGCGCTGAACGTCATCTTCTTCGCCGACAACCCGGACTACCTGGGCTATCTCATGTTGCCCTCGGGCTGCGCCGCCGCGGCGCTGGCGGCTCTGTGGTCGCGCACGGAGCGCCTTGCCCTTCCGGTGTCCCTGAGTCTGGCCGCTCTGCTGTGTCTTCAGCCGCCGGCACTGTATGCCCGCACGCGGCCGTCGGACACGGTCGCCCGCGCCCTGACCGAGCCCCTGCTGGACGCCGTGCCACCCGACGGTGTCCTGCTCGTCGAGTCCGATCACTATGCGTTTCCGCTGCTCTATCTGCAGCGCGTCGAGGGACGCCGGGCGGACGTCGTCATCCTGATCGATGGCCTGCTGGACTCGAGCTGGTACTGGCGCCTGACCTACGCCTGGCATCCTGCGCTGCGGGGCATCGAGCTCGGCGGCACACACGCCGCACGCGTGGGGCGCTTCTTCGCGGCGCATCCGGAGCGCGCCATCTTCGCCGAGCGCGGCCCCCTGGCCGGCCTCGCCGGGCGCCCCTTCTGTGTCGGCCCGCACATGCTCCAGACGCAGTGTGGCGCCGATCCCATGGCGGATGCGGGCACCGAGACGCGGCGTCTTGCGGAGCTCCAGGCCCAGGCCGGTCCCGGCGCGCCGCTGACGGAGAACGTCCTCGCCGCCGTCGGCGCCGTCCGCGGCGAGCTCCTGTGGCACATGGGCCGCGGCACGGAGGCGCTGGCGGCGTTTCTGGCCGGTGTACGGCCCGAGCTGCGGCCGGCGATGCCGGATGCACCGCTCGAGGTCCCGCCGCTGCGTGCGCCCCTGCCCGAGTGGCGGGCGCCGGTGATGCTCGGCGAGCCCGCCCGGAATCTGTTCCTCGCCGCCATGCTGCTCGATGCCGGCGGCCAGGGCGAGGCCGCCGACGCGCACGTGCGCGCCGCCGCCGACCTCGGCCTGCCCGAGGCCTCGTCCGACCGATGACCCCCGTCCTCCGTCCCGGCGTCGACATCCGCGGCCATCGGCGGTCGATCGCCCTGGTGCAGGGCGGCATGGGCGTGGGCATCTCGCGCTCGGGGCTCGCCGCCGCGTCGTGCCATGCGCCCAACGCGAAGACGAAGTGGTACAAACGCCCCATGTTCGCACTCACCCACGGACCCGTCTCCTCGCTGGCCATTCAGGGCGCGGATGCGGCGTCTTCGAAGAACGAGGTCGAAGCCGCGGCGGTCGTTCGGACCCCGCCCGACGGGCGCCCGCGCAGTCTGGAGCGAGCTGCCTTCGGAGCGCAGCGACCGTGCTGACGCTCGACTGGCTCCTCGAACACACCGACCCCCGGGCGGAGGTCATCGTTCGTCCGAATGGGCCGACGCTCACCGCCGCCGACCTGCGCGCGCTCGTCGCCGAGCAGGCCGAGGTCTTCGCCGCCCTGTCGTGGCCCACGTCATCGACCGTCCTGGCCATCGCCTGCACCGACGCCCTCGCCCAACTCATCGCGGTGCTGGCCATCCTGCAATGCGGTCGCGTGCCGCTCCCCCTGGACGCCCGGGCGCCCGTGGAGCATCAGGCAGCCGCCGCGGGCCGGGCCGGCGCCCCCGTGCTGTGGCAGGACGCCGGCGCGCTGCCCCTGCCGAGCGCGCCGCAGCCCGTCGCGCCCGGTGTGGCCCTCGCCCTGCCCACCTCGGGCTCGTCCGGGCGCCCGCGCACCGTCGCGCTGGGCGGCGCGGGCATCGCGGCCAACATCGAGGCGATCCTGAGTTACCTGCCCGTCGCCGGCGCGCGGGTGGCCATCGTGCTGCCCTTCGTCTCGGGGTATGCGCTCGTCGGGCAGGCGTTCACGGCCCTGCGCGCGGGCGCCCCCCTGTGTCTCGCCGCGAACCTGGCCTGGCCCTCGACGCAGCTCGACTTCCTCACGAGCGTCGGCGCGACGCTGCTGTCCTCGGTGCCGGCCTCGCTGCGGCTCCTGGCCCAGGCCGCGCTCGATCGCGACGCCGAGGACCGCCCGCCCCTCACCCACATCGCCTCGGCCGGCGCCACGCTGGACACATCCACGCGCACGCCGCTGCGGCTCGCGTTCCCGGGTGCGCGTCTGTTCAACCAGTACGGCCTGACGGAGGCCTCGCCGCGGGTCACGGCCGTCGGCGACGGCGACCCCGCCTTCGATGCGGGCAGCGTCGGCCGTGCGCTCCCCGGCGTCGCGCTGGAGATCCGCGACGCCGAGGGCGCCCCCTGCCCACCCGGGGTGCGGGGCGAACTCCACGTCCGCGGCCCTTCCGTCATGGTCGAGTACCTGGGCGACGCCGTCGCGACGGACGCCGTCCTCGGCCCCGGCGGCTGGCTGCGCACGCGGGACCTGGGTTCCCTGGATGCGACCGGCGCGCTCTTCCTCGACGGCCGCTCCGACGACCTCGTCAAGATCGCCGGCGAGCGCGTCAGCCTCGCGGCCACCAGCGCCGCGCTCCTGCAGGCGCCCGGCGTGGACGAGGCCTATACGTGCGCCGTGCCCGACCCGCGCACGGACCTGCGCCTGGTGTCCTTCGTCGCCTCGGCCCTGCCCGCGGAGAAGCTCCTGCCCGAGCTGCGCCGCTATCTCCGCGCCACGCTCGCCCCCGCCGTCCGCCCCGCGCGCATCGTGCACTGCACGGCGCTCCCCCACCTGCTCGGCGGCAAGATCGACCGTCGCGCACTCGAAGCCCGCGCTGCGACCGAGACCGCGCACCTCGAGCGAGAGGGCACGCCATGACCCTCGCCGCCGCGGTCCGAGCGGCGCTCCCCGACAGATGAACCTGCCCATGGGTGCGGTCGATCTCACCGTGCCGCAGCCGCCTGGCCGGTGTCCCCGCCGACCGAATACACATCGACATCGAATCACTCGGAAATCTCTTCGGGGCCGACCGCGGGCCCGCGCCGCCGGACGCGTTGCGCCTCGGCCGCCTGCCGAGCGGCCGGCGGGCACTTCTGCTCGCCGCCGGCGCCGAGTACAGGGCCGGGCCCGCCCCGTGGGGCTTCTGAACGGTCGTTGACCTTCCCTGTCCCCCCTGTTATGGGGTGGGCATGGAAGCGGCCCCCCCCTGGCTGGCAGAACTGGCGCTCGCCGCGGCGAGCAGCACCGCATCGGCCCGATGCGCCGAGCGCTTCGTCGAGGCCGCCGTCCGCGTCGCGGGGGCCCGGGCCGTCTTCGTTTTCGCCACGCGGCGCGAGGCCGGCGCGCTCGAGCTGCTGGCCGCCTCCGCGGCGAACTCGGGCGCCGCCGCCGCCCGCCTGCCGCTGGGTGGGGAGCCCGTCGTCGGGACCGGGCACGCCGACTTCCGTGCGCTCTCGCTCTTCGCGATCCGCTCTGACGGAACGTTCCTTCGCATCACCGCCGGTCCGATGGCACACGTGCTGGTGCTCGTCCCCCGCGCCCCGACGGACGCCGAGTTCACCGCCTGGCTGCGCGCCGCCGAGGCCCTGGGCAACATGCTGGCCTGCGCGCTGGTGCACGAGCGCACGAGCCCGCCCCCGGCGCTGGTGCCCGAGGAGCCCTCGCCCTTCGACTCGGACGAGCTCGAGCGGGCGAGCGGCGTCTTCGTGGCCGCCGAGCGTGTCGACCGGGACCGCCGTCGGACGGAGGTCTTCCTCGAGTCGGTGATCGAGAACATCCCGGACATGATCTTCGTGAAGGACGCGGTGGACCTGCGCTTCGTCCGCTTCAACCGCGCCGGCGAGAAGCTCTTGGGCTGGAGCCGCGAGCACCTGATCGGCAAGAGCGACCGCGACTTCTTCCCCGCGGAGGAGGCCGAGTTCTTCCTGGCCAAGGACCGCGAGGTCATCGCGTCCGGCGGCCTGGTGGACATCCCCGAGGAGCCCATCCAGACCGCGCGGGGCCGCCGGTTCCTGCACACCAAGAAGCTCACGATCCACGACGAGCGCGGCGCGCCGCTCTACCTGCTGGGCATCTCCGAGGACATCACCGAGAAGAAGCTCGCCCGCGAGGCACTCGCCGAGCGCGAGGCGCGGTTCCAGAACCTCTTCCGGGGCGCGCCCGTCTCGCTGTGGGAGCTGGACGCGAAGGCCGCCCGCCCGGAGCTCGAGGCCCTGCGCAGCACCACGAGCGGGCTCACGGTGCGGGTGCGGCGCGTCTTCGAGTCCATTCGCACGCTCTCGGTGAACGAGGCCACGCTGCGCCTCTTCGCCGCGCCGGACGCCGAGTCCATTCAGCACCGCCTGCCCGAGCTGCTCGGCACCGGGCGCCACGGCGGCTCCCTGGTCGAGGCCCTGCTCGAGCTCGCGGACGGCGCCAGCGTCGTCGAGCGCGAGATCACCGGCCAGCGACTGGACGCCACGCCGCTGAGCCTGCTCCTGCGGGTCACCGTGCCGGACGACGCCCGCCACGATCTCAGCTACGTGCTCCTGAGCCTCACGGACGTCAGCGCGCTGAAGGCCGCCGAGGCCAAACTCGAACACACCGCCGAGGAGCTCCGCCGCTCCAACGGCGAGCTCCAGCAGTTCGCCTATGTCGCCTCGCACGACCTGCAGGAGCCCCTGCGCATCATCACCGGCTTCTCGGAGCTGCTCACGAAGAGCCTCGGCGACCGCCTGACGCAGGACGACCGCGAGTACCTGGAGTTCATCGTCGACGCCGCCGGGCGCATGCAGCGCCTCATCCGTGACCTGCTGGCCTACGCCCGGGTGGACTCCAAGGCCACGCGGCCGGAGCCGACCCCCCTGGGGCGCCCGCTGTCCGACGCCCTGGCCAACCTGCGCGTGGCCATCGACGAGTCCGGCGCCCGCGTCGAGATCGAGCCCGACCCCCTGCCCGAGGTCGACTGCGATCCGGGACAGCTCGGGCAGGTCTTCCAGAACCTCATCGGCAACGCCATCAAGTTCCGCGGCGCGGCGGCGCCCTTGGTGCGCATCCGCGCGACCCACGCCGACGCGCACCTGACGATCACGGTCGCGGACAACGGCATCGGGTTCGACCCCCAGTATCGAGAGCGCATCTTCGAGGTCTTCCAACGGCTGCACGGCGTGGGGCGATACCCCGGCACGGGCATCGGGCTCGCGCTGTGCAAGAAGATCATCGAGCGCCACGGCGGCACCATCACGGCCGACAGCGTGCCCGGGCATGGCACGACCTTCCGCTTCACACTCCCCGTGCGCGAAAGCAGGACTTGAATGACACCGATTCACATCCTCGTCGTGGAAGACAATCCGGCGGACGTGCGGCTCTTGAAGGAGGCCCTGAAGGCCTCGCGCATCACCTGTGCCCTGAGCACGGTGGACGACGGCGAGGCGGCGCTGGACTTCATCTTTCAGCGCGGAGCGTACGCCACCGCCCAGGCCGTCGATCTCGTGCTCCTCGACCTGAACCTGCCCAAGAAGAACGGCCTCGAGGTCCTGGCCATCGTCAAGGCGGATCCGGTCCGACGCTCCATCCCGGTCGTGGTCCTCACGACCTCGGAGAACGACGAGGACGTGGTCAAGAGCTACGCGCTCCACGCCAACTGCTACATACGCAAGCCGCCGAAACTCGAAGACTTCATCCGGGTGGTGCGGTCGATCGACGACTTCTGGTTGACGATCGTCCGGCTCCCCACGAACGTGGAGACTCCGCGACCTTGAGTGGGTGATCACCATGAAGGTCCTGTTGATCGAAGACAATCCGGGGGACGAGCAGCTCGTCCGTCACCTCCTGCGGGCCGCCGGCCCGGGCTTCGAGCTCGCCGGCGCCGCGACCCTCGCCGCGGGCCTCGCCGTGCTGAACGGCCCCGGCGCCGATGTGGTGTTGCTCGACCTGTCGTTGCCCGACAGCCACGGCCTCGACACGCTGTCCCACGTGCTCGCCGCGCGCGACGACGTGCCGGTGGTGGTCTTGAGCGGGCACGACGACGAGGACCTCGCCTACCGGGCCCTGCAGGCCGGCGCGCAGGACTACCTGGTCAAGGGCATGCACGACGCCGCGCTGCTGCGGCGGGTGCTGCGGTACGCCACCGAGCGCAAGCGCCTGGAGACGCAGCTGCGCATGTTGAACACCGAGCTCGAGGCCCGCGTGGAGCGGCGCACGCGCGAGCTCGCCCAGGCCAATCGGGAGCTGGAGTCGTTCGCCTACTCGGTCTCGCACGACCTGCAGGCGCCCCTGCGCACCATCGGCGGGTTCTCGGAGATCCTGGCCTCGGACTACGCCCACTGCCTGGACGAAGAGGGCCGCGGCTACCTGGAGCGCCTGCGCGACGCCGGGCACCACATGGGCGAGCTGCTCGAGGCCCTGCTCGAGCTGTCCCGAGTGTCCCGGCACCGCCTGCGCCCGGGCCCGGTGGATCTCGGCGGCCTCGCGCTTCAGCTCGTCGCCGAGCTGCAGGCCGCCGACACCAACCGGACGGTGGCGTTCGACGTGTCCGGCGATCTGGAGTGTCACGGCGATGTCCGCATGCTGGAGATCGCGCTGCGGAACCTCCTCAACAACGCCTGGAAGTTCACCCGCCCGCGCACGCCGGCCCGCATCCAGCTGCGCGCCCACGGCGAGGGCGGCGAGCGGGTGTTCGAGGTCAGCGACAACGGCGTGGGCTTCGACGCGCAGTACGCGGCGAGGCTGTTCGAGCCCTTCCAGCGCCTGCACCGCGCGCAGGAGTTCGAGGGCACCGGCATCGGGCTGGCCACGGTGCAGCGCATCATCCACCGCCACGGCGGCCGCGTCTGGGCGGACGGCGCTCCCGGCGTGGGCGCCACGTTCCGGTTCACGCTGCCGGAGACCCTGCCGACCCCGCTGCCGGAGCCCCCGACGCCGATGCCCGGCGCGCGCGCGTGACCCGGTCGGGCGGCACCCGTGCGCCCGGGGCCGTCGCGCACCGATCTCCATTGATGCGCACGCCGCCTCGCCGTAGAACGTGAAGCTCATGAGCCGATACAGCAGATCGCAGTCCGGCCAGTCCGCCGGCGTGTGCTCAGGAGATCCATGAGCGTCGTCACCGAAGAGGCCGTTTTCGAGCAGGTCACGGAGATCCTCACGGCGAACTTCAACGTTCCGCTGGACAAGGTCGCACCGCAGGCCACCTTCCGAGGCACCTTCGGGATGGACTCGCTCGACATCGTGGACCTGGTGTTCTTCCTGCAGAAACACTTCGGCCTTCAGGGCGAGCTGGAAGACTTCCGCGAGCTCCACACGATGCAGAAGCTCTGTCGCTTCGTCCACGAACGCCAGGGCACTTCGGCCCAGTGAGCGCCCACGGGAGACCCCGGCCATGACACGCGACGGACGCGGCACGCTCTCCCGGCACTTCCGCTCGTCGTTCCCCGAGGCCGACCAGACGCACTTCCGCACGCTGCAATGGGCAGACGGCGTCGCCGATTCGCCGGAGTCCCTGCAGCCGCTCTACCCCACGGTGCTGCACGCTTTCATGCACACCGCGCGCACGGCCGGCCCCTACGGCCTCACGCTCGTGCCCGAGAGCGCGGACGCCCCCGAGGAGGCCCTGAGTTATCGGGATGTCTGTCTCGAGGCGCAACACTTCGCCGGCCGGCTGCTCGCCCAGGGCACGCAGCCCGGTGACCGGGTGTTGATCGTCCTGCCGACGTCGTTCGAGTTCGTGATCGTGTTCTTCGCCGTTCAGATGATCGGCGCCATCCCCGTGCCGAGTTACCCGCCGGCCATGCTGGAGCGCGCCGAGGTCGCTCTCGAGCGTCTGACGCACATCGCGCGCCACTCCGGCGCCGCCGCGCTCGTCACCAACCGCAAACTGCGCACGCTGCTGGGCGAGGTCGCGCTGCACGCGCAGACCATCCGCGACGTCGTCACCGTCGAGCGGCTCGACCAGGACGGCCCCCGCGAGGACTTCATCGCGCAGGCGACGCCGGACGACCCGGGGTTCATCCAATACACATCCGGCTCCACGGGCAGCCCCAAGGGTGTGTTGCTCACCCACGCCAACCTCGTCGCCAACATCCACGCCATGGGACAGGCGCTGCAGGTGGGCCGGCACGACGTCGGCGTGAGCTGGCTGCCCCTGTATCACGACATGGGACTCATCGGCGCCCTGCTGTTCTGCATCTATTGGCGGCTGCCGCTGGTGCTCATGTCGCCGACGACCTTTCTCATGGACCCGGGCCGTTGGCTCTGGGCCATCCACCGCCACCGGGGCACGCTCTCGCCGGCGCCCAACTTCGCGTACGCGCGGTGCGTCAAGCGCCTGAAGCCCGCCGACCGCGCCGGGCTGGACCTCTCGTGCTGGCGGTTCGCCCTCAACGGCGCCGAGCCCGTGAACCCCGGCACGCTGGACGACTTCGTCCGTGTGTTCGGCCCCCACGGCTTCAAGCGCGAGGCCATCCTGCCCGTGTACGGCCTGGCCGAATGCAGCCTGGCAGTCTCCTTCCCCAAGCCCCGCACGCCCCTGACCGTCGACCGTGTCGACCGCATGGGCCTCGCCGACGGCCAGGCCGTGCCCGCCGAGGGCGAGGGCACGATCGGCATCGTGGGGGTCGGCACCGCCGTGCCCGGCCACGAGGTCCGCGTGGTCGGCGAGCAGGGCGAACTGTTGCCCGAGCGCGAGGTGGGACACATCGTCGTCCGCGGCCCGAGTGTGATGGCCGGCTACTTCCACGACCCAGAGACCACCGCCCGCGTGCTCAACGATGGCTGGCTGTGGACGGGCGACCTGGGCTACTTCGCCCAGGGTCAGCTCTTCGTGACCGGCCGCGTGAAGGATCTCATCATCGTCCGCGGCCGCAACTACTACGCCGAAGACATCGAGCGTGTCGCCGAACAGATACCCGGCGTCAAGGGCGGCGGTGTCATCGCCTTCGGCGTGTACGACGAACAGCAGGCCGTCGATCTGGTGGTCATCGTGTGCGAGACCTCGGAGTCGGACGCCGGCGCGCGCGAGCGACTGGCCACCGGCGTGACCGAGGCCGTGCAGACCACCGTGGGCGTGCAGGTGGACGAGGTCGTGCTCGTCGGGCCCGGCGCGCTGCCCAAGACCTCGAGCGGCAAGCGCCAGCGCAACCTGTGTCGCGCCCTGTATCTGGCCGGTGATCTGGCCGATCGCCGCACCAACAAGATGCGCCTCGCCCTGGTGTTCGCGCGCAGCGGGCTCGGCCTCGCGGCCTCCCAGGCCCGGCGCCTGCTGGGCATCCGGCGCGAGCCGCCCTGACGCTCAGCCCCGCGCGAAGCGGCCGATCAGCGTGGCCTGGTCGAGGATGTGTCCACGCAACACATGCAGCAGCTCCGGCTTGGACACGCCCTGCGTGACGGAAACGGCGCTGTCGAGCGCGTACAGCGTGAAGCGGTAGTGATGCTCGCCCGAAGGCGGGTTCGGGCCGCCGTAGTCGACCCGGCCCCAGTCGTTGCGGCCCTGCACCGCGCCGCGCGGCAGCGCCTCGGGCAACACACCGCCGGGCAGACCCGACGGCCGCGGCGGCAGGTTGGCCAGCACCCAGTGCACCCACGGCGTCTTGGGCGCCGGGGCGTCCGGATCGTCCACCACCAGCGCCAGCGCGCGCGTGCCCACGGGCAGCTCGGCCCACTCCAGCGGGGGCGAGCGGTCCACGCCCGCGGCGGTGTAGGCGATGGGAATGGTCGCTCCGGCGGCGAAGGCCGGCGAGGTCAGCTTCATGGCGGGGACTCCTGGCACTCGGTGCGCAGCGGCGCGGGCAGCTCGCCCTTCGAAAGTGGGTCGGGGCGAACGCGCGGGTGGGGTGCCGAGGCCGCGGCGCTCAGAACCGCAGCGTGCTCCCGGACTGGATGGGCGGCTCGCGCACCTGACCCGGCGGCTGCTGGCGCGGCGCGCCATCGGACCAATCGCCGGCCGAGGTCGCCCCTGCGCCCGTGGCGCCCGTGGCCGCGAAGCCCGAACCGCCCGACCCGCCGCCCGGGGCCGGCGCGGGCGGCGCGCCGCCATCGGCCATGGCCGCCGAGAAGCTCTCCGCCGAGGGGTGAGGCACCACATTGCCCGGCGGCGAGCCCTGCACCATCGCCTCGCGCGCACCGCCCGGCGCCACGCCGGCACCGCCCCCGGCGCCCGAGGCGCTCGCCGCGAAGGCGGCGTCCAGGG